>DJWG01000013.1 GCA_002440945.1 Rhodobacteraceae bacterium UBA6236 | reverse complement strand
GCCGACGTGGACGGCGCGCATATCCGCACGCTCCTGCTGACCTTCTTCTTCCGGCAGATGCCCGACCTGATCGACGCGGGCCACCTTTATATCGCCGAGCCGCCGCTTTACAAAGTCGCGCGCGGCAAGTCCGAGGTCTATCTGAAGGATCAGGCGGCGCTGGACGACTACCTGATCCATCAGGGCGTCGATGGCGCGATCCTGCGCCTTGGTTCGGGCGAAAGCATCAGCGGCGCCGACCTGACGCGGCTGGTGGACAGCGCGCGCGAGGCCCGCAAGATCCTTGGCGCTTTCCCGACGCATTATTCGACGCATATCGTCGAACAGGCGGCAATCGCCGGGGCGCTGGTTCCGGGCCGCGTGGATGCCGATGCGCAGGGGGTGGCCGATGCGGTGGCCAGACGCCTGAACCAATGCGCGCTGGAATACGAACAGGGCTGGAACGGCCGCCCGACCCAGGACCACGGACTGCGTTTCTCGCGCGTTCTTCGCGGCGTCGAAGAGGTGCGGACGCTCGATGGTCAGGTCCTGCGGTCCGGTGAGGCGCGGCGGTTGTCGACCTATACCCAGATGCTTCAGGAAACCTATGGCGATGTCGCGACGCTGGTCCGCAAGGACCGCGAACAGAAGATCAACGGTCCGGTGGACCTGTTGAACGCAATCCTGCAGGAAGGCGAAAAGGGCCTGTCGCTGCAACGCTACAAGGGTTTGGGCGAGATGAACCCGGAACAGCTTTGGGAAACCACGCTGGACCCGGTCGTGCGGACGCTGGTGCAGGTCAAGGTCGATGACGTGACCGAGGCCGACGACATCTTCACCAAGCTGATGGGCGACGTCGTCGAGCCGCGGCGCGATTTCATCCAGTCGAACGCGCTTTTTGTCGAAAACCTCGACGCCTGAGGAGTTTCCAACCGCCGATCTTTGCGCCACAGTCGGCAGGGACTGCGGCTTGACAATCTTGCGTGAGCAAACATATTCAAGTTCAGGAATGTATTTCGGGCGCTGGCCCCTTTGCCGCTTGAGAGGTCGAGATCGTGCAGAAACACCTGATGATCCTTCTGGCTGCGCTGGCGCTTCCGCTTGCCGCCACCGCCGCGCCGGTCCAGCCGGTCGAGGTGACGGAATGGAAAGCCGTCTATGGCCGCATCGAATCCCGCAACCGCATACCCGCGCGGGCGCGGCTTGGCGGGACGCTGGTCGATCTGAAGGTGTCGGAAGGCGATGATGTCAAAGCGGGGCAGGTGCTGGCGCAGGTGATCGACGAAAAGCTGGCCTTCCAGCTTTCGGCCACCGATGCGCGTCTCGACAGTCTGAACGCCCAAATCGAAAACGCCCGCGCCGAGCTGAAACGCGGGGAAGAGCTTCAGGCGCGGGGTGTGACGACGGTGCAGCGGCTTGATGCCCTGCGCACGCAGGTCGATGTCCTGAGCGGCCAGATCGAGGCTTCGCGCGCGGATCGCCGCGTCATCGAACAGCAGGCAGCCGAAGGCGCGGTTCTGGCGCCGATTGCCGGACGGGTGCTGTCGGTGCCGTCGGCAACCGGTGCAGTGGTGATGCCGGGGGAAGAAATCGCCTCGGTCGGCGGCGGCGGGATCTTCCTGCGCCTTGCGGTGCCGGAACGTCATGCGACCGGCTTGAAGGAAGGCGCGGAGATCCAGATCGAACAGGGCGATACGGCGGGGACCGGCAAGCTTGCCAAGATCTATCCGCTGATCGAAAACGGCCGCGTTCTGGCCGATGTCGATGTCGCAAGCCTGCCGGATCGGTTCTACGACGCGCGGGTATTGGTGCGGTTGCCGGTCGGCACGCGCAAGGCGCTTCTGGTGCCCGCCGGGCTGGTGAAGACCAACGCCGGACTGGACGCGGTTGAAATCACAACGCCCGACGGGCCGCAGATGCGCACCATCGTTCCCGGCCCGCGCCATAGGATCGACGGGCAAGAGATGGTCGAGGTTCTGTCCGGGCTTCAAGCCGGCGACGATCTGGCGGGGCAGAAATGACCGATCATCCCGTTCGACATGCCCTGGGCATTGCCGGGGCGCTCACCCGTGCCTTCATCGCTTCGGCGCTGACGCCGCTGTTCATTCTGGCGGCGCTGGCCGCCGGTCTGGTGGCGCTGACCGCGCTGCCGCGCGAGGAAGAACCGCAGATTTCCGTGCCGATGGTCGATATCCACGTCCAGGCCCCGGGACTTGGCGCCGAGGATGCGGTGAAGCTGGTGACCGAGCCGCTTGAGGTCATCGTCAAGGGGATCAACGGGGTCGAACACGTCTATTCCTCGACCCGCGATGATGCGGCGATGGTCACCGCGCGGTTCGAGGTCGGCACCAGTTCGGAAAACGCGATTCTGCGCATCCATGAAAAGGTCCGCGCCAACCTGAACCGGATTCCGGTGGGTATTCCCGAACCGCTGATCATCGGGCGCGGCATCGACGATGTGGCGATTCTGACGCTCACGTTCGCGGGCGCGGATGGCCGGGCGGTTCCGGCCAATGACCTGACCCGCATCGCCAGGCTGGTGCAGGCCGAGGTCGCAAAGACGGAAAACGTGGGCCAGACCTATCTGGCAGGCGACGTGACCGAAGCGATCCGCATCACGCCCGACCCGGACAAGCTGGCGCTGTATGGCGTGACGCTCCAGCAGCTTGCCGGGAAGGTCCAGCAGGCCAACCGCACCCTGAACACCGGCAAGCTGCGCGACGGCGGCCAGCAGATCGACCTGGTGGCCGGGCAGACCCTGACCGCACCGGCCGAAGTGGCGGACCTGCTGTTGACGACGCGCGACGGTCGGCCGGTCTATGTGGCCGATGTGGCGGATGTGAGCTTCGTTCCCGATACGTCGGAACATATCGTCAGCATGGTCCGCAAAGGCGCCAATGGCGCGGTTGAGCGGGTGCCCGCGGTCACGCTTGCGGTCGCCAAACGTGCGGGCGCGAATGCGGTGGTGGTGGCCGAAGCGGCGCTGCACCGGATCGAGGCGCTGCATGGCACGTTGATCCCGGAAAACGTCACCATGACGGTGACGCGCGATTACGGCGAAACCGCCAGCGAAAAGGCCAATGAACTGCTGTTCCATCTGGGCCTTGCAACCGTGTCGATCATCGGTCTGGTGTTTTTGGCCATCGGCTGGCGCGAAAGCATCGTTGTTGCCATCGTGATCCCGGTGACGATCCTTCTGACGCTGTTTTCGGCCTGGATCATGGGTTACACGCTGAACCGCGTGAGCCTGTTCGCGCTGATCTTTTCCATCGGCATCCTTGTCGATGACGCCATCGTGGTGATCGAGAATATCGCCCGCCACTGGGTGATGGGCGATGGCCGAAGCCGACGCGAAGCCGCCATCGACGCGGTGGCCGAGGTGGGCAACCCCACCATCGTGGCCACGCTGACCGTCGTCGCGGCGCTGCTGCCGATGCTGTTCGTTTCCGGCATGATGGGCCCCTACATGAGCCCGATTCCCGCCAATGCCAGCGCGGCGATGATCTTTTCCTTCTTCGTCGCGGTGATCATCACCCCCTGGCTGATGGTGAAGATCGCCGGAAAGGCCAAGATGACCGGCCACGGCGCCCATGCGGAAGGCGAGCTTCCGGGCGGTGCGCTCGGCCGGATCTTCGGCCATGCGGCGCGGCCGATCCTGAAGACCAAGGGGCGCAGCCTGACCTTCCTGCTGGTCATTGCGGCGCTTTCTTTCGGCTCACTCAGCCTGCTTTACACCAAGCATGTGACGGTCAAGCTGCTGCCCTTCGACAACAAGTCCGAGCTGGCGGTGATGATCGACCTGCCCGAAGGCGCCTCGGTCGAAGACACCGACCGCGTGGCGCAGGATGTGGCGCGGGTCGCGCTGGGCCTGCCTGAGGTGATGGCGGTGCAGACCCATGCGGGAACACCGGCGCCCTTCAACTTCAACGGGTTGGTTCGGCACTACTTCATCCGGCAGGAACCGCAACTGGGCGAAGTGCAGCTGAACCTGACGCCGAAGGCCGACCGTGACCGCGCGAGCCATGACGTTGCGCTGGACCTGCGGCAGCGGCTGGCAGAAATCCCGGTTCCGCCGGGCACCAGCCTGAAGACGGTCGAGCCGCCCCCCGGCCCGCCGGTGATGGCCACCCTTCTGGCCGAGGTCTACGGCCCCGATGCCCAAACGCGGCGGGCGGCGGCCGAGAAGGTCAAACAGGCCTTCAAGGCGGTGCCCTTCATCGTCGATGTCGATGACAGCTACGGCGAACAGCCGCGTCGGTTGCGGGCCACGATCTCGACCGACGATCTGGAGTTCTTCGGGGTTCAGGAGCAAGATGTATTTGACACGCTGGCCATCCTGAACGGCGGCCAGACGGTCGGCTATTCCCACCGGGGCGAAGGCCGCTACCCTATCCCGTTGCAGATCGCCCGGGACAAGGGATCGAAGGTTCTGGATGAAACCTTCCTGACCACTCCGATCCCAGCGAACGTCCTGCCGGGGGCGCGGGGCGTGGTCGAGTTGGGCGATGTGGTGCGGGTGGCTGAGGAAAAGGCGTCCTACCCGATCTTCCGGCACAATGGCCGCGCGGCGGAAATGATCACTGCCGATCTGGCCGGCACCTTCGAGGCGCCGCTTTACGGGATGCTGGGCGTTTCGGACCAGCTTGAGAAGATGGATTGGACGGACGGCGGCAAGCCAGAGATCGCGCTGCATGGCCAGCCGGACGACGAAAGCCGCGTCACGCTTCTGTGGGACGGCGAATGGGAAGTGACCTATGTCACTTTCCGCGACATGGGCGCCGCTTTCGGCGTCGCGATGCTGGGGATCTACATCCTTGTCGTGGCGCAGTTCGGATCGTTCAAGCTGCCGCTGGTGATCCTGACGCCGATCCCGCTTACCTTCCTTGGAATCATGCTCGGCCACTGGCTGTTCGGTGCGCCCTTTTCAGCCACGTCGATGATCGGTTTCATCGCGCTGGCGGGGATCATCGTGCGGAACTCGATCCTGCTGGTGGACTTCATCCGCCATTCTAGCCCCGGCACAAGGCCGACCGTGCAGACGCTGATCGAGGCCGGCGCGATCCGGTTCAAGCCGATCCTGCTGACGGCCATCGCGGCGATGATCGGCGCGGTGGTGATCCTGGCCGATCCGATCTTCCAGGGGCTGGCGATTTCGCTGCTGTTCGGCTTGCTCAGTTCGACCCTGCTGACGGTGCTGGTGATCCCGGCGATCTACCGGGTGTTCCGCACGGCCTGAGCCTTGGGGCGGTGGTCAGACGACCACCGCCTGCGCCGCCTGATCGCCAACGCCGAAGACGCGCTTGTAGCGTTCGATCTCGGCCGCCGGGCCAAGCGCCTTGGTCGGGTTGTCCGACAGCTTCACCGTCGGGCGTCCGTCGGCGCTGACGGCCTTGCAGACAAGGCTCAGCGGTTCCAGAGCATTGTCGGGGGCCAGACCGCGGAAATCGTTGGTCAGCAGCGTTCCCCAGCCAAAGCTGACCTTCACGCGGTTGGCGAAGCGGGCATGGAGGGATTCGATCTCGTCCACGTCCAAACCGTCCGAAAAGATCACCAGCTTTTCGCGCGGGTCTTCGCCGTGCGATTTCCACCAGTCGATCGCCAGCTCTGTTCCCGCCACGGGGTCGCCGCTGTCGATGCGGATGCCGGTCCATTTCGCCAGCCAGTCGGGGGCGCGTTTCAGAAAACCGGCGGTGCCGTAGGTGTCCGGCAGGATGATCCGCAGGTTGCCTTCGTGTTCGTCATGCCAATCGGCCAGAACGTCGTAGGGGGCCTGCAAAAGCTCGGCGTCGCTGTCGGCAAGGGCCGAATAGACCATCGGCAGTTCATGGGCATTGGTGCCGATGGCCTCGATGTTGCGGCGCATGGCGATCAGGCAGTTCGAGGTGCCGGTGAAGGCATCGCCAAGCCCTTCGATCATCGCCTGCACACACCAGTCCTGCCACAGGTAGGAATGCCGCCGCCTGGTGCCGAAATCGGCGATCTTCAGACCCTTGATCTTGCGCAGCCGTTCGATCTTTTCCCAGACGCGGGTCATGGCGCGGGCGTAAAGCACCTGCAATTCGAACCGGCCCATATGGCGCATGACGGCCCGGGACCGCAGCTCCATGATGATCGCAAGGGCCGGGATTTCCCACAGCATGACCTCGGGCCACTTGCCTTCGAAGGTCAGTTCATATTGCCCGTCGCGGACATCAAGCTGATAGGGCGGCAGGCGGAAATTCTCGAACCACTCCATGAAATTCGGGCGGAACATCTGGCGCTTGCCGTAGAAGGTATTCCCGCGCAGCCAGGTGCTTTCGCCCCGTGTCAGGGACAGCGACCGGACGTGGTCCAGCTGGGCGCGCAGATCCTCTTCAGGGATGATGTCGGCGATCCGTATGCGGGTGGTGCGGTTGATCAGGCTGAAGCGGACGTTGGTGTCGGGCCGGTTGCGGAAGATCGACTGGCACATCAAGAGCTTGTAGAAATCGTCATCGACCAGCGACCGCACGATGGGGTCGATCTTCCAGGTGTGGTCATAGACGCGGGCGGCGATATCCATGGATCATTCCTTCAGCGTGACGCCGGCGGCGCGCATGTCGGCCTGTGCCTGCGCAAGCGAGCCGTTCAGGTCGATGGCGCGGCAGGCGCCTTCCAGCACCGTGACGGTGAAACCCAGCCGGGCGGCGTCGATGGCCGAATAGGCAACGCAGAAATCGGTGGCGAGGCCCACGAGCGTCAGATGGGTCACGCCCCGATTGCGCAGGTAGCCTTCAAGGCCGGTGGGGGTGGTGTGATCATTCTCGAAAAAGGCCGAATAGCTGTCGATCTGTGGCCGAAAGCCCTTTCGGATCACCAGGTCGGCGGGATCGGTGCGCAAGGCGGCGTGGAAAGCGGCGCCTTCCGTCCCTTGCACGCAATGAACGGGCCATAGAACCTGCGGGCCATACGGCATCTGCATCAGGCTGAAAGGCTGCGCGCCGGGGTGGTTCGCGGCGAAGGACAGGTGATTCGCCGGGTGCCAGTCCTGCGTCAGTACGCGGACCGCGAAATCCTCCATCAGCGCATTGACGCGCGGGATGATCGCATCGCCATCGGCCACCGCCAGCAGGCCGCCGGGGCAGAAGTCGTTCTGGATGTCGACCACGATGAGGGCTTCGTGTTCCGGGCGCATCGCGGTTCCTCCACTGCACCTGACAATCGGTAAGCAGCGCGGCGGGGGCGGTCAATGCCCGGCATGGCTTGTCTAGGGCCCCGGTGCTTGCTAAATCGCGGGGCTTTCTATCCAAAGGTGTTCCCATGACCGGCCCGGCGATCGGCATCGACTTCGGCACATCGAACACCGCGGCGGCGGTTCTGGAACAGGGCCGCCCGCGGATCATCGCGCTGGAGCCGGGGCAGGAAACGCTGCCTACGGCGATCTTTCTGGACTACGCATCCCGCCATACCTACTACGGTCGCGATGCGGTTTCGGCGCTGATCGACGGCCGCGATGGCCGGTTCATGCGGGCGCTGAAAAGCGTGCTGGGAACGCCTTTGGCGCGGGAACGGCGGACGTTCCTGAACGAACGGCTCACGCTTCTGGACGTCGTGGCGCGGTTTCTGGCCGAGGTCCGCGCCCGTGCCTCTGCCGATCTGGGGGCCGAGGTGCGATCGGTCGTGGCGGGGCGGCCCGTGCATTTCCATTCGGCGGATGCAGGGCGCGATGCGCAGGCGGCGGCGGATCTGGCCGAATGCTACGCGATGGCGGGGTTCGAGACCGTCCGCTTTCTGGCGGAACCGGAGGCCGCCGCCCTGGCCGCCGGTGCCACCGATGGACTGAGCCTGATCGTTGACATCGGCGGCGGCACTTCGGACTTCACGCTGTTTCAAAGCAACGGCGGCAAGATGAAAGTCCTTGCCTCGCATGGCGTCCGGATCGGCGGCACCGATTTCGACAAGGCGCTGAGCCTTGCGCATGTGATGCCTTTGCTGGGCATGGGCGGCGAATTGAGGAACCTCTTGGGAAAGGGCCGCAACAGCGTTCCCCCGTCGCTGTATCTGGATCTGGCATCCTGGGAAAAGATCGCTTTCGTCTATGGCGCGGACAGCCTGCGCGATGCGCGGCAGATGCTGAAGCTGGCGGTCGATCCCTATCGCATGCAGCGCCTGGTCACCGTGCTTGAGATGCATCTGGGCCATGACCTGGCCTTCATGGTCGAAGCCGCGAAAATCACCGCGAACGGGTCGGGGATGGGAGAGATCAACCTGTCCGTCATCGAACCCGGATTGCAGCCGCCGCTTTCCGAAGCCGACCTGATGACGGGCCTCTGGCCGATGGTGGAACGTATCGGACAGGCGGCCTCGGATACCGCAGAAATGGCCGGGGTGGCCGAAGACGCAGTGGACCGCGTGGTGTTCGTCGGCGGGTCGAGCCTGATCGGGGTGCTCGACCGGCTGATGCGCGTGCGGTTCCAGAACGCCGGGTTTGAATATTCCGAAGTCTTCACTGCCGTTGTCGATGGCCTGGCGTTGGCCACCGCCGAAGGCTGAGGCGCTTTCATTCGCCGGACAGAAGGCGTATCGGGACACCCATGCAGATCGTCGCCGCGCTTTATCACTTCACTCCGTTCGCCGATCCGGCGGCGCTTCGCCAGCCGCTTCTGGACCTGTGTCTGGCGGAAGGGGTTCGCGGCACGCTTTTGCTGGCGCGCGAAGGTATCAACGGCACCATCGCTGGACCCCGCGCGGGGATCGACCGTGTGCTTGCCCATATCCGCAGTCTGCCGGGGTGCGCCGATCTGGAATGGAAGGAAGCCACTGCGGACCAGATGCCCTTCGGGCGGATGAAGGTGCGGCTGAAGGCAGAAATCGTGACGATGGGTCAACCGGATATCGACCCGCGCCGGGCGGTTGGGCGCTATGTGGCGCCGCAGGACTGGAACGACCTGATCCGCCAGCCCGATGTTGCGGTCATCGACACCCGCAACGACTACGAGGTCGCCATCGGCACCTTCGAAGGCGCGATCGACCCCGGCACGCGCACCTTCCGCGATTTTCCGGCCTGGTGGGCGCAGAACGCCGAGCGGTTCCACAACAAACGCATCGCGATGTTCTGCACCGGAGGCATCCGCTGCGAGAAATCCACCAACTTTCTCCTGCAACAGGGTGTGGAGGAGGTCTTCCACCTGCAGGGCGGCATCCTGAAATATCTTGAAGAGATGCCCGAAGAGGCCTCGACCTGGCAGGGCCAGTGCTTCGTCTTCGATCAAAGGGTCAGCGTCGGCCACGGGCTGCGGCAGGGCGACTTGATGCTTTGCCATGCGTGCCGGCGGCCGCTGACAGAAGAACATCGGGCAGATCCGGTCTATGAGGAAGGCGTTTGCTGCCCGCAATGCCGGGATGAATATTCCGATGCGGATCGCGCCCGTTTCCGCGAACGCCAGCGTCAGACGGAACTGGCGGCCTCGCGCGGATTGGACCACTTCGGCGTATCCTGACGGAAGGAACGTTTCATCAGCACTTCCAGCTGGTGATAGCGCCGGTCGGCGACCTTGGCCCAATCGTAGTTCTGCACCGCCTCCCAGGCATGGTCGGCAAGCGTCTGACGTTGGTCGGCATCGGCGGCGAGGGTCATGATCCGGTCGCGCAGCTCGTCCACGGTCCCGGTGGACAGAAGACTGATACAGCCTGTATCCGACCCGATGCGGCCCGCGCCCATCGGGCTTGCGATCATCGGCAGACCTGCGGCGCAGGCTTCATAGGTCATCAGCGGATCGCCTTCTTCAAGCGAGGGAAGAAGGATCAGATCCGCGGCGCGGTATTCGCCGGGAAGGTCCGCCGAAAAGCCGCCATGCGTGACGTTGGGCATGTTCAGAATGTCGGCGTAGCGATCGGCAATCGAACGTTCAACCGATCCGAGCAGCCTCAGTTCGATCGTGCGGGGCAGACCTGGCCAAGCGTCCAGAACCTTGTGGATGCCCTTGCGCACATTGGGGCTTCCACCGAACAGCACGCGCACCGGGGCGCCCGGCTCTTTCACGGGGCGGGTCGGACGGGTCTTCGGCACCCAGGCTCCGTAGCTGGTTTCAAGGGTGCGACCGGCAAAGACGGTGCCCGCGAAGGCGGCCTCGGTTCCCGCGCTTGGCGAAAAGATCGCCGCACAGCGGTTGTAGCGTTCGTACTGGTTTCTGATCCGTTCAGCCGTGATGCCGTGCTGTGGCGGCATGCCCAGCTTGTCGTACTCGGCGTCAAGGATCACCTTCGCATGATCCATGAGGGTGTTCACCGCCTCACCGATGATCGTCACACCACGGGCCATAAGCTTGTCATAAAGCTCCAAAGGTGCGGCGGGCCAGATGTGAGCGATATCCCCGTCCTGGATGGAGCTGACGAATCGACGGTTCAGGACCGGATCGATCCAGCGCTGAATTTGCGAGTAGCCGAAGGATGGAAGGAAGCGAGGCAGGACCGGCCGGACATCTGCCTCCTTCGGCATTTTGAGGTCCAGGCGCGGAGTGTGGAGGCTGGTTTGGTATCCGCAAGCTGCTGCGCCCGCCAGAATACCCGTGCAGGCATTCCCGACGCCACCTGCCGAGCAAGGCAGGGAATACAGGACTCTAACGCTGGAACCAGGCATTCAAATTGATCGACTCTGCAATTTGTAGGAACAGTCGCAGAGGTTAGACACACGAAGCCGGCAATATGTCCAGAGAATTTGCACCTGCAGCATTTGTTCGAGTGACATCGGCGGAAATCTTCCGGGTGACGGTCTCTGCTGCTGCAGACGTTCATACAGTCGATTTGTGAAGCGGAACGGCATGCTCCGTCAGGTGTCGCTGGTGGGGAAGCGACTGAAGCGGATCTCTCCTCGGCTTTGGCCATTTTCGGACTTCTGAGCCACAGTCCTTGTCGCCGATGCCGGAGAGAAGCCCCTGCTGTAGCGAACAGGGGGACGCAAGCTTTCTTGCGGAGCCTGGGCAACCGCTAAGGTATTGATCTGCGTGTCTGCCATCCATAATCCCGCACCGAGAAGGAAAAATACATACGAATAAGCCGAAGTCCAGATGTGTACCGTGCAAAGAGTGAAGCTAAGCCCAAGAAAAGTAATCATCCATGCAAGTCGAAGCCGCACAATTACCGGATCAGCAGAAAGATCGCGACGCCCGACCTTGATCAGTGCAAAGAGATAACCGGAAGCGATAAGCAAGAAGCCCGGAATGCCATAGCGCACAGCCATCACAAGCCAGAAGTTGTCCATGGTTCCACTACGCATGTACCACGGACGAATCCAATCACGGAACCCCAGGCCAAAAATAGGATTCTGCCAAACATTCATCATGCCCCATTCGAAGATGATACTTCTATAGTAGGCATTATGGGTTGAGAACGTTGCGTAACTCATTAGGACTTTGATAGGAGAGCGATTCGACATAAGGTCTACTGCAACGTAAGCTACCGCAAGAAGGCCCATAAAAATCCACCATCTTGTCTTCACGTTGCGGAAAACCCAAGCCCAGGCGCAAAGGCCGGCTTGGAGAACACCGGAAAGCAAAGCGCCACTAGATAGTGACAAAAATATGCATACTGCTGCTGTGATTATAGAAAAGATGCGCCGACTTTCCCTGATAACTCCCTTTAGTCCGATCAGCGAAAATGAGACAGCCGAAGAGACAAAAAGCCCATAATGTATCGGGTGCGCAAAAGTATTCTGTACGCGTTCAAGACCCATGCGTTTTGCGATGTCAACCTGATTCACGGAGTCGAGTCCAGGTATAGATGAAATCAGTTTTGGAATGAGTGCAACACCCGTCAGTGCTTCCTGAATCGCAAACGGAAGAGAAAAAATTACCATCGTAATGATGAACTTGATTGTCGCGATGAACGTTTCCTTATCGCGTATGTAGGTTCGACCAAGAAGATATCCTCCCAGAAACTCGACGGAGGTCGAACCGACGCTTTCTATGGCTCGGGTCGGATTGTTAACCCCAATCGCGACCAGCATCCACATCGAATGAGATATGAAAAGGATATCCACCAAATTGACTTTACCAAAATTTCCCGAAAACAGTCGGGCGGCCATGGGCACCATCATCACAATCAAGATCAAGCGCAGGTTGGTCATCAATATCGGACCCAATTGGACCTGGATCTGAATGACAACACTTGCCAGGTAGATCATTACGGGAAGAGGTAAGCGTCCTACTAACGCAGCCGGAGATCCAACCGACCCGGTCAGAGGTGCAACGGTTTTGGTTGTCACTGCAATCACGGGGAACTCTCTGTTATGGTACTGGAAGCTACAGTATCACGCATCGTGCATTTTGATCATGTCACAATTACGTCCGCCGGGTCTGTCCTGCCAATGGTCTTTTCGTAAACTGCTGATTTTGCAAAGGAAAAGGGCCGGGGTTTACAGAATGATCTGCACGACCTACTAACATCGCATGAGAGAGGCAACAACCGATTCCAATTCGTCGCAGCAGCCTTACAAGAAGGCAAGGAAGCGGGGGCTGAACAAGCTTGCCTTCGTGCGGAACCTGCTGATCGATACCAGGCGGGCCTGGTACCGGCGGTTCTGGAAGATGGACATCCATCCCACGGTGCAGTTTTCCCTCTCGGCGAAATTCGACCGGACTTTCCCCATCGGGATCCATGTCGGTCCGCATTCCTACATCGCCTTTGACAGTCGGATCCTGACCCATGACAGGACCCGGGGGCTTTACCTGCATACCCGGATTGGCGCGAACTGCTTCATCGGCGGAAGCAGCCTGATCCTCCCGGGGGTTGAGATCGGCGACAATTGTGTCGTCGGGGCTGGGTCGGTGGTCACGAAATCGGTGCCGCCGCGGTCCCTTGTGGCGGGAAATCCGGCAAAGATCATACGCAGCGACATCGAGGTGGGTGAGTACGGCCGTTTCCTGACAGCGGATGCGACCGAATCTGCGCTGGCTGAACAGGGGCTCACCTGAAACGGATGGTGGTCCTGCTGGCCGCCGTCCTGCTGTTGGTCGGTGCGCTGGGGATCTGGTTCCTGGGCCGATCGCCGCAGCAGATGCCCTTGTCCGAGGATCGGCCCTTGGCCAAGGCGGCCCTGCCGGACAGGCCGCTTCGCATCATTGCCTTCGGAACAAGCCTGACCGCGCGTTCCTTCTGGCCCGAGCGTCTGGCGACGGCGCTGGCGGCGTGTCTCGACCATCCGGTTACGGTTGAACGGATTGCCAAACCCGGCGCGGGCTCTGACTGGGCACTTGGGCAAGTGGGCAGGGTGCTAGAGGCGAAACCCGATATCGTCGTCATCGAGTTTGCGATCAATGATGCGGACCTGTTCGATGGTCTTTCGCGCGACAGTTCTTATGCGCGGCATCTGGAATTGATCGGACGACTGACCGGCGGACCGGCGGCTCCGGCCCTTTTGTTGATGACGACGAATCCGGTCGCTTGGGGGTGGCGGTCGCTACAACGCCCGCGGCTTGCGGACTATTATTTGTCGTATCGCGCGTTGGCTGCGGAAACTGGCAGCGGGCTCGCGGATCTCTGGCCGCGTTGGGGCGCCGTTGGTGGAGATGGTTCGCATCCCGACCCGGAGGCAGAGGCGGCCATTGCCTTGCCGGTGCTGGGCCGGTTGATCGGTGGTCGCTACGGCAAAGACTGCGGCACCTGACGGCGTAACGAAGCCCTGACCTGACCGGACGCCTGCACCGGCGCGACGGCAACGACGAACCTGCGCCCTTATCGTCATGGGCAACCGGCCGGCAGAGCAGGGCCTTGGCAAAGGCCGAGTGTTCACCCGCAGGCCGGGTGCAACCTGACGCGCAGCGGAATGGGGCAGGGCCCGGTCCCGGGGCCGTCATTCTGAAGAGGCGCCTCATGATCCACCTTTCCTCTCTTGGCCTTCGGTCGTTGCGGCCCGCCACGACCACGGTTTTGCCCCCCAGCGAAACCATCTTCGTCGCGCCGATGTCCCGCGACCGGAGCCTGTTCGACAGCGGTGCCGCCTTTGGCCGGACGACAGCGGTGGTTCCTGCCTCGGGATCTGGCACTCCTGGATTCACGGTGCAGATCCGGGCGGCCACGACAGATGATGGCGGCGCCGGAAGCACCGTCTGGAGTGACCTGGCGCTGATCGGACCCGAAGGCACATGGTCGGGCACCGTGACTGCGCCGCGTTCCGCGTCCTGGTACCGCATCGAGGCGCGTCTGAAGGAAAAGCAGGGCATCAAGGCCCAGTCGGCCACCCGGTTCGGGGTGGGGCATATCCTTGCCATCTGGGGCCAGTCCGAGGTCGAGCGGATTCTTTCGACCTTCTACAACAATACTGCGGCGCCCGCAGTTCTTGATCCTGAGGCGGTGCAGATCATCACGGGCGCAGCCTCGACCCCGGCGCGTGCCTTTGTGACGACAGCGACTCCGCAGACCGCCGCCGCCGCGACGCTGGCGAATACGCTTATCGCGGCACGACCGGGGGAGAAGTTCGCGGTGATCTTCCATTCGGTGCCGGGAACCGATCCACGCGATCTGGTCGATGACGGGCAAAGCGGGCGATCCTGGGCGGCGGACAAGGCGCTGCATGATTTCGCCTGCGCCGACGGCCAGTCGGTCGGCATCGCCGCGATGTCCTGGTTTGCCTCACCCCGGGCGCTGGCTGCGAACTACGGCGAGGCGTTGTTTCCGCTGTTTTCGGGCAAGACCCTTTCCGGGACGCCTGTCACGATCCCCGGCACGATCAGCTATCCGGGGGGCAGCTATCACGCGGACCACTGGTTCGGAGAGCTTTACGATTACCAGAAGACCAAATGGGTGCCCTACGGGCCGCACCGCTTTGATGTCACCTACGACCTGCAGGACGCGACGCACCTGGTGGGCGGCGCGACCGACGCCGGCCTGACGGCGATCCAGGCCTGTCGGGCCAGCTGGCGCGCCATGCTCGCCAGCCCCCATGCGACGATGTTCCAGCCCTTCGGCATCGAGCCGCTGACCTATGTCAACGGATTTGACGATGGAGCGGGCGGCTGGACGGATGTCACCCACCCGGCCGGAAACACTGCGGACGGAACGTCACGGTGGGCGAAGCTGACAGCACACGCCATCCTGCGGTCAGTCGGACTTGCGTCGTGGCCGGTGCCGGAATTCGACCAGTGCCAATGGCAGGTCGACGGCAGTCATGTCGAGGTCTGGTCCTCGGCCGGCGCGATCACCACGACGCGGATTGCGCGGGGCGAAGCGGCGCTGCCCGCGACTTTCCCGCATTGGTCCGAGGTCACGGGGTTTCAGATCAATGGGGCGCCGGCGGCCGATGTCCGCCTTGTCGCCGGACGGGTGCGGTTGACCAAGGCGGGTGGCTTCGTTCACGGCGACACGATTACCTTCGGCGAGGGTGGCGCGACCGGCGCCTTGCAAAGCCCCGAAGATCACCAGAACGGATTGTGGAAAAACCTTCCCATCGTCAATGTGGGCGTTGCAGGGCTGGAGGGAATCTCGCTGCGTCCGATGCCTTCTGCGGCGATCTTGGCCAATACCATTCCTGCCGGGGCCCAAAGCTTTGCGACAGGCGCTTCCGGGCCGCGGTTTGTTGATCCGGTCGCCATGGGATCGGTTTCTCGGCTGACCGCGGTCTACGAAGGCTCCTTCGACACGCCCGCCACATCGTGCCAGCCGCTGGCGCCCACGGGGGGCAATGTCACTTTCAGCATTCTGAACACCCGCAAGCCGCGACTGTATTTCAAGGACAGTGCCAATACGGTATTCGTCAGTACCGTCACTCTGGCGAATGCTTTGCCGACCGGCCCGGTGCGGATCGTCCTGTCGGTGGACCTCATGGCGGGGTTCCTGCGATTCTGGGTCAACGGAATGCTTGAGGGAAACTTTTCCATCGGCGCGAACTCGGGCCTGATCGCGACTTCGGCGCGGCAGCTTTGCCTTTTGGCAACGAATACGGGAACGCTGCAGACAACCGGCACCTTCACGCGGATCGCGATCTGGAAGACCTCGACCGCGGACGGTTCGGACCCGGTGACCACGGCCTACAAGGTGCTGACCGGACCTGCGGCCAGCATCAACCTTGACCCCTGGAAGCAGGGGGTGGATGCGGTCTGAAAGAAGGAAGGCCGCCGGTCGAAACCGGCGGCCTTCGTTTGTCCAAGACAACGGTTCGTTGTCTTCACCACAGAGCAACAAGAGCGCCCGCCGTCGTGCCTGTTGCCCTGACCCGGGCAGCCCGGACCGGAAGCACCGTGCCCGCTGTGCAGTTTTCAAAGATGGTGCTTTGTCCACCCGCCATGATGACCGACACGTTTCCGGTCGTGCCGACGTATAATGCGCGCGGCAATTGCGGCAGATCTGTAGAATCGCTGGGCATCACGGCGGCTGCATCGCGTGCCGGGGCGACGAGATTCGTAGGAAAATCAGAGAATCGATCCATTGTTCGTATCCTTGTTCCAGAAACAGGGCATGGCATTCGGCGAATGTGCGGTTTCGCGCCGAGTAACAGGCCGCCTCAGCCGCATCGCGCCCGAGAATGATCGGCGCCTCGACCCAAGCCCGATGCGGTGGCCGGATCAAGTTTACGGAAAACTGTTAACATTCCGGGACTTGAGAGAGCGGCACGAGTCAGGCAAGATCATGAAGTTTCGGTGGTTGGTTCCTGGATGCCTGGCGCATCATTTGATCTATTGTTCAGGTTTAGCGCTTTTTTGTGCACCATTCCCGGAAGTGTCGGCGCATAGGTCTATGATTGGCACCAATTCTGCCCCACCTTTGCCACGAAGTTTGTGATTGTTCCGCATCAAGGCACATTGTGAGAAGGGAACTGCCATGATCGGTATCCGCGCCTTGCTGATTGCGGGATGTAGCGTAGCGCTCTGCGGGACGAACGCATGGGCCACAGATTTCTATGTAAAACCGGTCACACCGGGCCCGGTGGCAGGAACACCGCTCGGGGCGGTAAATCTTCAGGCGTCGACAGAGAGGGAGACCGAAGAGAAACCGCGCGCATTCTCCAAACGGCTCAGAACCACGGTGAACGAACGCGGCAACACCGCAGGCAAGTGGCTGCGCAGCGGATCGGAAAAGGCCATCGGAACAGCCTCGGCCACCGGTGGAACAACCGCTACCACGACTACGTCTTCGGGAGCCACTACGACAACGGCGCCCTCATCCACGACTTCGACCGCCACCGCGCCCGTGACGCTGGTTCAGTCGACCTCCAGCAACGCTGGGCCGGCGTGGAACTCTGTCGATGAACTGCTTAAATCCGGGAAGGTGCAGGCCGGTGACCGCATCCTGCTGATGGGCGGTTACTATGGCGCACTGAACATCAGAAATGCACGTTTCAGTGCACCGGTAACGATTGAGCCTGTTCCGGGGCAGATCGCCCACGCCGAATCGATGACCGTCCGGGCGTCGAGCAACCTGATCATCCAGGGCTTGAAGCTGTGGGCGTTGACGGAAAACCACCCGGTCAACCAGGTAGTCCGCAGCTACGCCGATGCTTCCAATATCACTTTCAACAACATGGACGTCCGCGCCTACAAGGACAGCGCCAACTACATGAACTGGTCGCAGGCCACCTGGCTTGCAAATCAGCGAAGCGGTTTCTTTCTGCAGGGGCCGAACGTCACCATCCAGAACAGCCGGGCAACCGGGGTATACTTCGGAATTCAGACCACTGGGGCAAATGGCGCGATCCTGAACAACATCGTCGATGGCTTCGCCGGCGACGGAATGCGTGCCTTGGGCGACAATTCACTTGTTCAGGGAAACAAGTTACAAAACTGCTTCCAGATCAATGCCAACCATGCGGATGGTTTTCAGTCGTTCACTGTCGACCCTGTTACTCGCAAAGCGGGTCAGGGTGTTCAGACCGGCCTGAAAATTATTGGAAACAAGATCGTCGAATGGACCTCGTCTTCGACGAACCCGCTGCGCTGCAAGCTGCAAGGCATTGGAATGTTCGACGGCATGTTTGATGATCTGGTGGTCCAGAACAATCTGATCGTATCGTCTCACTATCACGGTATTACCGTTGCTGGGACGCGGCGGGCAAAGATTGTGAACAACACGGTCGTGAACATGACTGGGGGAACTTCGAAATACCCTTGGATAAAGGTGACGCACCATAAGAATGGCACGCTCAGTTCGGATGTCACAATCGCCAATAACATCGCAAACCAAGTGGCGCCATTGGCAGCGACCATTGCCAACAGCTTGGTGACAAACAACATCGTACCGGTCTGGTCGCGCGATTTTACTGCGCCTCGGACCCTCGACTTCAGTCTGACCACCGGTTCACCGGCTGCAGATGCGGGCACTGCGACGTTCGCGCCCAAGGATGACATCTTGTTGGCGCCGCGCCCCAAAGGCAAAGGGCCCGACATCGGTGCATATGAAAGCCGCTGAGCCAGATCTTCTATAATATCGAAAGTCCGGTCCCGGGGCCGGGCTTTCACTTATGGCGGAGTGTCGCGGCTTGCGCGATCATCCAGCTGGCGCGGACCAAGCGGATGCGAAACAGCACCAAGGATGCCGCCAGCCGTTCTGCCGATCCGTTGAGTTTTGGATTGCGCCAGATCTTCGGCAGATGCGCCAAAGGGCTCAGAAGCATCACCACTGACCTGAGGCCCCATTGCGCCCGCAGCCCGACGGAGTCGCCCGCCAACCGCTTCAGCTCGAAACTTTCGTTGGTGATCCTTCGGAACTTCTTTATCAGCGCTGGCCAGTCCGAACGCGTCGGATGAGCCACGCGCAGATCTTCCGCCAGAACGATCCGATAGCCCTTGCTGCGGGCGCGCAGACACCACTCCATGTCTTCGGAAAGTCCATCGATGAAACTCCCGACATCCTGGAAAACGGCGCGCGTGGTCAAGAGGTTGGCGGTGACTGAAAAGCCCTTCCGCTCGATATAGTCCTTGTAGTCGAAGGCGAAGACCGTCTCGAACGCCTGCGCTCCGTTTCTGGGGGGTGGAGTTTCATCGAAGACGTCAATGGCCCCGCCAACAAGATCCGACTGCCGCACGGCCCGTCGCGCCACGGCGAGCCAATTCGAAGCGGGCAAGCAGTCTGCATCCAGGAAGAAAAGATCGGGCGCGGTTGTTTCCCGCACGCCCCTGTTGCGGGCATGGGCCGCACCCTTCTGCTGTTCGAACACGAACCTAACATCGGGAAAGTGCAGGCGCACCGCCGTAAGGTCCTCGGTCGAGTTGTTGTCCACCACCACGATCTCGACCCCGGACCGGTCCTGGGACATCAATGCACCAAGACAGCGTTCCAGCCGGACAGTGTCGTTGTAGTGAGGGATGATGACCGCGGACTGCACCGGCATTCGGCTACCTTCGATTCTGTTTGCGGCAACCCTAGGGAAGTTCGCCCCTCTGTCCTAGCCCAGAGCACGGCCAGGGACGGCGGAGCGCGCGGAAGGTGCGCCGTTCAAACTGGGAATGTGGTGATCTGGCCACATTTCTGATTTCTTGACCGCACACAATGCGTTTCCATTGCTGAAACAGCGTTAAAGAATGTGGCCGGAATTGGACGTCACGGCGGCGGGTTCCTCCCGAGACAGGGATTTTGTTCAATGAAAATGGACCAAACTCAATCTTAGGTTGATTCTGCGATCCCGCACTTGTCCAATTGGGGCGTTTTTTTGGCAGACAAGTGTTTCAAATTGGCCGGAACCTGTTAGAGTGGTTTAGGTGTTCGTTTGCGAATTTACCGACTGTACTAAATAGGGGTGTGAAAATGGTAACTCTGAAGAAACTGGCTACGGGTGTTGCTGGCGTCGCGCTGGCTTTGGGTGTTTCGGCGGCTTCGGCCTCGGTCATCGACTTTACCCGCGCTTCGACCGGTACCACAGGTTCGATCCTGGGTGGTTCGGTCACCTGGACCATGACCGCGAATGGCGTGCTGAATAACTCGCAGGCGTTCGATGGCCTGACGACGCCGGTCGGCTCGCCGCTGTCGTTCCAGACCGATGGCTACGGTGTTGGCGCGAATGACGACGAAGTCACCACCGTCCCGGGCAAGCCGCAGGAAGTCATCACGCTGACCTTCAGCCAGGCCACGCTGATCGACGCGATCTACTTCCTTGACCTGTTCGTTTCGGGCGCCGGCAGCCACGAAACCGGCGTCGCGACCTTCGACGGCACGACTTCGGTGCAGCTGGTTGCCACCGACCTGGTTCACACCGGTTCGGGTTACGTCGCCGCGACGTTCGCGCCGATCCTGGCGACCGTTGTGCAATTCACCGTTCTGGCCTCGAATGACGCCCATGGCTACGCCGACGGCGCGCTGGCTGGTGTCGGCATTGCTCCGGTTCCGGTTCCGGCTGCTGGCCTGCTGCTCGCGGGCGGTCTGGGCGGTCTGGCCGCGCTGCGTCGCCGCAAGAAAGCCTGATCCTGGCGGATCGCAAATCAGAAAGGCCGGGCGAAAGCCCGGCCTTTTTTATCCGTTGCCGGTTGGCGGTCAGTAATGACCATAGTTGTAGCCGACCGAGTCATCCTGATAGCGGCACTTGTTCAGAACGATGCCCAGCACATTGGTCAGGCTGGCCAGCTCCTTTTCGCACAGGTCGATGTTGTTCATCGTTGTGCTTTCCGATGCTGTCACCAACAGGGCGCTGTCGCAGTTTCCAAGGAACCCCAGGTTGTCGTCGCTGGCAAGCAGGGGGGACATGTCGAAGATCATGATGTCGGGCCGCCATTGCGCCTCGATCTCATGGAGGACAGCGATGGTCTGGGGCGATTGCAGAAGTTCAGCGGGGTGCAGCGCCGGTCCCCGGTTCATCGCAACCAGAAGGTTGTCGCCATAGCGCATCGCACAATCCGCAAATTCGGCTCGACGCTCCAACACTTCCCAGAAGGAGGACTTCACCGATCCCCCCAGCGCTTTCAGCAGGGAAGGGCGCCGCAGGTCCAGATCCACCAGCATGACCCGCAGATCCTTCTGTCGCGCCAGGCTGAAGGCCAGGTTCATCGAGATCGTTGTCTTGCCGCACCCCGGGTCGGGCGATGTAACGGCAAGCCGGCGCCATACCTTTTCCTTCATGGCCCGCAAAGTACGGGACCGGAGCATGTCGTAGGGACCGGCGTCCTTGCCGCCCTTCAGCGCGGTGATGCGGAATTTCTGCGTCCGCTCTTCATCCAGATGGAACTCCGGCAGAGAATGCCAAAGGACGTCCGCCCCGAGTGCTGGCCCAGACTGGGTATCCCTTCCGGTCGTAGGTTGCGGACCCAGCGCCGACTGGCGCATTTCCCGTGCCTTGGCCAATGCGGCTTCAAGTCTTTCCATAGCGTAAATCCTATTTTGCTCCGTCCGGGCCGGGCGCGGGGTTACAGACGGATACCGATCTTGGCAGCCACTGTGGCCAGCAAGACATCAAGCGGCAGGTAGTAGATGTGCACCGCGTAGATCAGCGCGGGAATGCCAATGACGGCCAGGCCCAAAAGGGCAAGGAACATCGAACGGCGCGCGACGGTTTCATGCGGAGTGCGGATATAGGGCACCGTTGCGATCGGGGTGATGCCGAACGCCTTCACCAGATCCTTGGGCCGACGGACCGAACGGTTGAGAAGCTCGATCAGAAGGATGGTCCCCAGGCCGAGGAAGATGCCGCCGACGATCCCCCCTGCGGCGATCAGCAAACGCTTCGGCTTCAAGGGGCGGTCGGGAACCGAGGCGCCTTCGATGACCGCGACCTTCTCGCCCTTCGACAGCGCCTCGATCCGGTCGGCAGCCGCGGCCTGGGACTGCTTGGCAACGGCGTTGTTGTATTGCGACTGGATGTTCATCAGATCCCGGTTAAGGGCGTCCAGGGCGATCTGGTTTGCAGGTGTGCGATCAATGGTGTCGGTCAGGATCTTCAGCTGTTCCGAAAGCTGCTCTCGTGCGGTTTCAGCCTGTGCGATCCGCGCATCGATGGATGCGAGTTGAACATCCAGCATCGATGCCGGTGATCCTGCGGGCGCGTTGCTGGATGCAATGGTCGGAACCTGCGCCTTCACAATGGTTTCCTGCTGGGCGATCTGGGCTCGCAGCATCTTGATCTTCGGGTTGTCGTCCGAATAGACCGCCAGCGCTTGTTGCAACTGCCCTTGCAGCAGCGCGAGTTGCTTCGCCTCCGGGGTCTGGGCTGCGGCGCTGTTGGCGGCGTCGATCTGGCCGGTTGTGTTGAAGATCGCGATCAGGCGCGCGCGCTCTTCCTTCAAGGATCCGACGTTCCGGTCTTCTGTCGTAATCCGGTCCTGAAGTCCGGTCTGCTGGGTCAGCCGGAACGAAAGCGTATCGGGCAGCGCGTCCTTGTTCTGTTCCTTGAAGGCCAGGATCCTTGACGACAGCTGATCGAGTTGCAGGCCCAGCGTCTTCACGTCCTGGTCGAAGAACCCCAGCGTATCACGCGTGGCTTCTGTCCGGGTGGCGACGCTGTCCTTCAGGATCAGCGTGACATACTGGTTGACCACCTCGGCTGTGGCCTTGGCGGAAGGGCCCGAAAACCCGATGGTCATCACCGTCGCCTGTTCCTTGCCGGCCTTGTTGGTGATGACGGTTTGGTTGCGCATCGCCTCGACGATCTCGTCCGGCGACATGCTGTCGATATTGCGAACGGCCTTCTGTTCCTTGGCAATCTGCAACAGGTTGGCGCGGGTCATCAGCTTGGACTGCATGACCTGAAGCTGCTCCAGCGCAGCCGACTGAACCGTGGGCGGGGCAAGCTGGCCGGGGATCTGTGCCGGCTCGACCAGAAGGGTGGCCTGCGCCCAGTAGGTTGGTGGAAGAAGCACGGCCGCCGCGGTTGCCGCCGCAGCGACAAGGGCCGTCACGATGATGAAGTATTGGATGCGCCGCAGGAAGACAGCGATGTAGTAGTTGAAGTCCAGGTTCATTTTCTTTTCTCTTCCTCGGCGGCGATCTGCGCTGCGAAGAACACACCGTCATCCAGCACGGATTGCACGATCCGTTCGTCCACATGGTGGTGATCCATACTCCACGCATAAAGTAATGCCATATCGCAAAGCTGGTTGACCAGTCGCGGCACGCCATGTGTGACGCGATAGATCATGCTTGCGGCCTGGGGCGTGATCTCGTCTCCGGTGCCGCCCGCCGCCCGCAAACGGTGGCTGACGAGCTCGCGCACCGCCTTGTCGTCCAGCGGCATCAGATGGAAGCTGGCCGCGATCCGCTGGGCAAGCTGCCGCAAAGAAGGGTCAAGGACCATCTCGCGCAGTTCGGGCTGACCGACCAGGACCAGCTGGAGGATCTCGTCCTTGCCCGAGTTGATGTTGGTCAGCATCCGCAGTTCTTCCAGGCTTTCCGGGGAAAGGTTCTGCGCTTCATCGAAGATAAGGACGACACGGCGGCCCGAAGCGTATTCTTCGATCAGGAAATCCTGAAGTTTCTGGAAAAGCTGAACGTAACCGATGGCGGGATCGAACGGAACCGCGAGGCTGTTCAGAACCCATTGAATAAGCTCGCCTCTTCCGCCCTGGGCGTTCGAGATCAGGCCCACCGTGACCTTGCCCTCGAACTGCCGCAGCAATTCCCGCAGCAGGGTCGTCTTGCCGCAACCCACGCCGCCGGTGACAAGGGTGATCGGCGCGCGCGACAGGATGCCGAACTCCAGCACCGAATAGGCACGGCGGTGCTGTGCGGACCAGAACAGGAAATCGGGATCGGGAACCAGGGTGAACGGCCGTTCGCGAAAGCCGAAGAAATCCATGTAGAAGCCGATAGTGCCGGTGTCTTCCTTGCGGGTCTCAACGACCTTGTTCATTCGGCGTTCCACTCAAATTGTTAATGCCGCGCGGCAAGGTTGCCCGGGGCTTGATACCCTGAACCGCACAAATCTTCACCACACAATCCACTACACAAGTTCGGCAACTTCATGACATCAATAAGGGCCGAACCGGATGATCGTTGCTGGTCGTGCGTTGTATCCCTTGTTGGGCGGGATTCGTTCCACTTTATCAAAACAGGTAACGGAATTGTTATCTGCAAGTCATTGTATTTATATAAGAAACAGTTGTCAGCCTCGGGGCGATATTGCACCAGTTTATGCACTGTCAATGCCTCGAATGCGTCGCAGATACAACCATTTGCTGGGATTGAACGTTCCTTCGTAGTAGGACGGATGGTAAAGATTTGGGATCGCTGACCCATCGTGGATTCGGTGTAGTGAGTGGGGTGGGAACCCGAGCGCCGGCTAGTAGTTGGCCTGCCCGGGTAGGAGCCTAGTATGACGGTGCATTTGAACGATCTGGATGAAAAACTGAACTGCTCGAGCGCCCCGCTGGGGCCGGTGGTGGTTCATTGCAGGCCGGGACTCTACAGGAACGGCGTCAAGCGCGCGATGGATATCGCCATTGTTGTGGCCAGCAGCATGGTTGTCGTGCCCGTGGTCCTGATCCTGGCGATCGTGATCGCGCTGGACGGAAAGTCCCCTTTCTACTGGAACGAACGCGTCGGGCGGGGCGGACGCACTTTCGCCATGCTGAAGCTGCGCACGATGGTGCCCAACGCCGACCGCCAGCTGGAACGCCATCTGGCGGCAGATCCGGCGGCCCGTGCCGAGTGGGAAGCGACGCAGAAGCTCAAGCGTGATCCGCGCATCACCACCATCGGTCGCTATCTTCGCAAGCTGTCGCTGGATGAGCTGCCGCAGATGTGGAACGTCCTCATCGGCGACATGTCGATCGTCGGTCCGCGTCCGATGATGCCGTCGCAGCGCGAGCTTTATCCCGGAACATCCTATTATTCGCTGCGCCCCGGGATCACCGGGCCGTGGCAGGTGTCGGACCGCAACGAATGCACCTTTGCACAGCGGGCAGATTACGACCGGCAGTATGATGCCGCCCTTTCCCTGCCTACCGACGCGCGTCTTGTCCTGGCGACGGTTGCCGTGGTCCTCAAGGGAACTGGCTATTGATTTACCCATCGACAACGGGTGATTGAGGGCATTAGCAGCGACGACCACAGTCGTGACACCGGAAATCGATCCGCTGACACAATTTGAGACGATGGTTGGTAAATTGACGATTCGAACAGTACAGGCAAGAGGACTCCATGACCCTTCGTAAGACGTTCGCCGCCCTGATGATCGCGGCATCGGTAGGATTTCTGTCTGCCTGTGACTCCTCTGAACAGCGTGCCGAAAAATACTACAAGTCGGGCATGGAATATCTGGAAAAGGGCGATGTGGATCGCGCCCTTGTCGAATTCCGTAACGTCTTCAAGCTGAACGGCCGCCACAAGGAAGCCCGGCTTGCCTACGCGCGCGTCGAGATGAATCGCGGCAACCTGCGCGAAGCCTATGGCCAGTACTTGCGACTGGTCGAGCAATACCCCGAAGACCTGGAGGGCCGCCGTGCGCTCGCCTCCATCGCGGTGAAGTCCGGCAATTGGGCGGAAGCCAAGAAGAACATCGACGCGGTTTTCGCCCTTGCGCCGAAAGACCCCGAGACGATGGTCCACAAGACGGTGATGGACTACGGTCAGGGAACCGAGAACAACGACGCCGATACGATGGTCCGCGCCGCGGGCGAGGCGCGCAAGCTGCGCAAGGATTTCCCCGACAACATCATGTTGCGCCGGATCATCATCGACGATCTGCTGCGCCAGCACGATCTGCCCTCGGCGCAGAAGGAACTGGACGAAGCCATCGCCCTGACGCCGGATGACGCGACGCTTTATGCGACGCGGCTTTCCGTCTACGCGGCGCTGAACGATATGGAGAAAGTCGAGGCCGGGCTGATCGAGATGGTCAACCGCTTCCCCGATGCGCCCGAGATGACGGATGCGCTGGTGCGCTGGTATCTCGCCCGCGGAGAGAAGGACAAGGCCGAAGCTCACCTGCGCGACCGGATCGCGGCGAAACCGGAAGATAGCCAGCGTCTGCTGCTGCTGATCCGCTTCCTCGCCCAAGAACGTGGGCCCGAAGCCGCCACGGCCGAGATCGAAAAGGTCGTCGCCGCAGGAAACACCTCGGTGGTGCTGCGGTCGGCGCGGGCGGGGTTCCTGTTCGAAATGGGCAAGCGCGACGAGGCGATTGCCGAAATGCAGGCGATCGTGAAGGAAAAGCCCAAGGCCGATGATCTGGCGAAGATCAAGGTGGGTCTTGCGCGGATGCAGTCGGCCGTCGGCAACCAGGTGGCGGCCCGCCAGCTTGTCGAGGAAGTTCTTGCGGAAAAATCCGATGACGTCGAAGCGCTGAAGCTGAAGGCGGGCTGGCTGATCCTGGATGACAACGTCGGTGAAGCCATCACGCTGCTGCGGACGGCGCTTGGCGTAAGTCCGCGTGACGCCTCGGTCATGACGCTGATGGCGCAGGCTTATGAACGTGACGGCAACCGCGATCTCATGCGGGAAATGCTGGGCTCGGCGGTCGAAGCGTCGGGCCGCGCGCCGGAAGAATCGGTCCGTTACGCGCAGATCCTGATGGCGGACGACAAGCTTCTGCCGGCGGAAAGCGTTCTTCTGGACGCGCTGCGTCTGGCGCCCAACAACGTCATGCTGCTTGCGCCGCTGGGCCAGGTCTACGTCGCCATGAAGGACTGGAACCGCGCCGGGGACGTCGCCCGCCAGTTGGCCCAGGTTTCCGACCCGGCGGCAAAGGCCGGGGCCGAAGGTCTGAATGCGGCGATCCTTGCCGGACAGCAGAAAACGGCCGAGGCCCTGAACTACCTGCAGGATCTGGCCAATGCGGAAGACGCGGGTCTGGCCTCCAAGATCGCGGTCGTGCGCGCCCATCTGGCCAACAACCAGGTCGACAAGGCGCAATCCTACCTGGCGGAGTTGCTTGCGCAGAACCCCGAAGAGCCGACGCTGAAGTTCCTCAATGCTTCGATCCTTGCCCTGAAGGGCGATACTGCCGGGGCCGAGACGGGCTACCGCGCGCTTCTGAAGGAAGACAGCAAGCGCCTGCCGGTCTGGATGGCGCTTTACCGTCTGCAGGCGGCTGACGGCGACCGGAGCAAGGCCGAAGCCGTTCTGGAAGAGGCTCTGGCCGTCTATCCGGGCGAGGGCGAGCTTTTGTGGGCCAAAGCCGGTCTTCTTGAACAGGCGGGCAAGTTCGACGATGCCATCCGCATCTACGAAGATCTCTACAAGCAGAACAGCGCGAACCCCATCGTCGCGAACAACCTCGCAAGCCTTCTGTCCAGCCACCGGAGCGACCCCGAAAGCCTGGCCAAGGCCGAGGTGATCGCGCGCCGCCTGCGTGGCAGCAACATCGGGCCCTATCAGGACACCTACGGCTGGATCGCCTATCTGCGCGGCAACCACGCAGAGGCGTTGCGCGAACTGGAACCTGCGGCGAAAGCCCTGCCTGACGAACCGAGTGTCCAGTATCACCTTGGCAAGACCTATGAGGCCATGGGGCGAAACGCAGATGCGCTTGCGAGCTATCAGCGTGTTCTTTCACTGACCCCGGAAAACAATACGCAGGAGTTTGCGGTCGAATCGCGAAAAGCAGTGGAAAAACTGACAGCTGCTGGCGTAAAAGCGCCTTGAGCCACCGTGGGTTTGTTGCCCGCAAGGCACGATCTGAACATCATTGAGCCACATTGGTTCCAGATCATCGTTAACGATTTGTTGCATCAGGCGATCCCGCCTAATGTTCCCTAGATTCGCAGATAACGGGTGAAAATCCATGCTCAGAACCCTTCTCGCACTTGTCATTGCGCTGGTTGCCGTCCCGGCTGCCTGGGCGCAAAACTCCTACAGGATCCAGCCCGGAGACGTGTTGCAGCTGGAGGTTCTGGAAGATCCGACGCTCAACCGTTCGCTGCTGGTGCTACCGGACGGATCCGTGAACGTGCCGCTGGCCGGGACGGTAAGGGCATCCGGCCAGACGGTCGATTCGGTTCGGGCCCAGATCGGCGAATCGCTTGCCTCGAACTTTGCGACGAAGCCGACGATCTTCCTGTCGGTGGGCCAGCTTGCCCAGCCGAAGATCCCGACGACGACGGGCACGGTTACCGGTCTTTCGAATCCGATCAACGTCTACGCGATGGGCGAAGTCACCAAACCGGGCCTCGTGCCGGTCGAAAGCGGTACGACCCTTCTGCAGTTCCTGGCAACCAGCGGTGGCCTTTCGAAATTCGCGGCGGCGAAACGGATCCAGCTGCGTCGCGTCGACAAGAAGACCGGTTTGGAATCCGTATACAATTTCAACTACAAGGCTATTCAGGCAGGCGGCTCGGCCCCGAACATCGTCCTCAAGTCGGGTGATGTCGTTGTCGTTCCGGAACGCAAGCTTTTCGAATAACAACGGGCGGAATTGTCGGTGGGGAAAACGAGCAGCAAGATCGCGGTCATCGCGGCACTAACGACACTCTATCCAACTTTCGCCGCTCCGCAGCAGCTGGGCGGCGCCAGCACGACGGTGCCAACGTCGAATCCGGTGGCGAACCAGGCGACGACTCTGGCGGGATCGGGCAGCGGCCCCGCGGCGAACCCGGGCGGGCTGCAGCTGGATCTTGGCGTCAGCACCGGGTTGATCGTGGACGACAACTTCAAGCTGAAGGTCAATGGCCAGACCGGCGTGTCGAAGATCTCGGACACGAAGCTTTCCTTCGGTCTGAGCAATATCACCCAGGTCGACAAACTGGTGTTCAGCGGTTCCGGCGTCATCCGCTTTGCCGATGTCAACAATCGAACCGTCTCGGGCTTCGAAAGCCCGGATGCGCAGCTTAGCTACGCACGGGATGGCAAGAACAGCCGCCTGTCGCTGGATGCGCGGTATCGTGAAGCTGACCGCGATTTCCTGGACCCGTTCAAGACCGAACAGGATCAGCAGAACCCGAATGCGCTGATCGGCGGCGGGGGAACCCAGACCTGGCAAAACTATGGCGCCAGCTATACCGTTGGGCTGCAATCACCTGTCACCTTTTCGGCGACTGCGCGTCATTCGGAAACGGATTACAGAAACGTCACATCCTCGGGCCTCGACAGCAACCGGACGGACAGCTTGCGCACCTCGACCGGGTTCCAGGTTTCGCCGGTCACGCAACTGAACCTGAATGCCGGTTGGTCGCATTATGTTGCCGAGAATGTCGAAGGGACCGATCGGACGACCACCGACCTGTCGTTGGGTCTTCAGCAGGACATCAACCCGGTTCTGGCGCTCAACGCCTCGCTCGGTTGGTCGCAGATCGATACCGACTATACCAACTTTGGGACCAGCGCCAAACGCGACGGTGCCATCGGTACCGTCACCATGACCCAGACGCTGGCGGATGGGACGATCTGGGGTTCCGCGAGTTCGTCTCTGTCGGTCAACGGCACACGCCGGTCGCTCAGCTTCGGGCGGGATTGGGCACTGCCTTTGGGAACGCTTTCGCTTTCGGCCGGGGCCACGCGCGGGTCGGGTGGTCAGACGAACTATATCGGTTCGGCATCCTATACCCGTCAGCTTCAATCCAGCGATTTCAGCATCAGCCTGACGCGCAGCGCCAGCACGAACTCGGCCAGCGAAGATGTGCTGAACACCCGGCTGACGGCAGGTTACGGCTATCAGATCGACAATCTGTCGCGGATCGACCTGACCGCCAATTACGGCTTGACCGACAACACGACGACGGGTCAGGAAATCACCCGTGCCACGCTGCGCGGAACCTATACCCGGCAGCTGACGGCCGACTGGAATCTGGTCAGTGGCGTGCAGTTCCGGACCTACGACGAAACGAATGTCGGGGATGCGCAGTCGAACCAGGCCTTCGTGACCCTGGACCGCAACTTCACCTTCCGGCCCTGATGAAACAATCGGCCTACACGGGCCGATTGTTCTTCGCGGAAGCGACGACCTCCGCAATATCGCGCCAGATCAGGCGGATAGACGTCGCCATTTGCCCCTACATGCCGTAGGGTGTCTGGACACAGTTCAAGTATCAGTAGCAGCATGACCGACAGCACGTTTTCCGCCAGCACCGTCCGTCAGCCGGTAAATCTTGCCGGCTTTGCCCTGTTCACCGCGCT
Source organism: Rhodobacteraceae bacterium UBA6236 (assembly GCA_002440945.1). Next base: position 23,508 of record DJWG01000013.1, on the reverse strand, counting down.
GATGCTGGCGTGCCTTCCGATCTTCTGGATGGGGTTCGAATCGCTGGCCAGTGCGTGGTCAACCGCTGAATACAGCCATGGCCCGCTGATCCCTCTGATCTCGCTTTACCTGTTCCTGCGGGAATTGCGGAACGCGCCGTTGCCGGATGCGAATGCGCGGCTGCGCTGGCCGGGCGTTGTGGTGATCGTCCTGTCGCTTGCGGTTGCCGCGCTGGGCAACATGATGCGTGTGCCCGACATCATCACCTATGCCTTCATCACCTGGGTTGCGGGTGTCGTGCTGGTCGCCTTTGGCTGGAAACGCGGCATCACGCATATGCTGCCGGTCTTCCACCTGATCTTCATGCTGCCGTTGCCGCAGTTCCTGTACTGGAAGATGACGATCTTCCTGCAAGGCGTGTCGTCCCAGCTTGGGGTCTGGTTCGTCGAACGGGCGGGCGTTCCGGTTTTCCTGGAAGGCAACGTCATCGACCTTGGGGTCTACAAGCTTCAGGTCGCCGAGGCCTGTTCGGGGCTGCGCTACCTGTTCCCGATCCTCAGCTTTTCCTATCTGTTCGCGATCCTGTACCGGGGCCCGCTGTGGCACAAGGCGGTGCTTCTGTTGACCGCCGCGCCCCTGACCGTGTTCATGAACTCGTTCCGGATCGGCGTGATCGGGGTTCTGGTCAACCAGTATGGCATCGAACAGGCCGAGGGCTTCCTGCACTTCTTCGAAGGCTGGGTCGTCTTCCTGATCTGCGTCGCGCTTCTGTTCCTGCTGGCGATCCTTCTGCAGCGGCTGGCCCCCAATCCGCTGCCGCTGACCGAAGCCATCGACCTGGATTTCGAAGGATTTGGCGGCATCTTCACCCGGATCTTCCGCATTCGCGCGACGGTCGCGATGCTGGCCGCCGTCCTGCTGACCGGGGCTGCCTCGGCGGCCTGGCAGTTGCTTCCGGCCCGCCAGATCGAGGCGCTGGACCGCGATCCGCTCGCGCTTTATCCGCGCGACGTCGATGGTTGGGAGGGCTATTCAACGCAGCTCACCCCGGACATCGAAAGGGTTCTGGCGGCGGATGACTATCTGAACGCCTTCTATCAAAAGGCCGGCGAGGATGAGCTCGTGTCGTTCTTCGTCGCCTATTACAACAAGCAGACCGAAGGGCAGGGCATCCACTCGCCCGAGGTCTGCCTGCCCACTGGCGGGTGGGAAGTGTTCAGCCTGAAGGCGACCCCCGTCGACATGACGGCCGTGGGCTACGGCATGATCGATTCCAACCGCGCCGTGATCCAGAAGGGCACTTCGAAACAACTGGTCTATTACTGGTTCGAGGGCCGCGGCAAGCGCATGTCGAACGATTTCCAGGCCAAGATGTCGGTGCTGCGCGACAGCCTGACGATGGGCCGTACCGATGGCGCGCTGGTCCGCTTCGTGACGCCCATCCGCCCGAACGAAAGCGAAGCCGATGCCGATGCCCGGATCATGCGGTTCATGGAACAAAGCCTGAAGTCACTGCCGCGCTTTGTCCCACTCTGATAGCCACCCCGAACGACCAAGGATCGCCCCCGTCCTTTGGGGGCTTTTCCTTCTGTGCCTGATCCCGGAATCGGTGCTTTTCGGCGCCGACATGGGGTGGTGGGGCAGGCCGGAGTGGCGGCAGGTCGTCTGGGCCTATGCCGGGTTCTGGAGCGGCCTTCTGGGGAACTGGCGCCCGAACTACCCTTTCCAGTCGGTCGTGATGTTCGCGAGCTATGGCTTCATCCACGCGGGCCTGTCGCATTTCGTTCTGAACATGGTGACGCTGTTTTCCGTCTCGACCCCGATTATCGAACGTCTTGGGCAAAAGCGCTTTCTGGCGCTTTATATCTTCAGTCTGATCGGCGGCGCCGTCGGTTTCGCCATGCTGTCCACCGTCATCGCGCCGATGGTCGGTGCATCCGGCGCGCTTTTCGGATTGATCGGTGCGATCATTGCCTGGGAATATCAGGATCTGCGCGCCGAGGGCGCGAGCCTTGCGCCCGTTGCCCGCGCGATCCTGCTTCTGGTGGGGCTCAACCTGCTTCTCTGGTGGGCGATGAACGGCCACCTTGCCTGGGAAACCCACCTTGGCGGCTTCATCGCTGGCTGGATCGCGGGGCGACTGCTTGACCCGCGCGGTGGACAGGCCGCCTAGCGGCCCATCTTGGCAAAGATCCGGTCATAGGCCGCCAGAAGATGCGGCACCGAATGCGCCCAAGACAGTTTGTCCAGCACCCGGGCGCGGCCGATCTTGCCCATTTCCGCCCGGCGTTCGGGCGCGTCCATCAGATCGGCGATCTTAGCGGCGAAGTCTTTCGGATCGTTTGCGGCGGCATATACCGACGCCTCGCCCGCCGAAGCGCGACCCTCTTTCAGGTCGAACTGCACCACCGGCTTTTCCAAAGTCATGTATTCCATGACCTTGTTCATCGTCGAGATGTCGTTCATCGCGTTCTTCGGATCGGGGCTCACGCCGATATCGCAGCTGTTCAGCGCCCGCAGCAGGTCTTCCCCATAAAGCGCCCCCGTGAAGGTGAAATGCGCATCAAGTCCGCGCTGCGCCACATCCGCCTCTACCATCGGCACTTCGGGGCCGAAGCCCACAATGATGAAATGCACGTCCCTACGGCCCATGGCGCGGATCAGGTGATCGGCGGCCGCCACCAGAAGATCCATGCCTTCCTGCTGGCCGATGACGCCCACATAGCCCAGCACCGTCCCTGCGCCCTTGCGCATTTCGAGGTCCGCGGGGCGGATTTCGAATTTCTCGATCTTGGGCGCGCTGCGCACCACGAAAACGTCCTCGGGTTTCATCTTGCCACGCGAAAGCGCGATGGCGCGGAAGCTTTCGTTGGTCGCGATGGATACGCTCGCCGTGGCGAAGGTGATCCGTTCCCAGATCAGCATGACGTTGTATAGAAGGCCCTTCTTGTCGAACTTCGCCTCGAACAGTTCGGGACAGACGTCGTGGTGATCGAAAAGGTAGCGCACCCCGAAAGGCCGGTAGAGCCAAGCCAGAAGAAAGACCAGATCGGGCGGGTTGCAGCCGTGGATCACGTCAAAACCGTGTTCACGCCGGACCTTCCGCGCCAGCCGGAACCAGTGCCACAGCGAATGCAGGTATTCCTTGGCATAGGCCACCGCGCCCGAATGCGCCTCGACCGGTTCGGGATAGCGGTAGATGTGGATGCCCTCGATTTCCTCGTAGAACTTGTCCCAGCCGCGACCTGTCGGGCAGATGACGCTGACTTCATAGCCCTTCGATTTCAGCGTCGTGGCTTCCAGCCAGACGCGCCGATCCAGAGGAACCGGAAGGTTCTCTACCACGATCAGCACCTTGCGAGGGGTGTCAGCGACCATCGTCAAATCTCCAGCGCCCCGGCAAAGGGCAAAATGCGCACAATTCACTCGTGCAGGTCATATTCCACCAGCCGCGTTGATTGAACCGGCAGGAAGTTATCATCCGATACCAGCGACAGAACCGTGACATTGCGGTCAGCGTCCCGCCAGAGGCTGAGGCCTTCCATATTGTCCAACTGGCCCGGTTTGGTTTCCAACAGCGTCTCGGCGGCGTCAAAGGCAGGCACCGCGCCGGGCCGGATGGAGAAGCGCCGGATGCGGGTCTGGAATTCCATCAACCAGGTCAGGCGACGTTCCAGCAAGTAAAGCCGGCCATCCGGTCCAAGGGCGGCGTCCGTCGCGGCCCAGTCCCTATCCGTGGCCGGGCCCGGAATTTCAGAGAAACCGCGATCCGCCTGGACATAAACGCGGTGGCGGCCCTCGACCTGTCCTTCGACCACGGCGATCAGGCGACCATCGGGCAGCCAGGCAAGCCCTTCGATGCCTTCGTTGCCCCAAAGCGGCTCGAAGAGGTTCCAGGCATGCATTGGCTTGGGCTTGGCATCCGGCAGATCGAAGGCCGCGATCCGGGCATAACCTTCGAAAGCCACATAGATCCGATTGCCAGGTCCGGGGGCCAGAGCTTCGGAATTGGCATGGAACCCGACGACGGGGCGGTTCTTGTTGTCGTGAAGCCGCAGCGTGGATGTCGCCCTGAGTGCGGTGATCCTGCCGGCGGAATCGCGGGTTACATCCGCCTTGAAGACCACCCCGTCATCGCTGACCGTCGTCAGGGCCATGCCATTGGCGTCAAGGATCAGGCCCGAAAAGCCGCCAAAATCCTCGTTGTCCTCGGACCAGGTGTAATCACCCCGCAGGGACAGGGTCGCGCCGCCCGCAGGATTCGCCAGCCCGGCTGCCAGCGCGGCTATCCCGAAGAGTTGCCTCACCCCCTAGCGCGATCCGCGACCCAAGGCCATCCGCGCGGCCTCCGGGGAAAGACGCTCTCGCACAACTTTCGGCGCTGGCAGACCGTAGACCGCACGCAACAGTGCCGCCGCCTGCGGCCAAGCCCCCTTCAACATCAGTTGCCCTGCTTTCACTGTCGCATAGCCCATAGCAACCGGAATCCCTATTGGGTTGAACCGGCGCATGAACTTCATGCGGCTGCGATACTTGAACCAGAACGAAAAGGGCGAGGCGATGCGTTCCAATGTCGGTGAGCCAATCGCGGTACCCGCATGGTGCCAGACCAGAAAATTCCCTGCTACTACGAGCGGCAGCTCTCCGCGTCGCAACGCCCAATCGACTTCTTCGTAGTAAAGGAAATAATCCTCAGGCATAGGGCCCACTTGGTCGTAGAACCTGCGCGACGCGACAACACTCGCCCCGCTGATGAACGCCAAGTCAGCACCGGCTGGCGGCTTCACCTCATCTGGATGTAGTCCGAGATTGGCGTTCGCGGTTACCCCGGTCCAACGATTGACTAAGCCCCCATCCATTTGAATCTTTGGAGGAACCTGCGAAAAACAGACCCGCCCCCCGATCAGGCCGTAGCCCGGGTTGGCCGCTGCGGCGTCCAGAATTGCCCGTGCCGCGCCCTCATCCGCCCAAGCGTCGGGATTGAGCACCCAGAAATGCTGCACCTGAGGATTTTCGGCCAGTATCTTTAGGCCCACATTGACACCACCCGCGAAGCCTCGATTGAAGCCACTGTCGGCAAGGATCACCTGTTCCGGTCCGTCGTCAGGATCCTCGCTCAACACTTTGTGGCCGGTCTCTACCTCGACCCGATTGGCCCAAGCGCGGAGTTTCGTAATTGTATCGTCCGTGGAATGGTTATCGACAACCACGATGTGGGGAGTACCACCTGTCTGACGGCGAAGACTTTCGACACAGGCAACCAGGTCATCCCCGGTATTAAACGCAACGATGATGGCGCCAATGGCGGCGTTGGTCTCTTGGCGGGCATCCATCGCGATAGTTCCGATGTTTCTTGAGCTTCGGGGACCACCTATTCGGGCAGGGTTGTTCTAGTAGGCTATGTCGCCACATTCAAACCAAAATCCACCATCGCCAGAGTTCTTCACCAATGCAAGCATGTGAAGGAGAATGTCTTCGCTTCATGCGCTATTTCGGTAAAACTGCCCCGATCGGCGCCCACGATCATTCCCGCCGCAGTCGCCGCAGAACGACAGTTCTCATCGCCGACATGGATTGTATCGTTGCCAGCGCTACCAGCAGCACCGCCAGCAGTCCTGGGTGGAGGTGATCGGCCAGAAGTGGCATCGGTACGGTCATCCAAGCATCCCAGTAGCTGAGCGCGGCGAAGCTGAAGAACAGCACAAGCGGCAGGACAAGTCGTCGCAAATGGACAACAAGCCGCTTCCGCGTCGTCCAGAGCGCGATCAATAGGCCCAGAAGTTCCGCCGTAATGCCGACGCCAATCACGGATTCGATGTCGCCAGTCCGCAGCACCACGAACCAGGCGACAGGCAGCGCAAGGGCCCGTGGAATGTTGGCCCAGATCGATAGGCCGTTGCGGCCCCGTGACAGGGCTATGATTGATGGCCCGGTCTTTGCGATCCGCACCCCCTGCATGATCCCCAATTGTACCAGGAAGGGCAGCAGGCCTTCGTATTTTGCGCCTAGTAGTATGTGGATGATCGGCCCACCCAGGAGACTGGTCCCGAGGATCAGCAGCACGCCGATTACCATGCCGCCTTCGATTGTCGCTTCGGCCAATGTCTGGAAGCCTTTTGGATTGTCTACTTCGCGCGACAAGAGCGGTACGAAGAAGGTTTGCAGCGAATTGGCCAGCACCAGCGTCGGCGTGAGGGTCAGTGTGAAGCCCATCGAGAAGATGGCGAGGGTGGTCATCCCCAGTTCACGTCCGATGATCAAACGGTCTCCGTTGAAGATCCCGAAAAGCAGCACGCCGTTCAGAAGCAGGGGCCAGCCGAACTGCATGGCCTTGCGAACCAGTTCATTGTCCCACGCAAGTCGGTATCCACGTTCAGCCGTCAGATGCGACACGGCGACCATCGATAGAGCCTGAACGAAGATCGACACCAGCATGACCCGGAAATCCGGCCAGATCAGATAGGCGGGCCAGATCGCCAGCACTGAAAAAAGCGGCGGCAGCGCCGTGGTCAGAATCGAGGGGCGGAAGTTCATGTGCCGTTTCAGGCGGTGCTGGTCAAAGTGCTGGAAGCCATTGAACAGAGGCACAAGCGCGATGATCTGGAACGCCCAGGCGACTTCTTCGATCCCCAGGAATGAAGCATAGAGGCCCGAGATCAGGAAGAGCAGGGTGCTGGACAGAAAGCCGCGCAGCACCTGGAACCCTTGGGCGGCGGCCTGCACATGCGGGATATCGCCATCCCGGTCGACAATCATCAGCTGCTGCAATCCCAGGTAGGACACCATCTCGACGATCGACATGCTGATCGCGAAGGTCGACGCGATACCGTAGTCTTCAGGGCTGATCAGCCGCGCGATCGCAAGGTTTCGCAGCAGGCTCAGTGCCGAGGCGAAAGCATTGCCCGACACGAGCATGAGGGCTTTCTTGAACATGGAAACGTTATGCCAATCTTTGTCCCTGGCCCCGGCTCCTTTTCCCTGCAAATCATGGCCAGCGCAAGCGCCGTGATGTTCGAAGGCCCGCCAAGCGGTGGAAATCAGCCGGTTTCTCGTGAATCCCAGGGGGCAGTTCCGGTCAGGATGTGCCGTGCCATGCGGATTGCGCGGTCGGCGTAGAATCGCTGACGGTGGTCGTCGGGATCGGCGCGGGTGATGATCCAGCCCGCCGAGGCAAAGGTCCTCAATCCGATGAACAGCGCAAGCCGTCGGGCAGCGGCATCGTTCAAAGCGCGGCGCAAACGGTAGCCTTCGATCAGGCCATCGACCAGCAGGGGAAGGTTCGGTTCCTCCAGGCTTTGCACCACGGCGGTGGCCAGGTCATACATGCGAAACCCGTGGCCGCTGTCATCGAAGTCGATAAGCCAAAGGGCATCGCCATCCCGCAGGACATTTTCCCGCAGGACATCGGCGTGGATTGGGCCGATGTCGGCGTTTTCCGCCACGAAACGTTCCAGATCCTCGCGCGCGGCGGTGCGGGCGGCCTGGATCAGGGCGCGGTCAGCCTCCGCAAAGCTCGGGTTGTCCCAGAAGCGACCCCAGAGCGGGTCGGGCCCCAAAAGGCCGTCGATGTCCCAGCGCGGCCGCGGAAACTCGACAGGGATGGCGCCCGCGTCGGTCAGGTTGTGCAGATCCGCGATCAAACCGCCCAGCCGCAGGAACAGCGCCCGCTGTTCCGCCGCCGAACCGGAGAGCGGCGCTTCGGCGCTGCCGATGGGATCGCCCATGAGCCAGCCCACGCAAGAGGCCTGACGGTCCCCCGCTGTGGCAAGCAGGTGACCTTCGGTTGTGACCAGCGGTTCCGGCACGTTGAACCCGCTATCCTTCAGCGCGGCGGTCCAGGCCAATTCGGCCGTGATGGAGGCCGCGCTTTGATAGCCGGGGCGGTGCAGGCGCAGGGCGGCGCGGCGGCCGCCCGGAAGCCAGACCTCGAACACGATGTTTTCGCGGTTCTTGACCAACCGTATCGGCCGTTCGGAACCACCCCATTGCACCAGTGCGATATCGGCAAGGCGGTGCGCCTCGGCGTCGGTGGTCATGCCGGGATCTCGGCCAGCACGCGGGACAGGGTGCTGATCAGCAGGTCGGCATGACTTTGGTCGAAGACCATCGGTGGGCGGATCTTCAGGATGTGCTGTTCCCGTCCTCCGCGGCCCATGAGGATGCCTTCCTCGCGCATCCGTTCCACCACCCGTCCCGCCGCATCGGGCGCGGGCTTGCCGTCGCGCGCCAGTTCGATGCCGAAGAACAGTCCCGCGCCGCGTGCATCATGGATCAAGGGATGGCGGATGCCGCGAAGGCCCTCCAGCACCTCTGCGCCCAACTTGCGGGCATTGGCGATCAGGTCTTCGTCCTCGATGACGTCCAGCACCGCCATTGCTGCGGCGCAAGCCACCGGATTGCCGCCGAAGGTGTTGAAATAGCCGAACGCCTCGCGGAAGGCGGTCATCACATCGGGCCGTGCGACCACCGCGGCAACAGGGTGGCCATTGCCCATCGGCTTGCCCATCGTCACCACGTCAGGCACGAAGCCCAGCCATTCGTGGCCCCACCAGTGGCTGCCGACGCGACCAAAGCCCGGCTGCACTTCGTCGCACAGGATCAGCCCGCCGGCCCTGCGGATCACCTCGACCGTGGGATCCAGGAAACCGGGGGCCACGCCCGGCACGATGCCTTCGTTGGCGAAGATCGGGCACAGCATCAGCCCGGCGAAGCCGTGGCCGGCGGCTTCCAACTCGGAAATCGCGCGGGCGACGTTGTCGGCAAAGGCTTGCGGCTGCGCCTCGACGCTGCCGCCCAGCGGGGCCAGCGCGTCCGGCGCCGGAACCCGGCGGATGTTCGACGGCCAGCCGCCGATGGGTGGGCGGCGGGTGGACAGATGCGCCACGGCGGTGGTGTTGCCGTGATAGGTGTTGTCGGTGGCGATATAGCCGGTCTTGCCCGTCACCGCCTGCGCCATGCGAAGCGCGATGTCGTTGGCCTCGGACCCGGTGCAGACCATGATGATCTGCCGCAGGTCATGGCCCAGCTTGCCGGTCAGCCGTTCGGCATAGTCAAGAATGCCCTCGTGCAGATAGCGGGTATGGGTGTTCAGGAGCGCCGATTGCCGGGCGATGGCCTCGACGACCCGGGGATGGCCGTGGCCCACATGCGGCACGTTGTTGTAGCAGTCCAGATAGCGCCGCCCATCCGCATCCCAAAGCCAGACGCCCTCGCCCCGCACCAGATGCACCGGGTTTTCGTAGAAGGTCGGCACATTGGGCCCCAGAAGCCGTTCGCGCCGCGCCAGAAGTTCCGCCGTCTTGCTATTCATCCTCGACCTTTCCGCGCAGCGCCTTGATCTCGCCGCGTTGCAATTTCGCCGCCACCCGCCGCCGCTGGCTGCCAAGCGTCGGTTTCGTGGCCACTCGCCGTTTCGGAGCGACAAGCGCCGCCCGGATCAATTCGACCAGCCGTTCGCGCGCCAGTTCGCGGTTGCGCGCCTGGCTGCGGGTTTCCTCGGCCCGGATCAGGACCGCGCCATCCGCAGTCCAGCGCCGCCCGGCGAGCCGCTTCAGCCGCGCCTTCACGGGTGGTGCAAGATGCGGGCTGCGGTCAGCCTCGAACCGCAGTTCAACCGCGGTTTCGACCTTGTTGACGTTCTGCCCGCCCGGCCCCTGCGACCGCGTGAAGCTTTCCGTCAGTTCCCAGTCGGCAATCGACAGATGATCGTTGATCCAGAGCATGACGGGCAGCTTAGTCCGGGCATCCACAAACGGAAAGGGCCGCCCATTCAGGCGGCCCTCCGAGATCTACGGAGATGGGCCAGTTAGGGTGCCAGTTCGATCTCAGCGAGCCGGCGAGGCCCAGTCAAGGATTAAAGCCCTCGGGGTTGCCCTCAGGCCACGGCCTCCATGACTGTCCCGACACCTCTCTCCAATATCACTCTAGACACTGGACCACCTCCTTTCACTATGTTGCCGTTACTAGAAGGCTGGCACAGTTTTGGTATTTGTCAAAAGAATTTTTATGCGCGCTGGGCCGCCCATCTTGCGATTGCGACGCGATAGGGCACAAGAGCTACCGCCGCGATGGTCAGTTTGACCAGCAAATCCGCAGAGGCGAGCGAAATCCAAAGCGGCGCGACAGGGCCCAGACCCAGAAGCGGAAGCGCCTCGTTCGCCCAGGTCACATCATTGCCGGGCTCAAGGAAACGCAGGCTGTCCGAAAAGGCCGTGGTGAAGAAGACCCCGGTATCGAGGACCGATCCGGCCAGCGTCGCAAACAGCGGCGCGCGCCACCAGAACTGGGCGCGGAAGCGGTTGAAGACCGAAATGTCGGTCAGTTGCGCAGCAAGGAACGCAAGCCCCGATCCCAGGGCGACGCGGAAGCTGACCAGCGGGCCGAATTCGCCCATGATCTGCGACCCGATCAGCGAACAGATGACGCCGACGACAAAGCCCGTCACCACCACCTTGCGCGCCGCGCGCGGGCCCTGGAAGCGGTTGGTGAGGTCGGTCACCAGGAATGAGAACGGGTAGGTGAAGGCGCCCCAGGTCAGCCATTGGCCGAAAAGGTGCTGCACAAGGATGTTCGACGCCACGACAATCGCGGCCATGGCAAGGATGCCGGGCAAAAGACGCATGATATGGTTCCGTTTTGACAAGGTCGCGGAGACTTGGCCCGGCAGGGTGCCGAACGGGCGGGGCTTACGCCTGCGGTGGGCCTCGGTCAAGTCATTCCGCGACGCGGAAATCGACCAGCGTGGTTTTCTGGAAGATATTGAAGTTGTCGTCCGACACTGCGGTCAGCCAGACCGCGCCATCGGGGCCGGACCAGACGGCAAGACCTTCCAGGTTCTCGTACTGGCCCGCGTGGCTTGAAAACAGGATCTGTTCCTGCCCGATGCCGTCGCCTTCGATCTTGAACCGCCGGATGCGGGTCTTGAAGCCGACGAAGCCCCAGAAATCCCGTTCAAGCACATAAAGATTTCCATCGGGGCCGAAATCCGCGCTGACGACCTTCCAGTTGCCGTCCTGACGGATGTGGAAGGGGATCGACCATTGCCCATTACGGAAGCGCAGCACCGGATAAACGCCGCTTCCGGGTTCCAGGGACCGTTCGGTGATAGCGTAAAGATCGCCGGTGGCGCTGATGGCCAGCGCCTCGATCCCTTCGTTGCTGTTCAGGGTTGCCAGTTCCCCTTCGATGGGCGCCGAATAAAGCGCCGCCGGACTGTCGGCATCGGGGTAAAGCACCACGCGGTGGTCAATCTCGAACGAAACGTAGAAGCTTTCGCCCGGACCGAGGGCGAGCCCCTCGGCGTCCGTGTCATCGCCGCTGACGGGCTGTCCTTGGCCATCGCGCAGCGGCTGCATCGCGCCGGCCTCGACCCCTGTCACCCGCCCGTCCGCAGCGCGGGTCAAACTGCCGGCCAGGGTATAACCCCGGTCGGTCACCGCGCGAAAGCGGCGCCCGTCGGGGTAGATGTCAAAGCCCGACAGCCCGCCGAAATTGGGGTCGTCCTTCGTCCAGTGCCAGACTCCGCGCACCTCGGCCACCGGCGCGGCCAGAAGCGGCATGGCCGGGGTGAGGGTCGGGGCAAGGGCAGGGAAAAGTCCGGCGATCAGTCCGAGGCGAGAACGGCAGCGCATTGCTTGGGCAGGTCCGACATGGTGAATTCACGCGGCGTTCTGGGACGCGGCCCGGTCGGTTTGGTCTTTTTCGGCGGATTGCGCAACTCTTCCAGATAGGTGGTCACCCACCAGGTCAGGCTTGCGTCGCAGCCATCGCCGCCCCTCGACAGCTCTGCCACGCTTTGGCCTTGCGATTTGCAGAAGCTCGACCCGGCTGGGCATTTCAGCCGGACGTGGAAATGGAAGTTGTGCCCCTGGATCGGCCGCACCTTCTGAAGCCAGGCGCGATCCTTGCGCCCCGCGGCATTGCACATCGCGATCTTGGCCGCCGCCGCGACAAAGACCCGGTCCACCCGCGGGTCCATCGCCGCCAGCCGGATCAGCGCCATGTGCGACGCCGACCAGTTGTCGTTGATCCGGGTCTGGTCGTCGGTGCGGATCGAGATCGAGCTGAGCTTTTCGCGCTGCCCCGGCGACAGTTGCAGCGACGGGGGCGGCAGCATCCAGATGTCGGCATCGAGCCCGATCTGGTGGCTGGCGTGCCCCGAGGTCATGGGTCCGCCGCGCGGCTGGCTCATGTCGCCCACATAGATGCCGCGCCACCCGGCGGCGCGAGCTTTCTGCGACAGGTCGACCAGATACTGGACCAGCTCCGGCTGGCCCCAGTTGCGGTTCCGGGACAGGCGCATGACCTGCCAGGTGGGACCGCTTTCCGGCAGTTGCACCATCCCGGCGCCACAGCCGCGGGCATAGGTGCCGATCGCCTCTGGCGCCTGGCGCGAAGCGCTGTGCTTGGCGCCGAAAAGCTTGTTGGCCAGTTGTTCGGCCCCGGCCTGCTGCGGCATCGTCACCGCCAGAACCACCGCCGCAATCGCCCCGATGATGCGCCTCATGCCTGCCTCTCGCCCTTGGGTTTGACCCAGATTAGCAAAATCAGCGCCAGGATGAAGAGCCCGATCAGGGGCGCGATCCCGATCCGCTGGTCGCCGCTTGCCGCCGTCGCCGCCGTGATCAGCGCCGGGGCGATGAAGGCCGTCGCCTTGCCCGACAGCGCGTAAAGGCCGAAGGCTTCGGTCGCGCGGTCAGCCGTGGTGTGAAAGACCATCAGCGTGCGGGACGAGGCCTGGATCGTTCCGCCCGCCGCGCCGATCAGCGCGCCGCAAGCATAGAAGATGTAATCGGGCATCGGCGATCCGGGCGCGAAGGGGATGCCGAAGATCGCCTCGCGCGACATGCCGACGATGACGGTGCAGATCGCGATCAGCACGATGGCTGACCAGACGATCACCGGCTTTGGGCCTTTTGCGCTGTCGATCCGGCCGACGATCCAGGTGGCAAGCGCGGCAGCGACCGCGCCGATCACGCCGAAGATGCCGATGCGCGTCACGCTCCAGCCCAGAACGCCACTCGCATAGACGCCGCCGAAGGTGAAAAGGCCGTTCAACGCATCGCGGTAGAACATCGAGGACATCAGATAGGCAAAAAGGCTTTTCCGGCGCGGCAGGCTGCGGATCAGGTGCCCCAGATCGGCCAGCGACGCCGCAATCCCCGACGTCTGGCCATTGAATTTCGGTTCCTTTACCCAAAGGAAGAAGGGGATCATGAAGACCATGTACCAGATGGCGGTGAAGGGGCCGACGGCGCGGGTGCCTTCCCGCAGGTCCGGGTTCAGAAGCCCAAGGACGGGTTCCTGCCCGGCAAGCGTCCGGCCGGTGGTGGCGCTTTCGGCAAAGACCAGCAGCATGATCACCAGCGAAATGATCCCGCCCAGATAGCCGAAGGCAAAGCCCGAACCCGAGACCTTGCCCATCTCTTCCTCGGTGGTGAGGCTGGGCATCAGGGAATTGGTGAAGATCGTCGCGAACTCCATCCCCACGAGGCCGAGGCCGAAGGCGATCATTGCCCAGTGCAGGTCCGACGCGCCAGGCATCAGGAACCACAACCCCCAGGCGCCCACGACGTAGCAGGCCGAAAAGAGCCAGATCCAGACCATCCGCCGCCCTGTCCCGTCGGCGATGGCCCCCAGGATCGGGGCCAGAAAGGCGATCAACACGCCCGCGACGGTCTGACCGAAGCCCCAGTAGGATTGCGCCGCCGCGCCCGCCGCTTCGGGGGCAAGGCCCTGGGCCATGAAATGCGCCCGGGCGACTTCGGAAAAGTAGGGGGCGAAGATGAAGGTCAAGAGCAGCGTGCTGTAAGGCTGGCTGGCCCAGTCGAAGAAGAACCAGCCCCAGATCCGCCGTCTGGCTGAAACCACCATGTCTGCCCCTCTGGCCCTGCGCCGCGTTCCTGTGCCGCGTCCCTTGTGCCGCGTTGCAGCGGATGAAGCCCGATTTTCCCCGCTCGCGCAAGCAGAGGGCGAGTGGGCAGGATCACCCGGCCGGCATTTCCGGCGGCCAGGGACGCAGAGCTTCGGTTTCGATCCAGGATTGCACCCAGTCGGGCAGTGTGGGGCTTTGATCCGGCTGGCCGAGGGCCGCCAGAACCTCCGCCGTGGGCACGATGCCTCGGTCGCCCGAGGTGACGGCCGCCCGCATCAGGAAATGCGTCGTGCATTCGGCCTGACGCCAAAGCGATTGTTCCATGTAGATGAAGCGTGCATCCCAGCCGATGCAGCGGCTGCGCATCTCGAGCCGGTCGAACATCCGAACCCGCCTGCGGTAGCGGATCGTCGCCCCGGCGACCGCCATCCCCCAGCCCTGCTTCTTCTGCAGATCGGTCAGGCCGGTCCGCATCGCCATCGGGATGCGCCCCATGTCGAACAGCGTCAGCGTGCGGCCGTTGTTGAGCTCCATCCAGGGGTCGATGTCCCAGGGCCAGCAGATGTGATGGGACACATGCGTTCCCAGAAGCGGCAGGGGCGGGGCGTTGCGGTGCTGCAAAACCACCTTCGCCAAGCGAAAAAAGGGATACATCGGGCAAATCTCCGTCCGGGCGTCGGTTTCGGGGCTAGTCTGGCGCCCTGCATTGGTCAACAGGCAACGCGGCGTCCCCTTCCGCCATTGATCCGCGCCCTGCTTGCGCTTAGGTGAAGCGCAAACGCCACCCGGAGTCCCCGATGCAGTCGCTTTTCGACGCCCTGATGCTGATCCTTGACGTGCTGTGGTTCGTGATGATCGTGCAGATCATCATGTCCTGGCTGATCAACTTCCAGGTGCTGAACCTGCGCCAGCCGCAGATCGCGCAGGTCTGGTACGGGCTGAGCCGCCTGCTTGAGCCGATCTATGCCCCCTTCCGCCGCATCCTGCCCGCAACCCCGGGGCTTGATCTGGCGCCGATGGCGGTGTTCATCGCCATCATCATCCTGCAGCGCGTGCTGATCAACAACCAGGGCTGGTTCTACGGTTACTGAACCCCACCTATTGATCTGCTGACCCGCCCGTGAAAAAACGGGCGAAACGAACAGAGCAGCGGACAATCCCCCATGATGCGGCGCGCCGAGGAGATTCTCTCCTCCGTCTACGGATTCCCGGGCTTCCGTCCCGGACAGGCGGAAATCGTCGCGGCGGTCGCGTCGGGCGAAAACGTGCTGGCGATCATGCCGACGGGCGGGGGCAAGTCGCTGTGTTTCCAGCTTCCGGCGTTGATGGGCGATGGGGTGACGGTGGTGATCTCGCCCCTGATTGCGCTCATGCGCGATCAGGTGCGCGGCCTGCGCGAGGCGGGCGTGGGCGCGGCGGCGCTGACCTCGGCCAATACCGAAGACGAGAACGAAGAAATCTTCGCGGCGCTCGATGAAGGGGCGATCAAGCTGCTTTACATGGCGCCGGAACGTCTGGCATCCGGCGCGACGCTGTCGCTTTTACGGCGCATCGGCACCCGGTTGATTGCCGTGGACGAGGCGCATTGCGTCAGCCAGTGGGGCCATGACTTCCGCCCCGATTACCTGCGCATCGGCGATCTGCGCCGCGCGCTTGCTGTGCCCCTGGCCGCCTTCACCGCGACGGCGGACGAAGAAACCCGCGCCGAGATCGTCACGCGGCTGTTTGACGGCGAGGCGCCCAAGACCTTCCTGCGCGGGTTTGACCGGCCGAACATCCACCTGGCCTTCACCGTGAAGGACCAGCCCCGGCGCCAGATCCTTGACTTCGCCGGCGTGCGGCGGGGGCAATCGGGGATCGTCTATTGCGCCACCCGCGCCAAGACCGAAACGCTGGCTCAGGCGCTGGGCGAGGCGGGCCATGCCGCCTGCCACTACCACGGCGGGATGGACCCGGATGACCGCCGACAGGTGGAAACCCGGTTTCAGCAGGATGACGGGCTGATCGTGGTGGCGACCATCGCCTTCGGCATGGGGATCGACAAGCCCGATATCCGCTGGGTGGCGCATGCCGACCTGCCGAAGTCGATAGAAGGCTATTATCAGGAAATCGGCCGCGCCGGTCGCGATGGCGCGCCCGCCGACACGCTGACGCTTTATGGCCCCGATGACATTCGTCTGCGCCGCACCCAGATCGACGAAGGTCTGGCCCCACCCGACCGCAAGGCCGCCGATCATGCGCGTCTGAACGCGCTTCTGGGTCTGGCCGAAGCCACCGCCTGCCGTCGCCAGCGCCTGCTGTCGTATTTCGGCGAGGCGGCTGAGCCTTGCGGGAACTGCGATCTGTGCGACACGCCGCCCGATCTTTTTGACGGGACCGAGGCGGTCAGGAAGGCGCTGTCGGCGATCCTGCGCACGGGCGAAAGCTTTGGCGCCGGGCATCTGACAGACATCCTGATGGGGGTGGCAACCGACAAGATCCGCCAGCGCGGCCATGACGCCTTGCCAACCTTTGGCGCGGGCCGCGATCTGGGCAAGGCGGCCTGGGCGGCGGTCTTTCGGCAGATGATGGGGCATGACCTGATCCGCCCGGATTTCGAACGCCACGGCGCCTTCCGCATGACTGAAGCCGCGCGCCCGATCCTGCGGGGCGAGGCTTCGATCACACTCCGCCGCGACACGATCCAGCGCGCCCGCACCGCGCCGGTCGTCCGGGCGCTGGTGGCCGATGAAGACGCGCCGCTTCTGTCGGCGCTGAAGGCGCGGCGTCGCGCGCTGGCCGAGGCCGCGCGGGTGCCGGCCTATGTGATCTTCACCGACCGGACGCTGATCGAGATGGCCGAAACGCGGCCATCGACCCTGGACGAGATGGCCCATATCAGCGGCGTGGGCGCGAAAAAGCTGGAAAGCTATGGCGCGATCTTCCTTGAGGTCATCACCGGCGCATCGCCCGACGACAGCCACCCGGCGCGGCGCAAGCTGGCGGGGCGGCCCGAAGGCGAATTGTTCGACCGTCTGATGGAGACGCAGGCACAGCTTAGCCGCGGGGCGGATGGCACCGGCAAATACCTGACCGTCGATCCCCCGGCCTTGCGCCGCATCGCCGAGGCCCGGCCCCGGTCGCGTGACCAGTTGGCCCGCTATCTGGACCCGGCGCGGGCTGAACGCTTCGGCGCCGCCTTCATGGACATTCTTGCCGCAGGATAGGCAGGATGCTGCGGCGCGGCTTTCCGGCCCTTTTCCCCAAGTCGCCAAAAGGCTAGGATCTTGCCGACTGATTATCCCAGAAGGGCCGCGATGCAGATCGAACAAACCCCTCTCTCCGGTGTACTGATCCTGACCCCGCGCCGTTTCGGCGATGCCCGCGGCTGGTTCAGCGAGGTCTGGAATGCGCAGACCTACGCCGCGAACGGCATCACCACGCCCTTCGTGCAGGACAACCATTCCTATTCCCGCGACGTAGGCACCGTGCGCGGGTTGCACTACCAGCGGCCGCCCCATGCCCAGACGAAGCTTGTGCGCTGTGGAAGCGGTTCGGTCTTCGACGTGGCCGTTGACGTCCGCAAGGGCTCGCCTACTTACGGCAAATGGTTCGGGGCCGAACTTTCGGCGGAAAACGGCAAGCAACTGCTGATCCCGGCGGGGTTCCTGCACGGTTTTGTCACCCGCGAACCCGACACCGAGATCCTTTACAAATGCTCGGATGTCTATGCGCCCGAATGCGACGGCGCGGTGCGGTTCGATGACCCGGACATCGGCATCGACTGGGGGATCGACCCGTCCTCGGCCATCCTGTCCGACAAGGACAAAGGTGCGCCGCTGTTTCAAAATTTCGCCACACCCTTCGTTTACGGCAGTTGATCATGAAAATTCTGGTAACAGGTGGCGCAGGCTTCATCGGCTCTGCGGTCGTGCGGCGCGCGGTCCGGCAGGGCCTGGCGGTCGTCAATCTGGACAAGCTGACCTATGCGGGCAGCCTGTCGAACGTCGCCGAAGTCTCGGACAGCCCGCTTTACGCCTTCGAACAGGCCGATATCTGCGACCGTGCCCGCGTGGACGACATCCTTGCGCGGCACCAGCCGGATGCGATCATGCATCTGGCGGCCGAAAGCCACGTCGACCGGTCGATCGACGGTCCGGCGGCCTTCATCGAGACGAACATCAACGGCACCTACATCCTGCTGGAAGCCGCCCGCGCCTGGTGGACTGCGAAGGGCAAACCCGACGGGTTCCGCTTCCACCACATCTCGACCGATGAGGTGTTTGGCAGCCTTGGCCCGACCGGAAAGTTCACCGAAGACACCCCCTATGACCCGCGAAGCCCTTATTCGGCATCGAAGGCCGCGTCTGACCATCTGGTGCGCGCCTGGCATGAAACCTACGGCCTGCCGGTGGTGCTGACCAACTGCTCGAACAACTACGGGCCCTATCACTTCCCGGAAAAGCTGATCCCGGTGGTGATCCTGAAGGCGCTGGCGGGGGCGCCGATCCCGATCTACGGCCAGGGTGACAACATCCGCGACTGGCTGTTTGTCGAGGATCATGCCGATGCGCTGTTGACGGTGGTGCAGAAGGGCCGCTTGGGCCGCAGCTACAACATCGGCGGTGAGAACGAGGCGACGAACCTGGAACTGGTGCGGAAGATCTGCGCGATCCTCGATGCCAAACGGCCGGGGAACAAGCCCTACGCCGAACAGATCACGCATGTCACCGACCGCCCCGGCCATGACCAGCGCTACGCCATCGACCCGTCCCGCATCCGCGAGGAACTGGGCTGGCGGCCTTCGGTGACGCTGGATCAGGGGCTGGAGCAGACCATCGACTGGTTCCTTTCGCACGAAGACTGGTGGCGCGCGTTGCAGGATCGTGACGGCGTGGGCAAGCGGCTGGGCACTGCATGAAGGCGCTGGTTTTCGGCACCACGGGGCAGGTGGCCATCGAGCTTGGCCGCGCGGCGCCACTGGTCGGGCTGACGCTGGAACAGCTGGGCCGCGAGAGCGCCGACCTGACCGATCCCGCCGCCTGTGCTGCCATCGTTGCGGCGACGGATGCCGATTTCATCATCAACGCCGCCGCCTATACGGCCGTGGACGCCGCTGAAACCGACCGCGACACGGCGCAAGCCGTCAACGGCGATGCGCCGGGCGCCATGGCGCGGGCGGCTGCGGCACGGGGCCTGCCGTTCCTGCATGTCTCGACCGATTATGTCTTCGATGGATCAGGCGCCCGGCCGTGGCGCGAGGATGATCCGGTGGCGCCTCTGGGTATTTATGGCGCGACGAAGCTTGACGGCGAACGCCAGGTGACGGCGGCCGGTGGCCCGCATGTGATCCTGCGCACCGCTTGGGTCTTTTCGGCGCATGGCAAGAATTTCGTGAAAACCATGCTGCGGCTGGGCGCCGAACGCGACGCGCTGAGCGTGGTCGACGACCAGCGCGGTGGACCCACCCCCGCGCATGAAATCGCGCGGGCGCTTGTGTCGATGGGCCTGACCTTCGCTGAAGGCCGCGGCACCTCGGGCATCTTTCATTTCGCCGGCAAACCGGACTGTTCCTGGGCGGATTTCGCCGAGGCGGTCTTTGCGACCTCATCCTTGCCGAAGAAGCCGGTGGTCACGCGCATCCCGACATCGGCCTATCCAACCCCTGCGAAGCGGCCCGGCAATTCGGTGTTGGACTGCACGAAAATCCGCGACATCTACGGCATCGGCCAGCCCGACTGGCGCACGGGGCTGAAAACCGTTGTGAACGAACTGGAGACGAAAGCATGACGACCACCGGGCGCAAGGGCATCATTCTGGCGGGCGGATCGGGTACGCGGCTTTACCCGATCACCCATGCGGTGTCGAAACAGATGCTGCCGCTTTATGACAAGCCGATGATCTACTATCCGCTGTCGGCGCTGATGCTGTCGCATATCCGCGAGGTGGCGATCATCTCGACCCCGCGCGACCTGCCGCAGTTCCAGGCGCTTCTGGGCGACGGATCGGCTTGGGGGATGCGGTTCGAATATATCGTCCAGCCCTCGCCGGACGGGCTGGCGCAGGCCTATATCCTGGCTGAAGATTTCCTGGAAGGCGCGCCCTCGGCCATGGTGCTGGGGGACAACGTCTTCTTTGGCGAAGGCCTGTCGGACAAGCTGAAATCGGCGGATTCGCGGACCAGCGGCGGGACAGTCTTCGGCTATCGCGTGTCGGACCCGGAGCGTTATGGCGTGGTGGAGTTCGACCGGGACGGTAAGGTCCTGTCGATCGTCGAGAAGCCGGAAAAGCCGAAAAGCAGCTTTGCCGTGACCGGCATCTACTTTCTTGACGGGGAGGCGCCGCGCCGGGCGCGGGCGATCAGGCCTTCGCCCCGGGGGGAGCTTGAGATCACCGATCTCTTGAACGGCTACCACGGCGATGGGCTGTTGTCGGTGGAACGGCTGGGGCGCGGCTTTGCCTGGCTGGACACCGGAACCCATGAAAGCCTTCTGGAAGCGGCCGAGTTCATCCGCACCATCGAGGATCGCCAGAACCTCAAGGTCGGCTGCCCCGAGGAGATCGCCTTCTTCAACGGCTGGATCACCGCCGACCAGCTGCGCGATCTGGCGAAGCCCTACCTCAAGACCCAATACGGCAAGTATCTGGCGCGGATCGCGGAAGACTCCGAGGCCGGTCATCTGTGACTGCGGTCGGATGAGTATTTGGGCAAAGAAGAAGCCGCGGGGTTTAAGGCTTCCTTAACCTGGCGCGCCGAAGATCGGCGGCATGAGTACCGCCTTTCACGAAGCCCCGCTGCCCCTGTTCGATGCCGATGAGGCGACGCCTGTTGCCTTGCCGCGAGGGCGGTTGCCGTCCTATGTCGAAGGCCATCGCGCCCGGCTGAGGGAGCGGTTCATGGAAGGCGGCGCGGCGGCGCTGCCGGATTATGAACTTCTGGAACTGGTGCTGTTCCGCGCCATGCCGCGCCAGGATGTGAAGCCGCTGGCGCGGTTGCTGATCGACCATTTCGGGGATTTCAACCGGGTGATCTCTGCCTCGGTGTAGCGGTTGCTGGCGGTATCCGGCGTGGGCCAGGCCGTCGTGCAGGAACTGAAGATTGTCGAGGCTGCGGCGCATCGGTTGGCGCGGGCGAAGGTGATGCATCGCCCCGTCCTGTCATCCTGGGATGCGCTTCTGGATTACTGCCGGACAGCGATGTCCCATCGCGAGACCGAACAGTTCCGGGTGCTGTATCTGGACCGCAAGAATGTTCTGATCGCGGATGAGGAACAGGCGCGCGGGACGGTGGACCATGTGCCGGTCTACCCGCGCGAGGTGGTCAAGCGGGCGTTGGAGGTGAATGCCTCGGCGCTGATCCTGGTGCATAACCATCCCTCTGGCGATCCGACCCCGTCGCAGCAGGATGTCACGGTGACGGGACAGATCCAGGAGGCGGCCCAGGTCATGGGGATCACGCTCCATGACCATCTGATCATCGGCAAGTCGCGGGAGGTGAGCTTTCGCAGTGCGGGCTATCTGTAGTGTCAGTTCCCGGCGGCGTAGCGTTCGTCCGAGGTCAGCGGATAAAGGACCGACTGGCCGATGGCGCTGCACTCCGGCATCGACAGGGTGATGTCGTCGGATCGTGGGGTGGCGCCGGTGACGGTGACGCGGGCGGTCAGGTCATGGCCGCAGGTTTGGGGGGTTACCTTGGCGCGCAGGATCGGCTGCGGTTCACCCTGCAAGGTGTCGGTCCAGCCGATGGGGTTGCCCTTGTCGCCAAGCGCAACAGCGGTGCCGGAGCCCAGAGACAGCGCGCCCGCCATGTCAGAACGGATGACGATGCGAGGGGGGTATTGGCCGTCGAATACCCGCGTCAAGGCCAGGGTTTCGCCGCTATCGCTTTGAAGGGTGATGCGGCCCGACCGGTTGAGAATGGGGAAGGACAGGACGGCGCGGCCTTCGGTGTCGGCAGTCATTTCAACCGTGATGCCGTCGTGCTGCATCACCAGATGCGCTCCGGCATCGCAGGGGTTGGAAAACAGGACCGTCATCAACCCGTCACCTGTGGGCGTTAGCGACAGGCGGGTGGTGGGGCAGGTCTGGCCAAAGTCATCATAGCGCGCCAGAGAGGCCCCTTCGGGCCGTCGCCAGTTTGGATCGATTGCCGCGATGCGTTGGGCCAGTGCCGCGCCGGGTTCCGGCAAGGCGGTTCCGGCGCGCGGCAATTCCGGCAGCGCGATGGGCCGCAGCGCCATGGGTGTTGATGCATCCCCGGCCGTGATCTCTGCCGTCAAGGGCGTGATCGTCACGTTGGAAATCGGCTCCTGCCTGACAGGCTTCGGGTTCAATCCACCGTTCTGCAGAAGGTATGCCGAGCCAAAAGCCAAGGCAAAGGTCACCCCGGCGGTTCCAAATCGACGCAACATTCCCCGAATCCCTTTCCACGACAGCCCTGCCTTTCTATGGGAGAAACCGGGCATCGCCGTGGCGCCGGGGTGGCGGCAGGGTCGTCGAAAGATCAGCAACAAATGGCCTAGTTATCCGGGCTTTGCGCCAGATGCGGGTATGAACCCATTCCGATCGCCGCATTTGTGCCGCATTTTCGACATGAATTTTAAGGCCGTCAGCGGGGGATAAAGGCAAAACACCCGCGCGAGTCGCGCTCGCACGGGTGTTTCAATTGCTGCAACAGTAGCGGGGCTCAGACCAGACGGCCGTGGCAGTGCTTGAACTTTTCGCCCGAACCGCAGGGGCAGGGGTCGTTGCGGCCCGGGTTGCCCCAGGTCGCCGGATCGGTGGCGTCAAAGCCCGCCACCAGCGGTTCCGGCGCCGCTTCGGGTGCTTCGGGCGCGGCGGCGGCCGCCTGCAGGGCGGCCTGCTGTTCCGCGAACTGGCGCATCATCGCGTCCTGTTCTTCCTGCGTCAGCGGGCGGATCTGCGACAGCTTCTGCGTCACGTCACCGCGCAGCCCTTCCAGCATGTTTTCAAACAGCGCGAAGGCTTCGGTCTTGTATTCCGACAGCGGGTCGCGCTGGGCATAGCCGCGGAACCCGACGACCGAGCGCAGGTGTTCCAGCGTCACCAGATGTTCGCGCCAGCGGGTGTCGATCGCTTGCAGCAGAAGCTGCTTTTCGATGTTGCGCATGGTTTCCGTGCCGAAGGCTTCGGTCTTTTCGGCGATCTGCCGGTCCGAGGCTTCGGCGATCCGGTTCTGGATCTCGACCTGATCGACGCCTTCTTCAGCGGCCCAATCGGTCACGGGCAGATCAAGCGACAGCTGTTCGCGCAGCGCCGTCGCCAGTTCCTCCACCTCCCACTGGTCCGAATAGGTCTTGGGCGGCATGTGGCCGTTGACCAGATCCTCGATCACCTGGTGGCGCATGTCGCCGACGATGTCCGAAAGGTCGTCGGATTCCATCACCTCAAGCCGCTGGCTGAAGATCGCCTTGCGCTGGTCGTTCATGACGTCGTCGTATTTCAGGATGTTCTTGCGGATGTCGAAGTTGCGCGCCTCGACCTTGGCCTGGGCGCGTTCGATCGCCTTGGTCACCCACGGATGGGTGATGGACTCGCCTTCGCCGAGGCCGAGCTTGGACAGCATCGAATCCATGCTGTCGACCGGGAAGATCTTCATCAGGTCGTCCTGGAGGCTCAGGAAGAACTTCGAATGTCCCGGGTCGCCCTGGCGGCC
>DJWG01000049.1 GCA_002440945.1 Rhodobacteraceae bacterium UBA6236 | reverse complement strand
ACAGATAGAGCATGGCGGTCAGCGCCTTGAGAATATCTTCTTCAACCAGAGCCGACAGCCGGTCACCCTTTAGGCGATTGCCGATCTGATCATGGTTTTGCAGGAAGTTGACGAAGCAGGTCGGCGGCAGGTGCCCGCTGGGTTCACCATGTCGCTTGCCCTCCTTCGAGGGACGGGCCTGCCCCTGATAGATGAAGCCTTCCGCCAGGGCGGTGCGGACGCCGGCATTGGGTTCGGAGGCAAAATCGGCGTAGTGTCCGACGGTTTCTCCCGTCGTCAGGACGTGAACTGCATGATGAAAATCATCGTTCCATACCGCCCGGCATGAGGGAGCTCGCCCGTCTTTCCACTCCAGCGGGCTTGTAATGTTGCGGGCGTCTTCGGCGACGAGATGGAGTGTCCGATCCGGAAGAAGATTTTTCGCCCGATCTGCGATTTCGTCCACCAGCCACGGCTGGTCTTGCGCCACCAGCCGGTCGGCGGCGTCGAAACGGAGCCCGTCGAGCCGGAAATCCGACAGCCAGTACAGGGCGTTTTCGATGAAATAGCTTCGTGTCTCCTTGCGCGAAAAGTCGGGAGCCGGCCCCCAGGGCGTGGAGTCCTTCAGAAAGAACTGCGGAGCATATTGCTCGAGCATGTTTCCGTAGATGCCAAAGTGGTTGTAGACCACGTCGAGGATGACCATCATGCCGGCGCCATGAGCGCAGTCGACCAAGTGTTTCAGGTCATCGGGCTTGCCATAGGCGGGATGGGGCGCGTAGGCGAGGACGCCGTCATAGCCCCAGCCCCGCTCACCGTGAAAAGCGGCTACCGGCATCAGCTCGATCGCGGTGAAGCCCAGTTCGGCCAGTTCCTTCAGCTTGCGAGCAGCGGCGAGGAAGGTGCCCTCGGCGGTGAACGTACCGATATGGAGTTCGTAAGTGACGGCCTCGTGCCAGGGTCGTCCCGGCCAATCGCGATGAATCCAGGAATAGGCTTTCGGATCTGTCACCAGGGAAGGGCCGTCAACCGTTCCTGCTTGCCATCTGGAGGCGGGGTCCGCCACTTTGCGCCCTTCCTGCGTGACGAAGCGATAGGCTTCGCCAGCGACCGGCTGGTCCAGATCGGCTTCGAACCAGCCAGTATCTTCCCTATCCATGGAAATGGTTCGGTCGCCAATTTCCAGGGACATATGCTCGGCGGCAGGTGCCCAGATCCGGGCTTTGCCATGGCCGTTCTCCAACAGGTGCACCCCCCACAGATCGTCGTTCATCGTACTCCTCGAAGGCTGAGTTTTCCCGCGCCGAATGTCCTTAGATTTCAGCAACGATCCAACTCATGACGCCCCGTCATGTTCCCCGCTGATCGGTATGGCGATCCGAAAATCGGTCGTCCTCGGGGCCGGATCGAGCATCTTGAATGCCGGACAGGATTTTGTGATTGGCCGACCACAGGAAAGCCGCCCCGTGCGGCTGTCTTCCCGTGTCGCGTCCTCTATAGTCGGACGGGGCGCCTCATATCGACGGGGCGTCGGGCCTGTTTCGGCGGGAAGCTGGAGAAGGTGCGTGCAAACCGATATTGGGAGTGAGATAGTTGAAGAAACCGCTGTTCAGCCTTGAAGGCAAGACCGCTCTTGTGACCGGTTCGTCGCGCGGCCTCGGACAGGCGATCGCCACTGGTCTTGCCGAAGCCGGGGCGCGGCTGGTGCTGAACGGCATGGATGCCGATCGGCTGGTAAAGGCCGCTGACGCCATGCAGGCGCAGGGTCATGCCGTTCTCGCGAGCCCTTCGACGTGACCGACGAGGCCGCCGTCGTTGCGGCCTTCCAGCGTCTCGATGCCGCGGGTGTCGAAATCGATATCCTCGTCAACAATGCCGGTATCCAAGTGCGAAAGCCGCTCGTCGAGTTTCAGGCCGAGGAGTGGCGACGGGTGATCGATACGAATCTTTCGAGCGCCTTCTTCGTCGGCCGCGAGGCGGCCAAGCGCATGATCCCGCGTGGGCGCGGCAAGATCGTCAATATCGGCTCGCTGATGAGCGCCTTTGCCCGCCCGACCGTCGCGCCCTACACGGCGGCCAAGGGCGGTATCAAGTTGTTGACGCAGGCGATGGCCGCTGAGTGGGCCGAGCACGGCATCCAGGCCAATGCCATCGGCCCCGGCTACATGCTGACCGACATGAACGAGGCTCTCACCAGCAATCCGCAGTTCGATGCCTGGGTTAAGGGGCGCACGCCGTCACGGCGATGGGGGCGTCCGGAGGAACTGGCGGGAGCTGCCGTCTTTCTTGCCTCGTCCGCTTCCGACTATGTCAACGGGCAGATCATCTATGTCGACGGCGGCATGAGCGCCGTCCTCTGAGACGCAGAGACGCCGCCGAACCTGAGGTGTCGGCGGCGTCTGTGATGGCGGTCTGACCTGTCAGGCGGCGCGGCGCGGCAGTTTCCAGTTCGGCCGCGGGAAATGGCAGGTATAGCCGTTCGGAATACGTTCCAGGTAGTCCTGGTGCTCCGGCTCCGCTTCCCAGAAATCGCCGACGGGCTCGACCTCGGTCACCACCTTGC
>DJWG01000107.1 GCA_002440945.1 Rhodobacteraceae bacterium UBA6236 | reverse complement strand
CACCCGATTTATGCAACAGAGCCTCGTGATGCCAGAACTGGTAGCGATTTTGCATCACTTCACTTAAACGCGGCATACCCTGACTCCTTGGTTGGCCTTGCCTTTTCATCCACCTAGATCATCACTGATATCTTCAGTGTATGCAAAGAGTCACGCCAACAGAAAGTCCCCGCAGTCCTCCATCATCTGGCGATCGTCCTCTCGGCGACCCAGTCGCGGAAGGTCGATCGGGTGCCGTGGGGAACAGATGGCCGGCTACAGCATCGGAGCCCCTCGCCAAGTTAAGTGACCGCGGCCTGCTTGATTTGTGATCAAGAGAAAAGGATCCGAAGACGCGGGTAGAAAGCGAATTTGCCGAAAATCGGTAAATTGCGAATCCGATACGTCATTTCATGCACTACAAACCCCGCTTTGGTGAGATTTATGGTGTGGTTTACACCATAAACCCCGTTTTGGTGAGATTTATGGTGTGTTTTACAAGTCCTTCCGCGACATCGTTTCAGGCTTCCAGTTCGGCATCCCAGTAGAGGAAGTCGAGCCAGCTTTCGTGCAGGTGGTTCGGCGGGAAGCGCCGGCCGGCGTTGCGCATGTCTTCGGCGCTGGGTTGGCGCGGCGGGCGGCGAAGGTTCAGGCCCGAGACCCGCAGCAACTTGTTGCCCTTGCGCAGGTTGCAGGGCGAACAGGCGGCGACGACGTTTTCCCAGCTGGTGATCCCTCCCCGCGACCGGGGCAGGACATGGTCGAAGGTCAGTTCACCCTTCGATCCGCAATACTGGCAGCAGAATTCGTCCCTCAGAAAAAGATTGAAGCGCGTGAATGCCACGCGCTTCTGGGGTTGGACGTAATCTTTCAGGACGACGACGGAGGGGATTTGTATCGTTTCCCTCTGGCTTCTGACCACTTCGTCGTATTGCGCAAGGATCGTGACCCGATCCAGAAACACCGCCTTGATCGCCTCCTGCCAGGGCCAGAGCGAGAGGGGATAATAGGACAAGGGCCGGAAATCCGCGTTCAACACCAGCGCCGGAAAATGCCGAAGCGCCGCCGGTTCGCGCACGAAATGCGACCTGAAGTCGTCCGTATGAGGTTTGTTGAGCATTCAAATCGTCTCCGACCTGTCGACCTTTTCCAAGGCCCGCAGGGCGAAAGCATGTCGCCTCGATCCGGGCCCCAGTCTGGGCGTCACTATATATCGCGTCCGGTTCATGACAAGACCCGCCTAGTAGCAGGTGCATCACAACCTCGCATGTGGATATACTGGCGGCAAAGCATGACGAGGGAGTGACAGAGCCGATGGCCCAGCATCCGAAACCCGTCCCCGCCACCCTGATCGAGGGAACGCTGGAATCGTCGCTTTACGCCAGGGATCTGGATGCGGCCGAGGGGTTCTATGGCCAGACCCTCGGGCTGCCGGTGATCGGCAAGGTCAAGGGGCGACATGTGTTTTTCCGGGTGGGCGCGTCGGTGCTGCTGGTTTTCAACCCGGACGCCACGCGCCAGCCGCCCGCCCCCGACAGCCGCCTGCCGGTTCCCCCGCACGGGGCGGAAGGTGCGGGGCACTACTGTTTTTCCGTGCCGGGCGACCGGCTGGACGCCTTGCGCGACGCGCTTAGCGCGGCCGGGATCGCGATCGAACAGGAAGTCGAATGGCCAAATGGCGCGCGGTCCTTCTATATCCGCGATCCGGCAGGGAATTCGGTGGAGTTCGCCGAGCCGGGCCTTTGGGCCTGAGCGGCGCGCAACAAAAAGGCCGCCGGGGCGCGGCGGCCTGATGTCAACTGCAGTCCTAGGGCGGCTGGCGGTGCCTTTAGCGCCGTCCTTTTGCACGAACGCGAACCGGAATACGAACCGGACGGGCGGACATGCGGGCCATTGCGATCAGCGGAAGTAGGGCAAAACCCAAGACGAGGCTGAAGCTCAGTGCGGTTTCCATGTCGATTCCTTCCGTCACACGCCATTTACATTAGAAAGATTAGAGCGCGGCGGGCCGGGTGCAAGGCTGAATCACGGAAAACTTTCAACAGACCGCCAGCAAAAGGCGCTTTATTGCGACGAAAGCCGGTCTTTCAGGAAGGCAAGGGCAACCGAAAGCCCATCCGGCGCGATGCCGTGGCCGGTGCCTTTCATGACATGGCCGTAGACATCGAAGCCCGCCTTGACCAGCGCATCGCCGGCCTTGCCCATATCCTCGAACGGAACCATCTGGTCGGCGTCGCCATGGATCAGAAGGACCGGCGGCTTCACCCTGGCCTCGGCCTCAAGCCGTTCGGCGCGCAGAAGCCGTCCCGAAAAGCCGATGACCCCGGCGATGGCCTTGTCGCGGCGCGGGGCGACGTGAAGCGACATCATGGTGCCTTGCGAAAAGCCCAGAAGCACAAGCCGGTCGGGGGTCAGCCCTTCTTCGGCCAAGCGGGCATCGATGAAGGCGTTGATGTCATCGACCGACTTTTCCATCCCCTCGTCCGCGGCGGCCTGCGAGGAACCGTCGAGCCAGGGCACCGGAAACCACTGGCGGCCAAAGGGATTGTTGGCGCAGGGTTCCGCCGCGTCGGGCGCGACGAAGGCGGTATCGGGCAGGTGCGGCCCCAGCGGATCGGCAAGGCCCAGCAGGTCGGCGCCATCGGCGCCGTAGCCGTGCAGCAGGATGACAAGCGATGTCGCCTTGCCGGAAAGCGCCGCCTTGCGGCCAAACTCCAGTTCCCGTGTCATCCGATCCCCTCGCGCGATGTGACACGCCGGTAGTAGGCCCAGAGCGCGCGCGCCGCAACCGATCTCCAGGGGGACCAGGCTTCGGCAAGCTGGCGAAGGGCGCGTTCGCCGGGGCGCGCGGGCAGATCCAGAAGCAACCGCGCGGCTTCCTGAAGCGCCAGATCGCCGGGCGCGAAGACATCGGCGCGGCCCAGCGCGAACATGGCGTAGATCTCGGCCGTCCAGGGGCCGATCCCCGGCAATGCGGTCAGGCTGGACACCACCTCGGGGCTGGACAGCTGGCGCAGCGCGTCGAAATCGAGGTCGCTTCGCGCCAGCGCAAGGGCATAGCGGATCTTCTGCCGCGACAGGCCGCAAGCGCGCAGCGCGTCGTCATCGGATGCGGCCATCGCCGCACGTCCCGTGAGGCCCGCCGCCTGAAGCCGCGCCATGATCGCCCGGGCGGACGCGACCGAAACCTGCTGGCCGATGATCGCATCGAGCAGCGCCGGGAAACCATCCGGGCAAAGCCGCAGCGGCAGATCAAGGCCCAGCGCCGGGGCAAGGCGGGGATCGGCGCGGGCCAGCCAGCCAGCCCCTTCGGCCAGGCAATCGGGTCCGGTGATGATGCGTTCCTTATGGGTCATGGCGCCCTCCGTTCCCCCATCATAGGGGCTCGGGTGGGGTTTACAGCCCGTTTCCTGCGCCGCAGTCTGCGCGCGAGAAACCAAAAGGGGGCAGGAGAATGAGCAAAAGCTTGAAGCGGGTCGAGGCCGCCTTGGCCGAGGCGGGGCTGGCCACGGACATCCGGGAAATGCAGGCATCCACCCGCACGGCGGCGGATGCGGCGGCGGCGGTGGGCTGCGGGGTGGACCAGATCGTCAAGTCGATCATCTTCCGCGGCGAGGCGACGGGGCATGTGGTGCTGTTCCTGACCGCCGGCGGCAATCGCGTCGATGACGCCAAGGCAAGCGCCGTGGCCGGGCAACCGCTCGGCAAGGCCGATGCCGACCTGATCCGGGCCGAGACCGGCTTTGCGATCGGCGGCGTGTCCCCCATCGGGCACCTGACGCCCGTCACCGCCTATCTTGATCCCAAGGTCATGAGCTTCGACAAGGTCTATGCCGCCGCCGGAACACCACGCCACCTGTTTGCGATCACGCCCGATGATCTTCTGAACCTGACGGGCGCAAAGGTTGCCGATTTCGTCGGCTGATCCTTGTGACGTGGAGCTGCGGCAACTGCGGTTCGGGCCGGGAATGCCCCGCTGCCCGTCAAATGTGAAAATCTTTCACATCGCCCCTTGAAGCAGGCCCCTGCCCCTCCGATCTCTTGCAATGTGAAGCACATTCACATGGCATGATCACCCACGAACGGAGGGTTCTCGATGACTGCAATTTCTGCCTGGCCCGGCCGGGCCGAGCTTTGGCTGGACGAACGCGGCAAGGGGGCCTGGATCGCGGCCATGATCCTTGGCTTTGTCGTCTTCTGGCCCGTGGGCCTGGCCCTGCTGGCCTACATGATCTGGAGCAAGCGCATGTTCAAGAACGGCTGTTCTCACCGCCGCGCCGCGGCCTTTTCCACCCGCCACGCCTTCCGGTCCTCGGGAAACTCGGCCTTTGATGCCTACAAGGCCGATACGCTTGACCGGCTGGAACGCGAGCAGGCCGAATTCGAAGCCTTCCTGAAGCGCCTGCGCGACAGCAAGGACAAGGCGGAGTTCGACGACTACATGGCCGAACGCGCCCGCGCGGCGGCGGCTTCGGCGCCCGACATGCCGGGCGATGCGTCGCAGGACAACAGCCCGCGCGGCAGCTACTGAAGCGGTTCGCTGCGACAATTTGCGGCTTTTCGACCCGGCCCGCAAGGCCGGGTCATTTCTTGCCGATGACCCTGCCGCATCCGAAACGCGTTCAGGAACCGCGCAGTTTTCCTTGGCGTTGTCGCAGGCGAATCGCTAACATCCCTTTCATCATGCTGTAATGCCTTCCCGTTCCTTGAAACCGTAGCCCGAGACACATGCGACACTCCCTTCCTGTTGCACCGCAGTTCTATGTGACAGCGCCGCAGCCCTGCCCCTATCTGGAGGGGCGGTCTGAACGGAAACTGTTCACCGCGCTGCAGGGTGAAAATGCGGAACGGTTGAACGACACGCTGTCCAAGCAGGGCTTCCGGCGGTCGCAGAACGTGCTTTACCGTCCATCCTGTTCGGATTGTTCGGCCTGCATGTCGGCGCGGATCAGGGTTGCGGACTTCAAGCCGAACAAGGCCCAGCGCCGCGCGCTGAAGCGCAACAACCACCTGCAACGCGAAGCGACGAGCCCCTGGGCGACCGAGGATCAATACGCGCTCTTCCGCCGCTACCTTGACAGCCGCCATTCGGACGGCGGCATGTCCGACATGGATATCTTCGAATTCGCGGCGATGATCGAGGAAACCCCGATCCGCACGCGGGTGATCGAATATACCCGCGCCCCGGACATCGAGGGCGACCGACGGACGCTCGTGGGGGTCTGCCTGACCGACGTGCTGGATGACGGCCTGTCGCTGGTCTACAGCTTCTACGAGCCGGATCTGGAACAGAGCAGCCTCGGCACCTTCATCATCCTCGACCATATCGAAATCGCGCGGCGGGCGGGGCTTCCCTACGTCTACCTGGGGTATTGGGTGCCGGGCAGCCGCAAGATGGATTACAAGGCCCGTTTCGGCGCGCTTGAAATCTACAAGGGCGGGCGCTGGATCGACATCGGCGATCCGGCCAGCCATTCCGGCGCATCCCATCCGCTGTCGATCGATCCGATCGCCGAACAGGTCGCCCGCATCGCCCTTCCCGACGAGCCGGACAGGGAAAACCGCAGCAGCGGCCCCCATGCCAGCCTGCGCCCGCTGGAGCCGCGCCGCGATTGACGCGGAGCGCGCGCGCGCGTTGGGAACGGATACGGCGCTGTCCAAAGATATCGAAGCGATCCGCCGCCGTGGAATGCCCCGTCCCCCCCACGGCAGGTGTGCATCTGGTGCCGCGCTGGCTGCAAGGTCGAAATCGGCCCCCGGCAGGCTTCGCGATTTGCATTTCTTTCCCCGAAATCGCATCGCCGGCAATTTTAATATCCAGAATCCAGCGTCTGCGACACTTTATTCCGCATTTTCCCGGTTGACGGTGGTTTTGGCGCATCCTATGGTCCGCCGCACAGCAGCAAGAGGCCCCTTGGGATGGCACGGATCGTTATTCTTGTAGGGACAGCGCGCATGGGCCGGTAACGGTTGACCATAGTGGTTCCCATGCGCCCCCGATGAAGATCGGGGGTTTTTTGTTGATCGAGGGCCGATTGCCCGAATGTGGATGATGGAGAACGGATGATGTCGCGGACGATGACCGGCGCGAAGATGGTGGTTCAGGCGCTCAAGGACCAGGGTGTCGAGGTGGTCTTCGGCTATCCCGGCGGCGCGGTGCTTCCCATCTATGACGAGATCTTCCAGCAGAACGAAATCCGCCACATCCTTGTCCGCCACGAACAGGGCGCGGTCCACATGGCGGAAGGCTATGCCCGGTCGACCGGCAAGCCCGGCGTGGTGCTGGTGACTTCGGGCCCGGGCGCGACGAACGCTGTCACCGGCCTGACGGATGCGCTGCTGGATTCGATCCCGCTTGTCGTGCTGTCCGGCCAGGTTCCGACCTTCATGATCGGCACCGACGGCTTCCAGGAGGCCGACACCATCGGCATCACCCGCCCCTGCACCAAGCACAACTGGCTGGTGAAGGACACCGACAAGCTGGCCGACACCATTCACCAGGCCTTCCATGTCGCCACCTCGGGCCGTCCGGGGCCGGTGCTGATCGACATTCCGAAGGACGTCCAGTTCGCTACCGGCGCCTACACCCCGGTGCGCGAGGCCCGGACCGCGCATTATCAACCGAAGGTCAAGGGCGACCTTGAGGCGATCACCCGTCTGGTCGAGCTGATCGAAACCGCCGAACGCCCGGTCTTCTACACCGGCGGCGGCGTTATCAATTCAGGCGTGGGCGCAAGCCAGCTGTTGCGGGAACTCGTCGATGCGACGGGCTTTCCGATCACCTCGACCCTGATGGGTCTGGGCGCCTACCCGGCCAGCGGCAAGAACTGGCTGGGGATGCTGGGGATGCACGGGCTTTATGAGGCCAACCTCGCCATGCACGGCTGCGATCTGATGATCAACNNTCGACCCCTCGTCGATCAACAAGGTCATCCCGGTCGAGATCCCGATCGTGGGCGATGTCGGCCATGTCCTTGAAGACTTGCTGAAGGTCTGGAAGGCCCGTGGCCGCAAGGTCAACAAGGACGGCCTTGCGCGCTGGTGGACGCAGATCGAGGAGTGGAAGGCCAAGAAATGCCTGACCTACAAACCGTCGGACACGGCGATCAAACCGCAATACGCCCTTGAACGGCTGGAGGCGCTGACCCGCGGCCGCGACCGCTACGTCACCACCGAGGTGGGCCAGCACCA
>DJWG01000040.1 GCA_002440945.1 Rhodobacteraceae bacterium UBA6236 | reverse complement strand
AGACGCGGACGATGTCGGCCCCGGCGGCGGCGCAACGCTGGATCTGTTCGATCGTCGCCTTGGCGTCCGAGGTGAGGGTGTTCGTCATCGTCTGGACCGAGATCGGCGCATCGCCCCCGANNCCATGATCTGGCGCGACTTGCGGCGTTGGATCATCCGCCAGGGGCGGATGCGGTTCAGATCATCGGCGTGGGACATGGGGCCAGCTCCGGCAGGAATGGATCAGCCCCGAAATAAGCCCTTTGGCGGCGAAGAACAACCGGGGTGATCCGCGGTTGTCCGAAAGCCCAAGGGTCACTCGCCCAAGGCGGGCTGCGGCATTTCCAGGGCGCTCGGGCCAGCCGGTTCCGGCGTCACCTGGGCGACCGCGACGAACCGCGCCAGGTCGCTGTCCTTGTTCAGGTCGGCGACGGCGTATTTGCCGGTCAGCGCCTCGGGCGAAAGAACGACGTTCTTCGTCACTTCGCCGCGACCGCCGGCCGGGCCATAGGTTTCGCCATTGACCGCAAAATAGATCGCGCCGGATTCACCCGAGCGCAGGACCGGGGCCTGTTCCGTCTTCGGCAGGGCATAGCGTTCGCCGGCCTCGAGGATCTTTTCGAAGATCGTCGTGCCATCGGCGGACTGCACCCGGACCCATGACGGCCGGACAGCCAGGATCTCGACGGCAGGGGCATCGGCGGCGACGACCTGGACCGGCGTTTCGCCCAAGGGGGCGATGGCGGTGGCCACGGCGGCCGCGACCGCATCGCCCGTCGGCGCGACCGGCGCGGGCAGGACGCCCACGGTCTGCGGGTCGATGGCGGCGATCGGACCGTCGCGCGCCACCAGCACCGGCGCATCCAGCGCCTGCGGGCGATACAGGCGGTCGATCGCCTCGGGCGCGTCATTCGATCCGGCCACCGCGGGCAGCGCCGCGGCAGTATCGACGTCGGGCAGTTTCATCGCGCCGTCCAGCGGATCAAGATCCGCCACGACGCGGGGCGACTGGTCGACCGGCGCCAGCGTGACCTTCTGGACTTCCTGCAGGACCGCATAGCCGCCGTAGCCGATGCCGCAGATCAGCGCCACCAGCACGAGGATCGAGCCGACCGCCGCCGGTTCGATCCGCGACAGGATCGCAGGTCCGCGCGGCACGAAAGTCGCATTCGGGTTGGCCAGAGGATCGGCGTATTCGGTCGCGGCGACCGGCATCTTCGCGCCCGAGGCGGCGGGCGACATGCCGTGGGCGACCTGGAAATTGGCTTCGGTGCAGAAGCGCTGGAAGGCCCATTCCGGGTCAAGCCCGAGGTAGCGCGCGTAAGACCGCACATAACCGGCGATGAAGCTTGGCGTTTCGAAAGCGGAAACGTCGCAGTTCTCGATCGCGGCGATATGGCTCGCCTTGATGCGCAGTTCGCGCTGCACGTCGAGAAGCGATTTGGAAAGCGTTGCGCGTTCCCCACGCATCACATCGCCCAGCCGCAGTTCGAAGTCGTCAAACCCTTTGGGTTTGTCCGCGTCAACTGCCGCAGGCTTTGCCCTCCGCCCGATCATGCCCGATTGCCCCGTTCCTTATGTCCCCAAGCGCCGGTCGAATCGTGTCGCCCGGTCTCGGCGCTTTGGCGCTTGATTATCACAGGACAATTTTCCGTGCATCCGCAGAAAGCGATCAGGCGCTTTGTTCAGCACGATTCAGCGCACAATGCGACCAGAGCGCGTCCATCGCCCGCACCAGCCGGTCAAGCTGCGGGCCGTCATGCACCGGCGAGGGCGTGAAGCGCAGCCGTTCGGTGCCGCGCGGCACGGTGGGGAAGTTGATCGGCTGGACATAGATCCCGTAGCTGTCCAGGAGCATGTCCGACAGCATCTTGCAATGCACCGGGTCGCCGACATGCACCGGCACGATATGGGTGCCGTGGTCGATGATCGGCAGGCCAAGGCCCTTCAGCCGCATCTTCAGGATGCGGGCGTTCAGCTGCTGCTGATCCCGCAGTTTCTGGCCTTCCGGGGTCTTCAGGAAAGCGATCGAGGCCGCCGCCCCCGCCGCCACCGCCGGCGG
This sequence comes from Rhodobacteraceae bacterium UBA6236, assembly GCA_002440945.1. The sequence goes on along the minus strand of DJWG01000040.1, from coordinate 56,161 downwards.
CAGCGAGGTCGTGAAGATGAAGCCCGGCGCGTAGGACCGCACGGCATCCACCATCCTGGCCGAAGCCGCGATATAGCCGCCGAAGACGCCGAAGGCCTTGCCGAGCGTGCCGTTGAAGATGTCGATCCGCCCCGACAGCCCGTCGCGTTCCGCCACGCCGCCGCCGCGCGGGCCGTACATGCCAACCGCGTGGACCTCGTCCAGATAGGTCAGCGCGTTGAATTCCTGCGCGAGATCGCAGATGTCCTCGATCTTCCCGAAATCGCCGTCCATCGAATAGATCGATTCAAAGGCGATGAGCTTCGGCGCCGCCGGATCGTCGGCTTCCAGAAGCTGGCGCAGGTGGGCGATGTCATTGTGGCGGAAGACGCGTTTCGCGCCACCGTTGCGCTTGATGCCTTCGATCATCGAGGCATGGTTCAGCGCGTCGGAATAGATGATGAGGCCGGGAAACAGCTTCGGCAGCGTCGAAAGCGTGGCGTCATTGGCGATATAGGCCGAGGAAAAGACCAGAGCCGCCTCTTTGCCGTGCAGGTCGGCCAATTCGGCCTCGAGCCGCTTGTGATAGATGGTCGTGCCCGAGATGTTGCGCGTGCCGCCCGATCCGGCGCCGGTGGCGTCCAGCGCCTCGTGCATGGCGGCAAGGACGACGGGGTGCTGGCCCATGCCCAGATAGTCATTGCCGCACCAGACGGTGATTTCCCGCTCGGTGCCGTCGGGGCGGCGCCAGATGGCGGCGGGGAACTGGCCCTTCCGGCGTTCGATGTCGATGAAGGTCCGGTAGCGGCCTTCGTCGTGAAGCTGTTGCAAGGCCACGTCCAGGGCGCGGGAATAATCCATCGTCAGTCTCCTCGGGCCTCGGGGGCGCTTCCACCCCGACTACGACTCATTGCGTCGGGACGTATTGATAGAAGTCAAAGACGCAATTTGCGACGGTCGATTTCGCCGCAGGGGGTGCTTGACAGTAACATAATCCTTCAGACCGGCCGGATTCCAGAGGCCGCGCCGACATTGGCGGGGCCGAAAGCGACGCGAGGACCGGTCCGAACGTCTGGCCCCTGCCCCGGCACGCTGCTAGATTTCGCCGGAAATCGCCACTGGAAGGAAATCCCCATGACCCTTGACGCCGTTCTGGCCCGCATCGACGCGACCCTGCCCGAGGCCGTGGACCGCCTTCTGGAACTGGCGCGGATCCCCTCGATCTCGACCGACCCGGCCTTCGCGGGCGACTGCCAGCGTGCCGCGGACTGGCTGGTGCGCGATCTGGCCGCGCTGGGGTTCGACGCCTCGGCCCGTCCGACGCCGGGGCACCCGATGGTGGTGGCGCATGGCGGCGCGGGCGACGGGTCGGGGCGGCATCTGCTGTTCTACGGACATTACGACGTGCAGCCGGTCGATCCGCTGAACCTTTGGGCGCGTGATCCGTTCGATCCGGTGGTCGAAGAGACGCCGAAGGGCAAGGTGATCCGCGGGCGCGGCACTTCGGACGACAAGGGCCAGCTTCTGACCTTCATCGAGGCCTGCCGCGCCTGGAAGGCCGTGCACGGCACCCTGCCCGGCAAGCTCACGATCTTTCTGGAGGGCGAGGAGGAATCGGGTTCGCCCTCGCTGGTGCCGTTCATGCGCGAGAACGAGGGCGAGCTGAAGGCCGATCTGGCGCTGATCTGCGACACCGGGCTTTACGAGGACCGGGTGCCCGCCATCACCACCATGCTGCGCGGGCTGGTGGGCGAAGAGGTGGTGATCCATGCCGCCAACAAGGATCTGCATTCGGGCAGCTACGGCGGCGCGGCGGCGAACCCGATCCGGGTGCTGGCGAAGATCCTTGCGGGGCTTCATGACGATGCGGGCCGCGTCACCCTGCCGGGTTTCTACGACGACGTGGATGAACTGCCCGAGGCGGTGCGGGCGCAGTGGCAGGGCTTGGCCTTCGACCATGCGCGCTTTCTGGGCGAGGTCGGCCTGTCGGTCCCGGCCGGTGAGCGGGACCGGACGCCGCTGGAAATGATCTGGTCGCGGCCGACCTGCGAATTCAACGGGATCGCGGGCGGATACGCGGGCGCGGGCTTCAAGACCGTCCTGCCGGCGGAGGCGCGGGCGAAGGTGTCCTTCCGGCTGGTCAGCCGCATGGACCCCGCGAAGATCCGCGCGGCGTTCCGTGCTTACGTCGAAAGCTGCCTGCCCGCCGATTGCCGGGTCGAGTTCCACCCGCACGGCGGCAGCCCGGCTTCGGTCATGCAGATCGCCGATCCGGCCTTCGAAGAGGCGCGCGGCGCATTGACCGAGGAATGGGGCGTTTCGGCGGCCTATATCGGATCGGGCGGCTCGATCCCGATTGCCGGGTATTTCAAGTCGGTCCTGGGGATGGACGCGATGCTGATCGGCTTTGCGAAAGACGACGACCAGATCCATTCCCCGAACGAGAAATACGACCTGGACAGCTTTCACAAGGGCATCCGCAGTTGGGCGCGGATCCTCGACCGGCTGGCCTGACGGTCGGCTTCGGGACGCCTCCGGCGGGAGTATTTGGGCAAAGAAGAAGCGGCCGCGCCTAGATCAGAAAAGGCGCGGCGCGCATCGTGTCAGGGACCGGAACGCAAAGGCGCCCAAGGATTGTCGGCGCAAGGCCGAGTTGATCTAGAAGCGTTTCCGGTTCGGGTCCGCGGGCCGGACCGAAGTAGTAAAGCGCGAAATCCTGCTGGTCGGGCCCGGCGCCGCCGTGGTGGCCGCGCGCATCCTGGCCATGGTCGGCGGTGACGATCACCTCATAGCCGCCATCGCGCCAGCGCCGGATGAAAGGCGCAAGCGTCGCATCCATCTGGAAACACGCGTTATCCATCGCCTCGCAGGCGTGGTAGAACCGGTGCCCCATGCTGTCGAGCGTGCAGGTATGAAGGATGCCGTATTCGATGCCCTTGACCTCGCAAAGCCGGGTCAGGGTGCCGAAGAGGTCGTAATCGGCGGGCGTCATCTGGTTTAGGTGGTCGTAGCCCTTCATCGTGTGGAAGCGGCCGTGGGTGATCGGGCCGCCGAGTTTATCGTATTCGATGTCGCGCACCACGTCGAATGGCGCGCGGTTGAAGAATTCCGACCAGTAGCTGTGGGTGACCGCGCCGGTCTTCAGGCCTGCGCTGCTGGCTTCGGAGAAGATGTCCGGCAGCTCGAGGCGGCGGATATCGGCATTGTCCCAGATGCCGTGGACCTGCGGCGCGACCCCGGTGTGGATCGAGGCATAGCACGACGCCGAGGTCGAGGGCAGGACCGAGCGCATCCGCCAGACCCGCGCCTCGCCCGATTGCACCCAGCCTTCGAGGTTGCCGAAAAGCCGCCGCCAGTTGTCGTAAGGCACCCCGTCGAGGAGGATCAGCAGGAGTTTCGCCACGCGCAAGCCACCCTTCGGTCAGTTCCCGGCGCTTTCCATCTTGCGATGCGCGAGGGTTTCTTCCAGCCATCCCAGCCGCATCTCGGGGACCGAGGACAGAAGCAGGTCGGTGTAATCGTCAAAGGGCGGCGCCAGCACGTCGGTCTTGGGGCCATAACGCACCACCTGGCCGCGATACATGACCGCGATGGAATCGGCGATGGCGCGGACGGTGGCAAGGTCATGAGTGATGAAAAGGTAGGCCACCCCTTCGCGCGCCTGAAGGTCCAGAAGCAACTTCAGGATCCCTTCCGCCACCAGCGGATCAAGCGCCGATGTGACCTCGTCGCAGATGATGAGCTTCGGCTTTGCCGCCAGGGCGCGCGCGATGCAGACCCGCTGTTTCTGGCCGCCCGAAAGCTCGGCCGGGTAGCGGTCGGCAAAGCCCTTGCCCATCTCGATCGCGTCCAGAAGTTCGGCCACGCGCTTGTCACGCGCCGCGCCCTTCAGGCCGAAGTAGAATTCAAGCGGCCGGCCGATGATCGTGGCGACGGTCTGGCGCGGATTCATCGCCACATCGGCCATCTGGTAGATCATCTGCAATTCGCGCAGGTCGTCCTTGGTTCGTCCCGCGACACTGTTCGAAAGTTGCCGCCCGGCGAAGGTCATCCGGCCTTTCAATGGTGGCAAAAGCCCGGTGATCGCGCGGGCAAGCGTCGATTTGCCCGAGCCGCTTTCCCCCACCACCGCCAGCGTGTGGCCGGCATTGAGCGTCACGGAGACGTTCTTCAACACGTCGACAGGAATGCCGGGATAGCGCGCCGTCACCCCATCGACCGTCAGGACCGGGGTTCCGCCAGCGGGCTTTTCCGGGTGGTCCTTCGAGCGGACAGAGACAAGCGCCCGGGTATAGTCCTGCACGGGCGCGTTGATGATCTGGTCGGTGCTGCCATATTCCACCGTCTTTCCGTGGCGCAGAACCATGATGTCATCGGCCACTTGCGCCACGACGGCAAGGTCGTGGGTGATATACAGCGCCGCGACCCCGGTTTCGTGGATCGCGCGTTTGATCGCGGCAAGCACGTCGATCTGGGTCGTCACATCCAGCGCGGTAGTCGGTTCGTCGAAGATCACCAGATCGGGTTTCGGGCACAGCGCCATCGCCGTCATCACCCGCTGGAGCTGCCCGCCCGAAACCTGGTGCGGGTAGCGGTCGCCGATGGTTTCGGGCTTCGGCAGGCCCAGCTGGCGGAACAGATCGACGGCGCGCGCCTCGGCCTCGGCCCGTGTCATCAGGCCGTGGCCAAGGCTCGTCTCGATCACCTGCTCCATCAGCCGCTTGGCGGGGTTGAACGCGGCGGCGGCGGATTGCGCGACGTAAGTCACCTCATGCCCGCGCAGGGCGCGCAGACCGGCGGCGCTGGCGGTGCGGATGTCGCGGCCGTTCACAAGGATCTTGCCGCCCGTCAGGCGCACGCCGCCACGGCCATAGGCCATCGCCGAAAGCCCGATGGTCGATTTCCCGGCCCCGGATTCGCCGATCAGGCCCAGAACGCGGCCCTTGGCCAAGTCGAAGGACACGCCTTCGACCAGCACCACATTGCGCGGGGGTTCGCCGGGCGGATAGCTCGTCGCCTCGATCCTGAGGTTCTGGACAGAGAGAAGCGGGCCGGTCATCCGCGGCCTCCTTTCAGGCTGGTGGTGCGGTTCAGCACCCAGTCGGCCACGAGGTTCACCGATATGGCCAGCGCCGCGATGGCCACCGCAGGCACCAGCGCCGCGGGGATGCCGTAGACGAGGCCTTCCTTGTTTTCCTTGACGATTCCGCCCCAGTCGGCCAGCGGCGGCTGCACGCCAAGGCCAAGGAACGACAGCGTCGAGATGAACAGGACCGCGAAGATGAAGCGCAGGCCGAGTTCCGCGACCAGCGGCGACAGCGCATTGGGCAGGATTTCACGGAAGATGATCCAGCCCCAGCCTTCCCCGCGCAGGCGCGCGGCCTCGACATAATCCATCACGGTGATATCGACGGCCACGGCACGCGACAGCCGAAAAACGCGGGTCGAATCCAGCAGTCCCATCACCAGGATCAGCGTCGTCGTCGTGACCGGCATCACCGTCAGCACCACGAGCGCGAAGATCAGCGACGGGATCGCCATGATCAGGTCGTTCATCCGCGACAGGAACTGATCGGTCCAGCCGCCCATGACGGCGGCGGTGAAGCCCAGGATCGAGCCGACGCTGAAGGACAGGATCGTGGCCAGCGTCGCGATCCAGATCGTCGTGCGGCCGCCGTAGATCATCCGGGTCAAGAGATCGCGGCCGATGGCGTCGGTGCCCAGCCAGAACTTCGACGACATCGGTTCCCACACGTCGCCGGCGATCTCAGCCATGCCGTAGGGCGCGATGACGGGGGCGAGGATCGCCGCAAGGAAGAAGGCGCCGGTCACGGTCATGCCGATCAGCGCGGAAAGCGGGATGCGCCTCATTTCGGGTGCCTCAGCCGGGGGTTGGACAGGATCGAGATGACATCGGCCAGCATGTTGAGCCCGATGTAGACGCCGGCGAAGACGATGCCGCAGGCCTGCACGACCGGGATGTCGCGCTTGGCCACATGGTCGACCAGATACTGGCCCATGCCGGGATAGACAAAGACCACCTCGACCACGACGACGCCGACCACCAGATAGGCCAGGTTCAGCATCACCACGTTCACGATGGGCGCGATGGCATTGGGCAGCGCGTGGCGGGCGATGATGGTGAAGGGGCGGACGCCCTTCAACTCGGCCGTCTCGATATAGGCCGACTGCATGACGTTTAGGATCGCGGCCCGGGTCATCCGCATCATATGCGCCAGGACCACCAGAACCAGCACGATCACCGGAAGTGCGATGGCCGACATGCGGTCGCCGAAGCTCATGCCGTCATAGACCGTCGAGACCGAGGTGAAGACGCGGTATTTCACCGCCAGAAGGAACATCGCGATATAGCCCACCACAAATTCCGGCAGCGAGATCGTCGAAAGCGTGACGGCCGAGATCAGCTTGTCGGGCCAGCGGCCCTGATAGCGCACCGCGATGAGGCCAAGCGTGATCGCCAGCGGAACCGCGATCACCGCCGCCCAGAAGGCAAGGAACATGGTGTTCCACAGCCGCCCGCCCATCGCCGTGGCGATATCCTGGCCATTGGTCAGCGCGGTGCCAAGATCGCCCTGAAGCACGCCGCCCAGCCAGCGGAAATAGCGGACATAGGCCGGGTCGTTCAGCCCCAGCTGTTCGCGCAGGTTGGCCAGCGCCTGCGGCGTTGCCGACTGGCCAAGGATCGCCTGCGCCACGTCGCCGGGCAGAAGCTGCGTGCCCGCGAAGATCAGCACCGACACGGCCAAGAGGAGGAGGAGGCCCAGCGCGACGCGCTGGACCAACAGGGACACCACAGGGTGAAGTTTCATTGCCCGAGCCTTAGGCCAGCCAGCATCTGACCTGGGCGCGGCCGTTCATCAGTTCCTGGTTCGGATCGGCGACCCAGCCCTGGATCTGGTCGGACACGCCGGCGATGAAGTCGTTGAACATCGGCACGATCACGCCGCCCTCGTCGCGCACCAGATGGGCCATTTCCGAATACATGGCCTTGCGCTTGGTCGCGTCCAGTTCGCCCCGCGCCGCCAGCAGCAGGCTGTCGAACCTTTCGTTCTTGAACTGGGTGTCGTTCCAGTCCGCGGTCGAAAGATAGGCGGTCGAATACATCTGGTCCTGCACCGGACGACCGCCCCAGTAGCTGGCGCAGAACGGGGCCTTGTTCCAGATGTCGGACCAGTAGCCATCGTCCGGGTCGCGCTTGATCTCCAGCGGGATGCCGCAGGCCTTGGCGGATTCCTGAAACAGCTGCGCGGCCTCGACGGCGCCGGGGAAGGCACCGGGCGCGGTGTCGAGGATGATGGGCGATCCGTCATGGCCGGATTTCTTGTAGTATTCCTTGGCCTTTTCCGGGTCGTAGTCGCGCTGCTCGATCGTGTCGTCAAACAGCGGATAGGCGGCGTTGATCGGGAAGTCGTTGCCGATGTGGCCGTAGCCGCCCAGGATCTTTTCGACCATCTCCTTGCGGTTGACGGCGTATTTCAGCGCCATGCGCAGGTCGTTGTTCACGAAGGGCTCGGTCTGGGTGCGCATGATGAAGACGTAGTGCCCACGCCCCGCCACCGCCTCGATCCGCACGCCGGGGGCGCGCTTGAGCAGGCTGATGATCTTCGGGTCCAGGCGGTTGATGATATGGACCTGCCCCGATTGCAGCGCGGCCGAGCGCGCGGTGCCGTCGTTGATCACCAGGATCTCGACCTGATCGGCGTGGCCGATCGAGCTGTCCCAGTAGTTCGCGAATTTCTCGAAACCATGGCGGACGCCCGGTTCGTTCACGGTGATCTTGTAGGGGCCCGCGCCGATGCCGGCGGCCGGATTGTCGACGCCGCCGCCCGGCTGGATCATCAGGTGGTAGTCCGCCATCAGATAGGGAAGGTCGGCGTTCGCGTCCTTCAGCGTCAGCGTGACCATGTCACCCTCGGCCTTCATGTCGGAAATGCCCTGCACGATCCCCAGCGCGCCCGACTTGGCCTTTTCATCCGTGTGGCGCTTCAGCGTCGCCACCACGTCCTCGGCGGTCACGGTCTTGCCGTCGTGGAATTCGACGCCCTTGCGCATCTTGAACTTCCATTCCTTCGCATCCGGGCTCGAAGAAAACTCCTCGGCCAGACGCGGGTCGATGGAGCCGTCAGGCTTCACGTCCACCAGCAGTTCGCCCCAGGTGAAGCTGACCTGCATCGGCACTTCCGACGCCGCCAGCGCGGGATCAAGCGAGTTGGTCGATTCACCGCCCGCCATGCCCAGACGGATCAATCCGCCCTTCTTCGGGCCTTCGGCGCGGACCGCCTGCGCCAGCATGGTATTGGCCAGCGCGGCAGAGACCCCCAGCGCGGCTGCCCGGCCCAGGAAGGCCCGGCGCGAAACCTGTCCGCGCGCGGTGCGGCCCAGAAGATAGCGGAGTTCGTCATTCATTGTGTCGTCTCCCTGTTGTCATTCCCCTGACGGGTTTTGTCCCGTGGTTTTTGTTGACTGGTGCATCAATGAAACCACGTTCGTCAGCGCTGGCAAGGATTCATTTCCCCGCCAGCGGCAATTTCCTGTTAGCGCCTGTCATCCTAGCGCAGATCACGCGGCACCTCATGCTGAACGGTCCGGTCATGGACCAGTTCATCCCCCCGGAAGGCCTGCAGCCTGCCGCGCAGATGGAAGGTCGTCGCGTCCGACCACATCTCGCTGATGGCCTCGGTCCGCAGGCGCAGGCCGTCGCGTTCGACAACCTGGGTCCAATGCGCCCAGCCCCGCGCGGACAGCGGATCGTCGGGGTGGATGTCCCAGCGTTCCCGCGCCACCGATCCGGCAATGCCGCCGTGGTCAAGATTTTCGTATTCCCCGAAATCATCCTCGATGATCAGGCTGACGATGCCCGTCCTCTGGTCCATCTCGGTCCGCCGGGCATGATCCGATGGCCGGATCGGCCGGGTGCGGAGCGCCGGGGCCGCCTCAGACTCCGGGAAGGTCACTTCATCCGTCTGGGCGGTCTTTGTCCGCACCGGCAGATCGAGCGCCCCGCCGGACAGCGTCAGCGTCGCCTGTTCCGGCGCCGGCCAGATCATCGGCCAATAGGCCGAAGACACCGCGACCCGCAGACGATGCCCCTCGGGCAGGCGATAGGCGATGTGGTCAAGCGTGACCGTCACCTCATGGACCCGCCCCGGTTCAAGCGGCGTGGGGTGTTCGTGGCTGTCGCGATGCGCAAGGTTCAGCACCCCCCAGGTGATGCGCGTCGACGCCCCGTCGGGGTGGACGTGATTGAGCCGCACCGCCACCTGCGCCACCGGTTTGTCGGAAGCCACCCGCAGCCGCAGGACCGGCGCGCCGACGATATCGGTCTGTGCCATCGCATCGCTGTCGAAACAGGCCGAAAGCGCATCGTCGCGCCGCTGGTCGCCCGGCAGTTCCGGCCCAAGCCAGATCGCGCAAAATTCGCCGCCATCCCTGCCGCAATCCTCGGGGCTTTTCAGGTGGGTGATGAACTCCGCCCCCTCCCCGCCAAGCGCCCCGGCGCCCAGGGGAAACGTCCTGGTCCTGATGTTGGGCGAGGGCCAGGACGGCTCGGCAAGCCAGCGGCCGGGGCGCTCCTCATACCAGGCGGCGGGCCGCAGACCGTCCATCAGATAGGGGCGATAGGCGGGGTCTGCCGCGATGCCGGTGTCAATGCCCTTCAGCCAATGATCCCACCAGCGCAGCGCTTCCTGCAGGAAACCGATCCGGGGCAACGGCACCGCGAAATGTGGGTAATGGTGGGTCCACGGGCCAGTTATCCCCTTCACCGGCGCCTGAACATGTTCGATAAGTGCAGGAACGGTATTTTTGTAGCTGTCACCCCAGCCGCCCACCGCCAACACCGCCGCCTTGATCGCGCCGAAGTCCTCGCAGACCGAACCGTGCTTCCAATAGGCATCGCGGCGCTGGTGTTTCAGCCAAAGCGCCGGCAGGAACGGCTCGGCCTCCAGCCGCTTCAGCCAAAGGTCATACCAATCGTCCCTCAGCGCCGGATCGCCGGGACGCGAGGAATAGGACCACATCGTCGCGCCCCAGCCGAGGTTTTCGTTCAGAAGGCAGCCGCCCTTGTAATGGATGTCATCGGCATAGCGATCGGTCGTGGAACACAGCGTGATGATCGCCTTCAGCGCCGGGGGGTGCAGCGCCGCGACCTGCAGCGAATTGAACCCGCCCCAGCTGATCCCCATCATCCCCACGGTCCCGGAACACCAGGGCTGCGCCGCGATCCAGGCGATGGCCTCGCAGGCGTCCGAGAGTTCCTGCGGCGTGTATTCATCCTCCATCAAGCCGTCGCTGTCGCCATTGCCGCGCATGTCGACGCGCAGGCAGGCATAGCCGTGACCCGCCAGATAAGGATGGGTCAGCGCATCGCGCACCACGGTTCCGTCGCGCTTGCGGTAGGGCAGAAACTCAAGCACCGCGGGGACCGGATTGTTGGTGGCATCCTCGGGCATCCAGACCCGCGCCGAAAGCCGCGCACCGTCCGGCATCACGATGCCCATGTCCGCTGTCTCGACAACCTTGTGTGGAAACGTGGTGATCGTCTTCATGGATGCCCTTTCCCTGCCACGATCTGCCGTTTTGGGACCACGGCCGTCGCAGCCAACCGCGCAGGCTGCATGTCCCGTGCCAGACTGGGGCGATCCAATCGCCACGCCCTGCCCCGAACGGAGCCGCCATGACGCAGCCGAATATCCTGATCCTGATGGTCGACCAGTTGAACGGAACCCTCTTCCCCGACGGCCCGGCCGACTGGCTGCATGCGCCGAACCTCAAGCGGCTTGCGCAACGCTCGGTGCGCTTTGCCAATGCCTACACCGCCTCGCCGCTCTGCGCCCCGGCGCGGGCGAGCTTCATGTCCGGCCAACTGCCCTCGCGCACAAGGGTCTATGACAATGCCGCCGAATTCGCCTCGGACATCCCGACCTACGCCCACCCCCTGCGCCGGGCGGGCTACCAGACCACGCTTTCGGGCAAGATGCACTTTGTCGGCCCCGACCAGTTGCATGGCCTGGAAGAACGCCTGACGACCGACATCTATCCCGCCGATTTCGGCTGGACGCCGGACTACCGCAAGCCCGGCGAACGTATCGACTGGTGGTATCACAACCTCGGGTCCGTCACCGGCGCCGGCGTGGCCGAAATCACGAACCAGTATGAATACGACGACGAGGTGGCGCATTTCGCCACCCAGAAGCTCTACGATCTGTCGCGGGGCGCGGACCAGCGCCCGTGGTGCCTGACCGTCAGCTTCACGCACCCGCACGACCCTTACGTCGCACGCCGGAAATACTGGGATCTCTACGAAGGCGCGCCGCAACTGGAGGCCCCCGAAGCCATTCCCTACACCGACCAGGACCCGCATTCCCGCCGCCTGATGGACGCCTGCGACTGGCGCGCCTTCAATCTGACCGACGACAACATCGCGCGCGCGCGTCAGGGCTATTTCGCCAATATCAGCTACATCGACGACAAGATCGGCGAAATTCTCGCTGTGCTGGAAGCCACCCGGCAGGAGGCGGTGATCGTCTTTACCTCGGATCATGGCGACATGCTGGGCGAACGCGGCCTGTGGTTCAAGATGAACTTCTTCGAAGGCTCGGCCCGCGTGCCGCTGATGATTGCCGCGACGGATCTGCAAGCGACGCGCATTGACACGCCGGTCTCGACCCTCGACGTTCTGCCGACGCTCTGCGATCTGGCGGGGCTTTCGCTTGACCAGATCGCAGACTGGACCGACGGCACTTCGCTTTTGCCCGTAGCGCAGGGCGCGGGCCGCGAGCCCGTGTCGATGGAATACGCCGCCGAAGGTTCGATCGCGCCGCTCGTCGCCCTGCGCGACGGTCCCTGGAAGATGATCCGCTGCGCAGCCGATCCCGACATTCTCTTCAACCTCGACACCGACCCGGCCGAGAGCATGAACCTCGCCCGCGACCCCGCCCATGCCGAAACCCTCGCCCGGATCGGCGCGCTCATGGACAAACGGTGGAGCCTCGCGCATTTCGACGCCGCCGTCCGCGAAAGCCAGGCCCGGCGCTGGATCGTCTATGAGGCGCTTCGCAACGGCGCCTATTATCCTTGGGACTATCAGCCGCTGCAAAAGGCGTCCGAACGTTACATGCGCAATCACATGGACCTTAACATCCTCGAGGAGTCGAAACGCTTCCCGCGCGGCGAATAGCCCGCCGTTGCTGCCTCCGGCGGGGATATTTGGGCCAAGATGAAAGCGCGACGCGCCTTCTGCGAGCCCCGGACCTCCCCCTTCATCTTGGCGGAAATATCCCGGGGCCCGGGGCAGAGCCCCGGCCTTTGGTGTGGCAATCTGGCTCAACGGCCCTTCCATACCGGCTCGCGCTTTTCGGCAAAGGCCCGCGCGCCTTCCAGCTGGTCCTCGCTGGAATACAGCCGGTCGACCGTGGCCATCTGCCGTTTGGTGATGCGGTTCAGGGCATCCTGGAAGCGCATGTCCTCGGCCTCGCGCACCACTTCCTTGATGGCGGCGTAGACCAAGGGCGGGCCGCTTTCCAGAAGCCGCGCCAGATCCCAGGCTTTCGCCAGCAGGTCGGTGGGCCTCGTGATTTCCTTAACCAGGCCCCAACGCAGCGCTTCCTCGGCATCGAACCAGCGTCCGGTCAGCAGAAGGTCCATCGCCACATGATAGGGGATGCGTTTCGGAAGCTTGATCGAGGCTGCATCGGCCACCGTGCCGGAGCGGATTTCCGGCAGCGCGAAGGTGGCAGTGTCGGAACACAGGATCAGATCGCAGCTCAACGCCAGTTCAAGGCCGCCGCCGCAGCAGATGCCGTTCACCGCGCAGATCACCGGCTTGTTGAGGTTCGGAAGCTCCTGCAAGCCGCCAAAGCCCCCCACGCCATAATCGCCGTCGACCGCATCGCCTTCCGCCGCGGCCTTCAAGTCCCATCCGGGGCAAAAGAACTTCTCCCCCTCGGCGCGCAGGATCGCGACCTTCAGGCTTTCGTCGTCGCGGAAATCGCGGAAGACGAGGCCCATGATCCGGCTTGTCGCGAGGTCGATGGCATTGGCCTTCGGGCGGTCCAGCGTGACCTCCAGCACACCGCCGTCCCGGCGGGTGCGGATCGGGCCTTCGGTTCGCATCTGCATCTCTGGCATCAGGTTTCCTTCCGTATCAGCGCATCGACGGCCACCGCGCCTTGCGTCTTGACGATCAGCGGGTTGATCTCGATTTCCTCAAGGCTCGGGTCGGCCAGCATCAGCGCGCCCAGGCGCGCGGCGACGCCGGCGATGGCCGAGACATCGGCGCGGGGGCGACCGCGGTAGCCGTCGAGGAGCGGCCAGAGTTTCAGCCGGCCAAGCGCCTCTCCGATCTCGGCCTCCGTGACGGGAAGCACCAGCGTGACGGTATCGGCCAGCACCTCGGCGGTGACGCCGCCCATGCCGAGCGTCAGGGTAACGCCGTAGACCGGATCGCGGCCCAGACCCAGAAGCACCTCTGCCACGCCGCCCACCACCATCTCTTCGGCGAGGTAGCCTGTGGCGCCGGACATTTCCGCCTGACCGTCGAGGGTCGAGAGGCCAAGACGGACCGCCCCCGCCTCGGTCTTGTGGGCAAAGCCAAGACCCTTGAGCGCCAGCGGCCCCGTCAGATCGGCAGCGCTCTGGGCAAGTTCGGCCAGCGTCGCCGCGCTGACACCCTGCGGCACGTCGACCCCTGCCTGCCGCAGCAGCGCCTTGGCTTCAGGCTCGTCCAGCATGGCGCAGTCCCGCGGCGCGGTGGCCGGCGCGGGCCGCCATCCGTCAGGGCCCGGAGGGACCTGCGCGGCCTTCAAGGCTGCAAGTGCCGTTTCGACGCCCATGAGCGGAACCACGCCCCGTGCCATCATCGCGATGGCGCGGGATTCCTCGAAGTTCTCGGGCATCGAGGCGACCGGAAAGGCCGGATGACCGGTTTCCGTCTGGGCGGCCTCGATCGCATCAACGGCCGGCTGATAGGATGCAGGATCGCAGCGGTCGGACCGGGGCGGGTCGATCAGGAAAATGCCCGCGTCGAACCCCTTGAGCATGGTTGTGAACACATCCGTGGTCCGCGGACCGTCGCCCCAGATGAAGGTATGGTAATCCAAGGGGTTGGCGATCGCGACCAGTGGCCCGAGGATTTCGGTCAAACGCGCGCGTTGCGCAGCGCCGACCGGCGGGAAGTCGATGCCATAGGGCGCGGCCAGATCGGCCACCAGTCCCGCCTCGCCGCCGGAACAGGAAAGCGAACAGAGCCGCGAGCCGATGCCGGGACCATGGACGTGGAAGATCTTCAGCGTCTCGAGCAATTCCGACAGCGTCGCCACCTCGGCCACGCCGCATTGGCGCAGGAAGGCGGTCGAGGCCGCCCCTCCCCCGGAGAGCGAGGCGGTGTGGGATGCCGCGGCGCTTCGTGACGCTTCGGTCTTGCCGGTCTTGATGCAGGCGATGCCCTTGCCCGCGGCGCGGGCAGATTGCGCGAGCGCGGCAAAGGCCGGGGCATCGTCGATGCCTTCGACGTAAAGCCCGAGCGCCGTCACCCGGTCGTCGGCAAGCAGTGCGGCGGCAAGTTCCGCCAGCCCCACTTGCGCGGCGTTGCCAAGGCAGGCGACATAGGCCACCGGCAGGCCGCGCTTCTGCATGGTCAGGTTGATGACGATGTTGGAGGATTGCGAGATCAGCGCCACGCCCCGATCCACCCGCACGCCGCCGTGCTGGTCGGGCCAGAGAAGCGCCCCGTCCAGATAGTTGATCACGCCATAGCAGTTCGGCCCAAGGATCGGCATGTCGCCGGCGGCGCGGACAAGTTCCGCCTGCAGCCCGGCCTCGCCCGCCTCTTCCCAGCCGGCGGCGAAACAGGTGGCCCCGCCCGCGCCCATCGCGGCAAGCTCTGCCACGACCTCAAGCGTCGCGTGGCGGTTCACACCGATGAAGGTCGCGTCCGGCACCGAGGGCAGCGCGGCAATCGACGGGTAACACGTCGCACCGCCGATTTCGGTGCGCGTCGGATGCACCGGCCAGACGTCGCCCGCGAAACCCATCTTGCGGCATTGTTCGACAACATTCGCCGCCCAGCCGGACCCCAGAACGGCGATGGAGCGAGGACGAAGAAGCCGGGTCAGATCGCGGCTCATGGCCAGAGCCCCCCGGGGCGCTGCCCCGGACCCCGGGATATTTGGAAAAAGAAGAAAGAGACGCCCTGCCCCCGCAAGGACAGGGAGCCTTCTCCTTTTACGGTCATCGGCGTCCCCGCCTGTACCGTGAGCCTCTTGTCGCGCGATGGTCTTAACATCCGGTTACTTCTTCTTTTCGCAAATATCCCACGGGGGTCCGGGGGTGTGAAACCCCCGGGACCGACGGTTCAGGCGCCGAGCGGCCGCAGGAGTTCGCGGCTGATGATGTGGCGCTGGATCTCGCTGGTGCCTTCCCAGATCCGCTCGACCCGGGCATCGCGCCAGATCCGCTCCAGCGGCAGTTCGTCCATCAGGCCCATGCCGCCGTGGATCTGGATCGCCTCGTCGGCGATCATGGCCAGCACCTCGGTTGCCTTGAGCTTCGCCATCGACATGTCGGCTTCGGTCACGGTGCCCTGGTCGTATTTCCAGGCGGCCTCGCGGGTCAGGAGTTCGGCTGCCTTCAGCTCCATCGCCATGTCGGCCAGCTTGAAGGAGATACCCTGGAACTTGCCAATCTTCTGGCCGAATTGTTCGCGTTCCGCCGCGTAGGAAAGAGAATGCCCCAGCGCCCGTTCGGCGCGGCCAAGGCAGGTGGATGCCACCTGGAGCCGGGTGGCGCCGAGCCAGGAATTGGCCACCTCGAAGCCCTTGTGGACCTCGCCCAGAACCTGGCGCTTGTTCAGGCGGCAGTCGTCGAATTCCAGCACGGCATTGGTGTAGCCACGGTGGCTGACGTTGCGGTAGCCGTCGCGGACCGCAAAGCCCGGCGTGCCCTTGTCGACGAAGAAGGCGGTGATCAGCTTCTTCAGGCCGCGCGGGGTCTGTTCTTCGCCCGTCGCCATGAAAACGATGGCGAAATCGGCGATGTCGGCGTGGCTGATGAAGTGTTTGGTGCCGTTCAGGATCCAGTCGTCGCCGTCCGCCCGGGCGCTTGCCTTCATGCCGCGCAGGTCCGACCCGGCGCCCGGTTCGGTCATGGCCAGGCAGTCCCATTTTTCGCCGCGGATGCAGGGGTAGAGGTATTTTTCGCGCTGTTCCTCGTTCCCCGCCAGCAGAATGTTCGAGGGCCGGGCGACACAAGTCCAGTGCAGCGCATAGTTCGCGCGCCCCAGTTCCTTTTCGTAAAGCAGCCAGGACAGCGTATCGAGGCCCGCGCCCCCCACCTCCTCGGGCATGTTCGCGGCGTAAAGCCCGGCGTCGATGGCCTTTTTCTGCAACTCGCGGATCAGGTCCATGCGCAGGTGGCCGCTGCGTTCGACCTCGGCCTCATGGGGGTAAAGCTCGTTCTCGACGAAGGCGCGGGTCGTCTCGACGATCAGCTTCTGTTCTTCGCTCAGCCCGAAATCCATCTCAGCCCTTCCTTTGCCCGACGTGGCGGCCTGCATCCTTCGGGCGTTCCAGCGCCTTGTGCGCCTCGGCGATCGGCAAGAGCCGGTCGAGGATGGCTTTCGGCGCGGTGACGGTGCGGCCTGCCTTCATGTCGACGTGCAGAAGCATCTGTTCGAGCGTCGCGATGGCGGTGTCGCCCTTCAGGATGCGGATGAAGACATGCAGGCGCTTTTCATCGGCGTGCAGCACCTGCACGGTGCCCGATAGCGCGTCGCCCAGCTTCGCCTCGTCCAGGTGCATGATATGCGTCTCGGCGGTGTAGTAGCTGAAGCCGGTGCCGACATAGGCGATGTCGGCGCCGATATGGCGCAGGAAGGCGTCCGAGGTTTCCGAGCCTGCAAACAGGTAGCGGCTTTCGGTCATGTGGCCGTTGTAGTCGATCCAGCCCGGCAGCACCGTCATCCGCGCCATTTCCATCGGCCGCGCGGTGTCGGGCGTGGGGGCGGGCATGGCGGCCTGACGGCGCTTGTCGTGGTCCTTCAAGACCTTGCCCGCACCCCAGTCGCGATCCTTCAGCACGCGCAGGAAGCCGATCAGGTTCTGGTCGCGGATGCGTTCCAGCTCGCGGATCGTGTGGTGGCCGGATTGCGCGTCGGATTGCCCGGCGATCAGGTCGACCAGATCCTCGTTGAACTCCGGCACATCCATGAGCTTCGTCCATTCGGCCGAAAGATAGGGGCCGAACTGCGCCATGAAGTGCTTCATCCCGGCCTCGCCGCCGGCGATGCGGTAAGTCTCGAACAGGCCCATCTGCCCCCAGCGCAGGCCAAAGCCCATGCGGATCGCCTCATCCACTTCCTCGGTGGTGGCGATACCGTCCTTCACCAGCCAGAGCGCCTCGCGCCAGACGGCCTCGAGGAAGCGGTCGGCGATATGGGCGTCGATCTCCTTGCGGATATGGAGCGGGAACATCCCGATTTCGCGCAGGATTTCCTTGGCGTTTTCAATCACCTGAGGGTCGGACTTCGCGCTGGGAACGACTTCGGCCAAGGGCAGCAGGTAGACCGGGTTGAAGGGATGGGCCACGAAGATCGTCGCGGGGTTCGCGGCGCCCTCTTGCAGTTCCGAAGGCTTGAAGCCGCTGGTCGAGGAACCGACCGGCACCTGTGAGGCCGCCTGCTGGATCTGGGCGTAGACGCGGTGCTTCAGCCCCAGATTCTCGCTGACGCTTTCCTGAATGTATTCAGCGCCTTCCACGGCTTCGGTGATCGTCTGCGCAAAGCTCAATCGCCCTTCCGCAGGCATCGGGCCGTCCGACAGCGCGGGCAGGCTGGCGCGGGCGTTGGCCAGTACCTCGCCGACCTTGCGGGGCGCTTCCGGGTCGGGGTCGAAGACCGCCACGTCCCAACCGCTCAGCAGGAACCGTGCGGCCCATCCGCCACCGATCACACCGCCGCCAATAATTGCTGCCTTGCGCGCCATTCTCACGCCATCCTTCCCTGATCGCGCCGCAGGGGCGCCTGTCGTTAAAGCGGAGCCATCCGCCCCGCTGCCCGTCAGCGCGCGCGCGGCGCCCGCTTCGTCAGGCCAAGCTTTTCGCGCACCTCGGCGGGGCCGATCACCCGGGCGCCCATCCGTTCGATGATGCCGACCGCGCGTTCCACCAGTTGCGCATTAGTCGCCAGCACCCCCTTGTCGAGCCAGAGGTTGTCTTCCAGCCCCACCCGGACGTTGCCGCCCGCCAGCACGGCGGCCGCGACATAGGCCATTTCGTTGCGACCGATGGAAAACGCCGACCAGTTCCAGTCCGAAGGCACGTTGTTGACCATCGCCATGAAGGTGTTCAGGTCGTCCGGCGCCCCCCAGGGAACGCCCATGCACAGCTGCACCAGAGCGGGCGATTTCAGCACGCCTTCCGAAACAAGCTGCTTGGCCAGCCACAGATGGCCGGTGTCGAAGGCCTCGATTTCCGGGCAGACGCCCAGATCGGTCATCATCCGGCCCATGGCGCGGAGCATGCCGGGGGTATTGGTCATGACGTAATCGGCTTCGGCGAAGTTCATCGTGCCGCAGTCCAGCGTGCAGATCTCGGGCAGGCATTCGGCGACATGGGCCACGCGTTCCGTCGCGCCGACCATGTCAGTGCCATTCGGGTTCACCGGGAACGGGCTTTCGGTAGAACCGAAGACGATATCGCCGCCCATCCCGGCCGTCAGGTTCAAGACCACGTCGGTCGCGCTGTCGCGGATGCGTTCGGTGACTTCGCGGTAAAGCGCCGGATCGCGGGCGGGCTTGCCGGTTTCCGGGTCGCGGACATGGCAGTGGACGACCGCCGCGCCAGCCTTCGCCGCGGCGATGGCGGATTCCGCGATCTGGGCCGGGCTGCGTGGCACATGCGGGCTTTTGTCCTGCGTGCCGCCCGAACCGGTGATGGCACAGGTGATGAAGACCTCGCGATTCATCGAAAGCGGCATGACATCCTCCCAGATGTGGTTTTTATGACTATAACCGCTGGAATCGTCGCTGCTTTGCGAATTACGAAGCCTTCTTAACCTTTCGCGCAAGAGATTTACCGATAAAAAAGGCGCCCGATTGCCCGGACGCCCGATCAGCCTGGCAAGAGGTTCGGCCGCTATTCCGCCGCCTGGATCTTCGGCCCCTGCTTGGGGCGCGTGGCACCTTCCAGCGCCTCGACCCGTTCCGCCAGCGCCTGCACCTCGGCGCGTCCAGCGACCACCATATTGGTCAGCACCAGCGGATCGGTCGGCTGGGGCTCGGCCTCCTTCGGGCCGACGATGCCCCGGAACAGCCGCGCCAACCCGCGTTGCAGGTCATCCATGATCAGGAAGAAGGACGGCACGACCACGAGGCTCAGCACCGTCGAGACGATGATCCCGCCGATCACCGCCGTCGCCATCGGCGCGCGGAAAGCGCCGCCCTCGCCCACGCCAAGGGCCGAAGGCATCATCCCCGCCGACATCGCGATCGAGGTCATGACGATCGGCTGCGCCCGCTTGTGGCCGGCCTCCAGCATCGCCTCGACCCGGGTCTTGCCTTGCGCGATCATCTCGATGGCGAAGTCCACAAGCAGGATCGCGTTCTTCGTCACGATTCCCATCAGCATCAGCATCCCGATCATCACCGGCATGGACACCGAATAGCCGGTCAGGATCAGCGCCATGGCGACGCCGCCGATGGCGAGCGGAAGCGAAAAGAGGATGGTGAAGGGCTGGATGACCGAACCGAACAGCAAGATGAGCACCGTGAGCACCAGCATCAGCCCCATGATCATGGCGTTCACGAAGCTCTGGTTCATCTCCTTCATCACCTCGGCGTCGCCTGCGGGGATGATGCGGACGCCCGCCGGAAGTTCGGTCGCCTGAACGATCTCTTCGAAGCGGGCGGTGGCCGTGCCTTGTGGCACGCCGACGGGCAGGTTCGCGCCGATGGTGGCGCGCCTCTCGCGGTTCTGGCGGTCGACGAAGCTTGGCCCTTCGGACAGGGTCAGGTCGGCCACGGTCGAAAGCGGCACCGTCTTGCCGTTCGACGTCGGCACCCGCAGCGCCGAAAGCCGTGACAGGTCGTCCTTGATCGCGCCCTGCAACTGCACCCGGACCGGGATCTGGCGCCCATCCAGCGACACCTTCGCCAGCGCCGCGTCCACATCACCGATGGTGGCCACCCGAACGGTTTCCGAAATCGCCGCCGTCGTGACCCCCAACCGCGCCGCTTCGTCCAGACGCGGGGTCACATGCACCTCGGGCCGGGGCAGCGCGCCTTCCGAGGCGACGTTGGCCAGAAGCGGCTCGGCCCGCAGCGCGACTTCCAGACGCGCGACCGCCTCGTTCAGGGCCGCCTCATTGTTCGACATGACCGAATAGGAAATGTCACGTTCCCCCCGGTCGTTCAGCTTCGAGGCGCGGATGTCGGGCACACCGGCCAGGCGTTCGAAGGCTTCGGCCTCGATGTCTTCTTGCGGGCGCAGGCGGCCCCTGGCTTCGACCTGTGGCACCAACCGACCCACGACCGGAACCCGCGACAGAAGTTCCGAAATCCGCCGCAGCAGCGAATGATCCAGCCGTTCCAGCACCAGCGTCACCGAGGCGCGGCGGATGTCGAGATCGCCCTTGGGCGACGACCCGCCAAGGATGAAGACCGACTGCACGCCCTTCATCCCCTTCAGCCGCGCCTGCATGGCGTCGGTGGCGCGTTCGGTGTCGGCAAGGCTCGACCCCGGCGGCAGCTCGACGCTGATCGAGATGCGCGAGACATCCTCGGGCGGCATGAAGGCCCCGGGAACGCGCGCCATGAAGAAGACCGACACCGCAAGCACGGCAAGCGCGATGACCAGCGTCAGATAGCGGTGATTGAGGCTGCGGCGCATCAGCGCCAGATAGCCGCGCATCGCCCAGGCTTCGCCATGCGCCCCGTGATCGGCCGCATCCTTGGTGCGCATGAGGTAGGCCGCCATCAAGGGCGTGATAAGCCGCGCCACCAGAAGCGAGAACAGGACCGATATCGCCACCGTCAGGCCGAATTGCCGGAAATACTGGCCTGGAATCCCCGGCATGAACGACACCGGCACGAAGACGGCGACGATGGTCATGGTGGTTGCGATCACCGCAAGGCCGATTTCATCCGCGGCATCGATCGCGGCGCGGTAGGGCGTCTTCCCCATGCGGATATGGCGGGCGATGTTCTCGATCTCGACAATCGCGTCATCGACCAGGATGCCGGTCGCCAGCGTGATCGCCAGAAAGCTCACCAGATTAAGCGAGAAGCCCAGCAAATCCATCACATAGAAGGTGGGGATGGCCGACAGCGGCAGCGCCATCGCCGAAATCAGCGTAGCGCGCCAGTTGCGCAGGAACAGGAACACGACGAGCACCGCCAGCGCCGCGCCCTCCATCAGGGTATGGAGGGCGGATTCGTAGTTCCCGTAGGTGTAGAAGACCGTGTCGTCGACCATGCGGATCTCGACGCCGGGGTTTTCGGCCCGCACCTGATCAAGCATCGCATTCACCGTCTCGGCCACGCTGACCTCGGAGGCGCCTTTCGACTTGAAAACCGCGAAGGTGACGACCGGATCGCCGTCCAGCCGCGAAAACGACCGCGGCTCTTCATAGGTGTCGATGACCTGGCCGAGCTCGCCCAGCTTGACGAAGCGCCCGCCACCCAGCGCGATGGTCGTGTCCGACAGCCGCGCCGCATCCGAGGCATCGCCCAGGACCCGGATCGCCTGTTCCGATCCGCCAAGCGAGGCGCGGCCGGACCCAAGATTGGCATTGGTCAGCCGCACCTGCTGGTTCACGGCCGCCGCGGTGATGCCGAAACTGTCAAGGCGCAGCGGGTCAAGCTCGATCCTGATTTCCCGATCCGCCCCGCCGTAACGGTCGATCCGGCCGATGCCGGGGCGCCCCTGAAGCGCGCGTTTCACCTTGTCATCGACGAACCACGACAGGTCCTCCAGCGACATGTCGGCCGAGCCCACGGCAAAGGTCATGATCGCCTGACCCTCGACGTCGATCCGGGTGACGATTGGCGCTTCAATCCCTGCGGGCAGGTCAGACCGGATGCGGTCGACCGCGTCCTTCACATCCTGCACCGCCTTGTCGGTCGGCACCTCCAGCCGGAACTCGACCGAAGTGGTGGAAAGCCCGTCCGCGACCGAAGAAAAGACGTTCTTCACCCCGGAAATCCCGGCCACGGCATCTTCGATTTCCTTGGTGACCTGCGCCTCCATTTCAGCCGGAGCGGCGCCGGGCTGGACGACGGACACCGCCACCAGAGGGATGTCGATATTGGGGAAACGGGTGACCGGCAGGCTGTTGAAGGACTGCCAGCCCATGACCATCAGAAGGACAAAGGCCAGGATCGGCGCGATGGGATTTCGGATCGACCAGGCTGAAAAGTTCATGACCGGTCCTCAGTTCGTCACGGGCGCGGGCTGGATCGGGCGCACATGATCGCCGTCCCGCACGAAGGCCCCGGCCTTCAGGACGACCAGATCGCGTTCCAGCGCCCCCTCGGTCACTTCGACAAAGCTGCCGTCGCGGATCCCCACGCGCACCGGAACACGCGAAACCACACCGTCAAGCACCTTCATGACCGTGGGGCCATTGCCGCCCCCGGCGACGGCGGTCACCGGCAGGGCCAGCCCGTCCCGCTCGGCCACGACGATCTCGGCCTCGGCGAACATGCCGTCGCGCAGCGCGGGCGCCTCTGCCGCGTCGATGGCGATCCGCACGCTTCCCAGCCGGGTGACCGTGTCGATCCCCGGCTCGACCAGACGCACCTCTCCCTTGACCACCGGCCCGCCGATCACGCGCAGCGTCGCGGGCTGCCCCGGCGCAAGCCGCGTCACATCGGCTTCGGCCACATCGGCGCGCAGTTCCAGCCGGTCATCGCGGATCAGGGTAAACATCGGCTGCCCGGCCGCGCTGGCGATGGCGCCGACAGTGGCATTGCGCGCCACGATCCGGCCCGACACCGGTGCCGTCACACGAGTGCGCCGCAACTGCAATTCTATGTTCTCAAGCTGCGCTTCGGCCTGGGCCAGTTGCGCCGCCGCGGCCGCCTGGCCCTGCGTCGCGGCGGAAAGCCGGCTGGTCGCCGCGGTGGCTGCGGCCTGCGCCTGATCCGCCTGCGCCTGCGACGCCGTGCCCTGCGCCTTCAGCGCCTTCGTCCGTTCATTGACCCGCAGCGCCTCGTCGGCGGCGGCCTTGGCTTCCAGGATCTGCGCCTCGGCCTGCGCGACGGCGGCGCGGGCCGCAGTCTTCACCGCCACCAGCTGCCCCTTCTGCAACTGGAGCGAGCGATCCGAAAGCTCGGCCAGCACCGCACCGGCGGCAACCACATCGCCCACATCGGCGCGCAACACCTCGGTCGCCTGGCCCTCGATCTCCGGCTGGACGAAGACGGTTTCCTGCGGCTGCACCAGCCCCGAGGCCCGGACCACGTCGCGCAGATGCCGCTTGGTGACCTGCACGACCGTGATCGTCGGCAAAACCGCCTCCCGCGGGGCCGCGGTTTCCGCCGTGTCGGCGGCGCGCACGCCTTCGGGCGCGAATGCCAGCCCCGCAAGGCCGACCAGAAGCAGCCCCCGGCCCATCGTCATCCCGGCCCGCGTCATCCGGCGGAGCGTTCCTATCGGCCCATGTTTCATCGACCCGCAGCCTCCACCCCGGAAATGCCCGCCTGCCCTTCGGACTTGTAGCATCGCACTTCGTCAAAAATTCCTTCGATCTGCCGAAAGATCAGATCCTGAAGCTGCTTCTGCAGCGAAGGTTGCCAGCGCCCCAATGGCCGATTTGGCGAACAATTGGCGACCATGTCCTTGAACAGCTCCAGAAGCAGCAGGCCATGCGCCGAAAATTCCCGCTCGGCCTCGGGTTTCGACAGGCCGGACAGCCCCGCGAAGACCTCGGTCAGACAGCCCAGAACCGCCGTTTCGAACCGCCTGACGATGGCGGCGATCTCGGGCGACCGGGTCGCCGCGACCTCGATATCCTCCCACATCAGACAGCCGCGATCCTCCAGCCGGGCCTGAAGCGCCTGGCGCACGGTGCCCATCAGATCGCCTGTCTGCAGGAAGGTGCCGAAATCGGCCTGCAAGCGCGTCAGTTCAACCTCGACCAGCGCCTCGATCAGCACCGCCTTCGACGGAAAATACCGATAAAAGTTCCCCGCGCTCATCCCCGCCGCGCGGGCAAGATCCTGCATCGAGGCGCCTTCGAGGCCATGTTCGAGAAAGGCCCCCTTCACCGCCGCCAGGATACCGATCTGGCGCAGGTCATGCTGGGCCGCATGTTCGTCAAGTCGACCGGCAGGCATGTTCATGGAAACTCATCCAGACAGTGAATGAACATTCATTCGCCGAAGTAAGGCCCGAAGCCCACCCGATCAAGTCCGGCATTCCATACTGTCCAGACGCCCCCCTTATCCGGCCGCAGCCTTCATCTTGGCGAAAATATCCCACGGGGGTCCGGGGGTGTGAAACCCCCGGCGGCCGCCAGCTGCAGGCCCAAGGAACCTAGACCGCGCGCTCGACCGCGCCGACGATTTCGCTCACGACCTCGGATAAAAGCGCCTCATCCTCGGCCTCGGCCATGACGCGGATCAAGGGCTCGGTCCCGGATTTGCGGATCAAAAGCCGCCCGGTGCCATTCAGCCGCGCCTCGGCCTCCGAAATCGCCGCCTTCACCGCCGGATCGGCCAGCGGCTCCTGCCCTGCCCCGTAGCGGACGTTCTTCAGCATCTGCGGAACGGTCTCGAACTGCCGCACCAGCTCAGAGGCCGGACGACCGGTTTCGGCCATCGCGGCAAGGAACTGCAGGCCCGCGATCAGCCCGTCTCCGGTGGTCGCATAATCGGTCATGACGATGTGGCCCGATTGTTCGCCACCAAGGTTGAAGCCGCCTTCCCGCATCCGTTCGACGACATAGCGGTCGCCCACCGCCGTCCGCTCGAGCCTGAGCCCGCGTCCGGTGACGAACCGCTCAAGGCCAAGGTTCGACATGACGGTCGCCACCAGCGCGCCGCCGGTCAGCCGCCCGGCATTGGCCCAGCGGTCGGCCAGAAGCGCCATGATCTGGTCGCCATCCGCCACGCGGCCGGTCTCGTCAAGGATCATCACCCGGTCGGCATCGCCGTCAAGGCAGATCCCCAGGTCCGCGCCATGGGCCACCACCGCCTCGGCGGCCGTCTGGGTATGGGTCGATCCGCAATTTTCATTGATGTTGAGGCCATTCGGGTCCACGCCCACCGGCACGACTTCGGCGCCCAGTTCCCACAGCACCTGCGGCGCGGCCTTGTAGGCGGCGCCATTGGCGCAGTCGATCACGACCTTCAGACCCGAAAGCTGGCCCTTGGCCGGGAACGTGGTCTTGGCATATTCGATGTAGCGCCCGAGGCCGTCGTCGATCCGCTTGGCGCGTCCGATGTTCTGCGGCTGGGCCGGGTCGACAGTGCCGCCGACAATCGTCTCGATCGCGGTTTCCGCCTCGTCCGACAGCTTGAAGCCATCGGGGCCGAAGAACTTGATGCCGTTGTCGTGGGCCGGGTTGTGGCTGGCCGAGATCATGATCCCCAGATCGGCCCGCATCGAGCGGGTGAGGAACCCGACCGCCGGAGTCGGCACCGGGCCCAGGAGCAGGACGTTCATCCCCGTCGAGGTCAGCCCCGCCGTCAGCGCGGTTTCCAGCATGTAGCCCGACAGGCGGGTATCCTTGCCGATGACGACGCGATGCCGGTTGCGGCCATCGGTGCGGAAGTAGCGCCCCGCCGCCGCGCCAAGGCGCAGCGCCATCTCGGCGGTCATCGGATAGGTATTGGCTGTGCCGCGCACCCCGTCGGTGCCGAAAAGCTTGCGGGTCATGGCTGATATCCCTCGTTGATGGCGCGCCAGATCGACAGCGCCTGACGGGCGCCGGAAACGTCGTGAATGCGGTGGATCTGCGCGCCCTGCGCCACGCCGGCCAGCAGGATCGCCTGGGTGCCGGGATCGCGGGCGGCAGCATCAGACAGGCCCGCGATGGTGCCGATGAAGCGCTTGCGCGACACACCCAGAAGGATCGGGCAGCCAAGGCCGTGAAAGACCGACAGGTTGCGGATCAGCGTCAGGTTATGCGCGATGGTCTTTCCGAAGCCTATGCCGGGATCGACGCAGATCCGCTGCCGCGGAATGCCCGCGGCCTCGGCGGCACGGATGCGTTCCTCAAGGAAGGCATAGACCTCAAGCGTCACGTCTTCGTAGCTGGGCGCGACCTGCATGGTCTTCGGTTCGCCCTTGAAATGCATGAGGCACAGGTCCGCCCCTGTCGCCGCCGTCACTTCGGCCATGCACGGATCGAAGGTCATCGCGGCGACGTCGTTGACCATCCCGGCGCCTGCGGCCACTGCTGCCTCGGCAACCGCCGCCTTCCGCGTGTCGATGGAAATCGGGGTGCACAGCCCCTCGGCCCGAAGGGCGGCGATCACCGGGGCGGTGCGGGCGGTTTCCTCGGCCACCGGCACCTCGTCCGAACCGGGCCGCGTGCTTTCTCCGCCGATGTCGAGGATGTCGGCCCCTGCCCCCGCCAGCGCCCGGGCCTGCGCCAGGGCGGCTTCGGGCCGGTCGAACCGGCCGCCATCGGAAAAGCTGTCGGGCGTCACGTTGAGAATCCCCATGAGCCGCGGCGCGTCCATCGTCAGGCCCAGAAGTTCCGCGCGCGGCGCCGTCAGCCGGTCCCGCACATCCGCCGGAATATCGGCGGCGGGGATCAGCCCTTCCGAGCCGCCCTTCACCAGAACCTCGGCGTGGGTGAACCAGCACCAGCCGCCCGCAAGCGTCAGGGCATGGTCGGGGCGGACGGGATCGCATTGCGCGATGGGGCGGTACAGGATCATGGGGCCATATCTTGGTGTCTGCCTCCGCCGTGCGGCGTCAGCGCCTTGGCCGGTGTTCTTGCTGCGGAATGGCGCGCTTGGCAAGCGCCGCCCGTCAGCCGGTGACCACCGGCACGCGGCTTCCTGCCGGAACGGAAACAGGTCCGTGAACGACAAGCTCGGTCGCGGCCATCGTCTCGGCCAGCCAGAGCGCCAGCGCCAGACCGTCGTCGCTGGCGGCTTTCGGGCCGTCGGGCGTATCCAGAACGATCTTCGAGGGCGCCCAGACGATCATCTTGCCATGCTTCATCGCCCAGTCGATTTCCGTCCGCGTCCCGACCACCACGCAGCGGTCATCGCGGGCGGCAAGAGCCCAGGCGTTCTGCTCGATCGCCAGAAGGTCGATGCGGCGCTGGGTCGGGCGGTGGCCGGTGACGGCGCGCGGAAACTCCGGCAGGCCCACGGTCAGGATCACCGGCAGGCCGCGTGCGGCCAGCGCATCAAGGCGTCGGGCAAGGTCGGCTGCGGCAATGGTTGCGTTGTCCAGATAGGCGACCACCGGATGCAGCGCGGTTTCCGACCCGTCATCGGCGGTGGCCTGCGTCGGCACCGCCGCCCGCGACCGGACGATTTCCACCCCCAGCGCGCCGGGGCCACGGTCAAGCTTTTCGACCCGGACGAAGACCCGCATGGCTTGCGGGGAATGGAGGATGCGTTCGGCCACCCGCTCCGCCAGCGTTTCCAGAAGGTTCAGCCGTTCGGCCGCCAGTTCATGGGCGATGGCTTCGGCGATCCGGTCGTAAGACAGGATGCGGTCCACGTCATCGTCGATGGGCGCCGACTGCGGCACCACCTCGACCACGATGTTGAAGCGCAGGCGCTGTTTCTGGCCGCGTTCCTGCTGGAAGGCGCCGATATCCGCCTCAACGATGTGATCGCGCAAGGACAGCCGGTCGCGCGGATCGCCGCCTGCCGAGGCTTCTGCCCGTTCCTCGGGATGGCCGAAGGCCAGGCGAATATCTGTGGTCATGGGCAGGCCCTTATCTTTGCGTCTTGCGACAGGATATAAGGACAGCCGGGCCAAGAATACAGCCGGAACCGCTGCATTACCGCACAAGCACGACGCCGAAGTCCGGCGTAGCGGGCCCCGTCAGTTCATCGCGGTCCGCAGCGGCTGGCGATAGAAGATATGCGCGCCGATGGTGGCGGTATGGGCAAACTGCCGCGACCAGGTCGGACGGACCGACGGCGTGTGGAAATGCGTGGCGCCTTCCGTCAGCAGGCGTGGCGCGCCCGCCATCATCGCGGCCGCGACCCGCATCGCGCGGTCCCAGGCGGCGCGGTCATTCACCGCATCGGGGCGTCCGTCGCAGACATAGGAAAACGCGCATCCGCCCGACCCGGTCTGATTGACGACGCCGCAGATCGAATTCGGATAGCTCGGCAGATCGGCGCGGTTCAGGATCACCTCGGCCACGGCGGCCTGACCGCGGATCGATTCACCGCGCGCCTCGAAATACAATGCGGTCGCAAGGCAGCGGAACTGCGCATCGCTGCGCGCGGCGGGCTGCGAGGCAAGCCAGGCCGCATCATAGGTCGGCGCTGCGGGACGATCCTTGCTGGGCTTGGTCTTTGTCGGGGCGGCGGCCAGCTTTTCGGCGGGCGCCACGATGGCCTGCATACGGTCGGGGGAAACCCCGCTCATCCCGGTTTTTTCCTGACCCAAGAGCGCGGCCAGAGTGCCGGTCATTTGCGCGGTCGGTTCCTTGGATTTGCTTGCGTCGGTTTCGGCGCTTGCGCCTCCGGCGAGGGCGAGGGCCATAACGGTTGCCCCGCTCCAGGTCTTCAGCATCGACATCAAAACTTCCTGAATAGCTTCGCCAAGCCACGGCCCCCACAGGCTGCGACGGCCGGGTGCTTAACGGAAAAGCACCGCGGCGTCCACCCTGAGGGTGCACAAATTGGCTGGCCTGCGATCACAGGTCATGATGAACGAATCGATAATGTCGGAACTGAAGAGCCGATTTCCGCCAAATATCGCTCTTCACACGCGCTTCATAGCGAAATGTTGCCGGTCTTCGGGTCCAGAAGCGCAAAATGTGCTGCCGCCAGCCGCGCCACCGGAACCCGGAACGGCGAGCAGGAAACATAGTCAAATCCCGACTTCCGGCAGAAGGCGATACTTTCGGGATTGCCGCCATGTTCGCCGCACACCGACAGGGTGATGTCGGGCCGCGTGCGCCGCCCGCGCGCCGCGCCGATCAGCAGAAGCTCCCCCACGCCATCGACGTCAAGGACATGGAACGGGTCTTCGGGATAGACGCCCAGACCGACATAGGCGGCCATGAAGCGGCCCGCGTCATCGCGCGAAAGACCATAGGTCATCTGCGTCAGGTCGTTGGTCCCGAAGGACAGGAAGGCCGCGTGGTGGGCGATCTCGTCGGCGCGCAGCGTGGCGCGGGGCGTCTCGACCATGACGCCCAGCCGGTAGTCGAAATTGACGCCGGTTTCGGTGCGCACGGCGGCGGCGATGGCGTCTATCCGGGTCTTGACCAGTTCAACCTCGCGCTTGGCCGACACCAGCGGGATCATCACCTCGGGCACCACGGGCTTTGCGCGGCGGCTGATTTCGACCGTGGCCTCGAAGATGGCGCGGGCCTGCATCTCGTAGATCTCGGGGACGGTGATCCCCAGGCGCACGCCGCGCATCCCGAGCATCGGGTTGAATTCGGACAAAGCCTCGACCCGCCGCGTCACCTCGGACAGCGGGCGGTCGAGCGCCTCGGCCAGCTCGCGCATCCCCTCGCGATCATGGGGCAGGAATTCGTGAAGCGGCGGATCGAACAGCCGGATGCAGACCGGCAGGCCCGCCATGATGTCGAACAGCGCGGTGAAATCGGCGCGCTGCATCGGCAAAAGCCGGTCCAGCGCGATGCGCCGGTCGGTGGCGGTGTCGGCGAAAATCATCTCGCGCATGACGGTCAGGCGGTCTTCGTCGAAGAACATGTGTTCCGTCCGGCACAGGCCGATGCCCTCGGCTTCGAACATGCGGGCGGTGCGGGCGTCTTCGGGCGTGTCGGCATTGGCGCGGATGCCGATGTCGCGGGTGTTGTCGGCCCAATGCAGAAGCGTGGTGAACCATTCGTCCAGCGCCGGTTCCAGCATGTCGGCCGCGCCGGCCAGCGCCTCGCCCCGCGTTCCGTCCACGGTGATAATGTCGCCTTCGCGGAAGATCCGGCCATCGGCCAGGTTCAGCGTCCGGTCGCGCGGGTTCATGCGGATGTCGCTGGCCCCGACGATGCAGGGCAGGCCAAGCCCGCGCGCGATCACCGCCGCGTGGCTGGTCATGCCGCCGCGTTCGGTCAGCACGGCGACGGCGGCATGCATCCCCCGGATGTCCTCGGGGGCGGTTTCGCGCCGCACAAGCACGCAAGCCTCCCCCCGCGCGGCCGAGGCCTGCGCATCGGCGGCGGTGAAAACGATCCGTCCCGTCGCCGCCCCCGGGCTGGCGGCGATGCCACGCGCGAAACGGTCCCGCGGCCCGCGCGGGTCGATCTGGTGGTGCAAAAGCTCGGACAGTGCCCGGGGCTCGATCCGCAGAAGCGCATCGTCCCGGCTGATGATGCCGTCATTGGCGAGACTGACCGCGATGCGGACCGAGGCGCGCGAGGACCGCTGCACCTTGATCGCATCCAGCACCCGCAACTGGCCGCTTTCCAGCGCGAATTCGATCTGCATCTCTTCGCGCAGCTTCACCCGCGTGGCCGCCCCGTGGCGCACCAGCGCGGCGAAAACCTCGGGCGCGGCTTCTTCAAGGGACGCGCCGCGCGGATCGCGGGTCAGGTACAGCATGTCCTGCGTCACCTTGCGCCCGATGGCCTGGCCGCGAAAGCGCCCGGTGATCTGCGGCACGCCCGTCACAGGTTCGACGAACTGGATCGTGCCCGAACCGCAAAACCCGGGGCCGGTCGAAAGGACCATTTCCTGAACGACAAGCCCCAGCGGCGCCTCGGCCGGCGCACCCTTGGCCTGCCGCAAGAGCCGGGCCGTCGTGCCCTCCCACGCCCGGGCCATGGACCGCAGCACCTCGGCCATCTGCCGTGCGGGAACCTGCGGGAAGGGATCGTCGGTTTCGGCCTCGTAGGCCGCCAGCGCCGCCGCGAGCGCGGGGGCCGAGGGCGCCGCGCCGAACATGTCGGGATCAAGCCGCGCAACGTGGATCGCATAGGCCTGAACGAAGCGCAGGTAGATCGCATCGGCGATCTCTGCCCCGTGGGTTTTGGTCAGCGCGGCGTGGCGTTCGGCGTTCATGCCGACATTCAGGATCGTGCCCGGCCCGCCCCATTCGGGGTTGGCGGGCGACGGCCGGATCGCCACCAGCGCGTCCGGCCCGAAGAACTGCGCCAGCTTCGGGGTTTCCAGGATCTGCCCCGCCGCGATCGACCGGACGGTTTCCGTGGGCAAGGCCACCGTGCGCGGAACCGGCATTTCCAGCCGGATCAGCCGTTGCAGCGCCTTGGCGCGCCAGCCATGCCGCATCGTCTCGACCGGGGCGGCGGGCGTGATTTCGACGAAGGGGTTGGGCTCGGCTGGTTTCTGCACTGCGGCGTCTCCTTTGAGCCCGCAGCATACAAAGGGCCGGTGGCGGGGCAAGGAAAACTCTGCCCCGCTGTCATGGAACGGTGATGAAATCGTTGCGCAAGCACCCGGGGACGGGGCGAAGACCCCTGCCCCGGCCCTTCCTCAGCCTTCGATCCGGGTCAGGTCGGCCACCGACAGGCAGATCTGGCGGATGCGCGACAAGAGGTTCAGCCGGTTGCGGCGCACCACCGGATTGTCGCTGTTGACCTGCACAGCCTCGAAAAACGCGTCGATCGGCGCCCGAAGGCTGGCCATCGCCGCCATCGCCTGCCCGAAGTCTTCCGCCGCCATCGCCGGCTTGATCCGCGCCTCGGCGGCATCAAGAGCGGCGAACAGCGCGCGTTCCTCGCCGGTTTCGGCAAACTTCACATCCGCGCCGAAGCTGTATTCGACGCCATCCTTTTCCTCGGCCTGGGAAAGGATGTTGTTGGCACGCTTGAAGCCCTGGATCAGGTTGCCGCCATCCTCGGTCTTGAGGAACGCCGCCAGCGCCTCGGCCCGTTTCACCAGAAGTGTCAGGTCGTCATTCCCCGGCATGGCGAGGCAGGCGTCGATCACGTCATGGCGTATGCCTTCGTCCTTGAGGTGGACCTTGAGGCGGTCGTGGAAGAAGGCGAGGAGGGATTTCACAGATGAACTGATATGATGCTCCTCAATTTCGCTGCCGTGATCTTTCCAGAGTGACTCCACCTGCGCCTTGCTCCAAATTGGGCCAACGCCTTCATCTTCGATGTGTTTGCCCGAGCTGTCAGTCCACGACCCATAGGCGTCCACATCTATGGAGAGTTCAGCCCCATATTTCTTGGCAAGTATCAGCCGAGGATCGACGTAATTTTCTGCATTCTCTAGGTACTTACGCGTTGTATCGACAACTATTGGATGAAGAATCTGTTGTAGATTCAGTCGAATACCGCCAGCCAGTTGCAGTCGTTCTGCCCCAAGGACAGCCCGACGCAACGCGAAAGGATCTTTGGAACCTGTAGGGCGCTCGAGTACAGTCCAGAGACGCACCACCGTGTCGATCTTGTCGGCCAGCGCCACGGCGACGGAAACCGGCTCGGTCGGCACGGCATCCGACGGGCCAAGCGGCGAATAGTGGTCGCGGGCGGCGTGGGCGATGGCGTCGGGTTCACCGGCGGCCTTGGCGTAATACATCCCCATCAGGCCCTGAAGTTCGGGGAACTCGCCGACCATGCTGGACCGCAGATCCAGCTTGGCGATCTTCGCGGCGCGTTCCGCCTGACCGGCATCAGCCTTGACCAGCGGCGCGATTTCGCGGGCCAGTGCGGCGATGCGGTCGATCCGTTCGGACTGGCTCCCAAGCTTGTTGTGGAAGGTCACGGATTTCAGGCCGTCCTCCCACTCCTTCATCCCCGCCTTCGCCACGCGCAGGTCGTTTTCCCAGAAGAATTTCGCATCCGACAGCCGCGCCGACAGCACCTTGAGGTTGCCCTTCAGGATCGTCGCGCCATCGTCGGGGGTTTCGCGGTTGGCCACGGTCACAAAGCCCTCGATCCGGCCCGTGGCGGGGTTTTTCAGCGAAAAGAACTTCTGGTGTTCCTTCATCGAGGTTTGCAGCACCTCGGGCGGCAGGTCGAGGAAGGTATCCGGGATACGGCCCATCAGGACCACGGGCCATTCGACCAGCCCCGCGACCTCGGTCAGAAGGCCCGCGTCCGGCACCATTTCGAGCCCGGCGGCGAAGGCGGCGTTCTGCGCATCGGCAAGGATATGCGCCTCGCGTTCGGCACTGTCGAGCATGACCTTGGCGCGCAAGAGCTTCGCGCGGTAGTCATCGAAGGAATGGACGGCGAAGCGTCCCCCCTCTCTGAAAACGGGCCCCATGAAGCGGTGGCCCTCGGTGGTGTTGCCCGCTTTGATGCCGTCCACGTCCAGCGCGACGACCTCGGCCCCGGCCTCGGTGGTCATCAGGCAAAGGATCGAATGCAGCGGCCGCACCCAGCGCAAGCTGCCCGAACCCCAGCGCATCGACTTCGGCCAGGGGAAATCGCGGATCGCACCTTCCAGCACCTCGGCCACGATGGCCTGTGCGCTGCGGCCCGGCTTTTCGATGACGGCGAACCAGACCTGCGCCTTCTTGTCGTCGCGCAGTTCCAGTTGATCCTTCGTCAGGCCGGTCGACCGCAGGAAGCCTTCCAGCGCTGCGGCGGGGGCATCGGCGCGGGGGCCCTTGCGTTCCTCGCGCACCGGGCGGCTTTCCGCGGTCAGCCCTTCGACCGTCAGCGTCAGGCGGCGCGGGGTGGAAAAGGCCCCGGCGCTGGCATAGGTCAGCCCGGCCTGAACCAGACCGTCGGTCACAAGGCGCTTCAGGTCTTCACGCGCGCGGGCCTGCATCCGGGCCGGGATTTCTTCGGAAAAGAGTTCGATCAGCAGATCGGGCATGTCAGTTCCCCGTGCCTTCGGCGCCGCTTTCGGCCGTATCGTTGAGTTGCTGCCAGGCATAGGCCCGGCCATCGGGATAGACCGCGACGACGCGATCGACGCCGGGGTGGATGTTCTTTTGCGACAGGAAGGCCACCGCCGCCCCGGTTTCCAGATCGGTGCCGATGCGGTTGGCGTCAAAGCAGTCGAACCAGCCGGGCGCGATGGTGGGTGTCGGGTGGGCGTAGACGACGTAGGTTTCCGTCAGCGTGGCAATGGCTGTCTGGCTGTGGAAACAGGCGCGGAACCGCAGCGGCGAGCTGTCGGCGTCGATGCCCTGGAAGGCATCGGACAGCATCGGTTCCGGCGTGCCGCCGCCGATGGGGGTCAGAAGGATCGTCGCCGCCGGAGCATCGGCCGGAACCGCGACATAATAGGCATAGACCTGCTGGTAGTAGACGAACGCGCCGAAAAGAAGAGCGATGAGCACAATGAAGCCTCCGACGATGCTGCCCTTCATGCAGCGGCCCCTGACCCTTCATCGGACCCTGCCTCGGTCTGTTTGAAGGCATCGGCGCATTTCTTCGCCAGCGCCCGGACACGGCCGATATAGGCCTGCCGTTCGGTCACGGAAATCACGCCCCGCGCGTCCAGAAGGTTGAAAAGGTGGCTTGCCTTGATCGCCTGGTCATAGGCCGGGTGCGCCATGACGATGGTGCGGCCCGCCTTGTCGGGCTGGGCTGCGGCAAGGATGCGTTCGCATTCGGCCTCGGCGTCCTTGAAATGCTGGAACAGCATCTCGGTATCGGCCTGATCGAAGTTCCAGCGCGAATATTCCTGTTCGGTCTGGCGGAAGACGTCGCCATAAGTCAGCGGGATCGGCGCGTCGGGGTCGTTGAAGGGCATCTCCATGACATGATCGACGCCCAGCACATACATCGCCAGCCGTTCAAGCCCGTAGGTCAGCTCGCCCGAGACGGGTTTGCAGTCATGGCCGCCGACCTGCTGGAAATAGGTGAACTGCGACACTTCCATGCCGTCGCACCAGACCTCCCACCCGAGGCCCCAGGCGCCCAGGGTCGGGGATTCCCAGTCATCCTCGACAAAGCGGATGTCGTGCAGGCCGGTGTCGATGCCGATGGCGTCAAGGCTGCCCAGATACAGCGCCTGCAACTGGGGCGGCGAGGGTTTGATCAGCACCTGGTATTGATAATAGTGCTGAAGGCGGTTCGGGTTTTCGCCGTAGCGCCCGTCGGTCGGGCGGCGCGAGGGCTGGACATAGGCCGCGGCCCAGGGGCGGCTGCCCAGCGACCGCAGCGTGGTGGCCGGGTGGAAGGTGCCCGCCCCCACCTCCATGTCATAGGGTTGCAGGATCGCGCAGCCCTGCCGGGCCCAGTAATTCTGCAGCCTCAGGATGATTTCCTGAAACGAACGGGGGGCGGTATCGGCGTTGGTCATCGGGTCTTGCCTGTGGCTGAAAGGCCGTCGATCGGCCGTCGCGGTTCCGGGGCGTTTGGGCGTCTTACTAGGCAGTCGCGCGCGCCAAGGCAACAGGCGGCTGGATGGCCTGTCATGAGGCCAGTCACAAGGCAGACAGACGGGGTGCTTGAGGGGGTGACGCCGTCCCGCATCTTGCATAGGTTCTGCGGCGGATTCGGGGCAGGCCCGATGCGGGATGCATCGGCCTGCCCACAACGACATAAAGCGGGCAGGACAGAATGCGGCAGTGGATCTTGGGAATGGGGCTGGCGCTTGGCGTCGCGATCACGGCGGGCCAGGCCTTCGCGCAGGATGTCTGGCTGCAGATCGAGGCACGCCCGACGAAGGCGGAAGCCGAGGATCGCGCCCGCGCCTATTCCGGGGTCTTCGACAATGTGCAGGGCTTCGCCCTTGGGAACGGTTGGTACGGGATCGTGCTAGGCCCCTTCCCCAGCAAGGAAGCGGGCGAAAAGCTTCGACTGCTGAAATCCGAACGGATGATCCCGCGCGACAGTTTCATCGCCGATGGCGCCAAGTTCAAGGGCGCCTTCTGGCCCCAGGGCGCGACGGCGACAGAAGCGCCCGCCTCTGAAATTCAGGTCCAACCCGAAGAAACCGCCGCGGCGCCTCAGCCCGAACCTGCGGCAGAGGCTGCTGGCTCGACAGCCTTCGAAACCCTGAACGACGCCCGCGCCGCCGAAGCGGGCCTGTCGCAGACCGACCGCGAACTGATCCAGAGCGCCCTGCAATGGAACGGCGCCTACGCGGGCAAGATCGACGGCGCCATCGGTTCGGGCACGCGGAAATCCATCGCCGCCTGGCAGGAAAAGGCGGGGCATGAGCCGACGGGCGTTCTGACCACGGGTCAGCGTCAGCAACTGACCGAAGGATATCGCGCCGAACAGACGGCGCTTGGCCTGCAAACCGTGCGCGAGGAAGAAGCCGGGATCGAGATCACGCTGCCTATGAACCTCGTGGCCTTCAAGGGCTACGAGCCGCCCTTCGTGCAATACGAAGGCAAGGACGGATCGGGCTACAAGGCGCTGCTGATTTCCCAGCAAGGCG
Source organism: Rhodobacteraceae bacterium UBA6236 (assembly GCA_002440945.1). The sequence goes on along the minus strand of DJWG01000040.1, from coordinate 19,733 downwards.
ACGAAAACACCCTTTTCGGCCTTTACGACATCATGCAGACGCTTGAAATCGTGCCGATTGCCGGTGAGCGGGAACGGAAGAAATCCGCCTTCGTTCTGACCGGCGCGAATGACCATGTGGCGTCCTACACACAAGCCGAACTGCGCGGTGGGCTGATCCGGGGCTTCACGCTGGTCTGGCACCCGAAGGACGCAGCCCAGGCGGCTCGCGTGCTCGATGCGATGAAAGCGAGCTTCAAGCCCTATGGCGACAAGGCGCTGGACGAGGGCCTGGGGGAGCCTTCGGCGACCCCGGCGGCGGATCTGGTGTCGGGCTTGCAGGTGCGGCGGCCGATCCTGTCGCGCAGCGGTTTCTATGCCGATGCGACCGGCACTGTGGTGACGACCGCCGAAGGGCTGAAGCAATGCGGCCGCCTGACCCTTGACGAGGTGCACGAGGCCGACATCCTCTTTGAAGACAAGGCGACCGGGCTTGCGATCCTGAAACCCCGGGAACCGCTGGCCCCGCCCAGCCATGCGGCGCTGCAGGCAACCCTGCCGCGCAGCGGTGTGGAAATCGCGGTGGCGGGCTATTCCTACGGCGATGCGCTGGACGCCCCGGCGATGACCTTCGGCACGCTTTCAGGCACCACCGGCCTTGATGGCGAGGCGGATCGGCTGCACCTTACCGCCCATACCCGCGACGGCGATGCGGGCGGGCCGGTCTTCGACACCGCCGGATCGGTCATCGGCATCCTGCTGCCGCGCAGCATGAAGGACGGGCGCGTCCTGCCCGATGACACCGTGACCGCGCTGAAGGCCGAACCGATCGCCGCGGCCCTCACCGCCGCCGGGATCACGCCGGAAGCCCCGGTGCAAACGGGCGCGATGGCCGCTGAAGACCTGACCCGGCATGGGCGCGACATGACGGTGCTGGTGTCCTGCTGGGAATGAAACGGGCGGGCAAAAGGATGGAAGGGCAGAGTTCGCACAATGACCGATCCGAAGCCGCCATTTCCTGAACCCATCGCGCTGGGGATCGACCTTGGTGGCACCAAGGCCGAGGCGCAGCTTTTCGGACCCGACTGGCGCGTGATCGACCGCCGCCGGATCGAAACGCCAAAGGGATATGACGCGCTGGTCGCCGCGATTGCAGGGTTGATCGGCTGGGGCCGGACCCGTGCCGGACATGCCCTGCCCACGGGCATAGCGGCGGCAGGCCGCATCCACCCCGGCACCGGCCTTGCGCTGAGCGCCAACATGGCGGCGACAGGGCGGCCCTTTCCGGCCGATATCGCCCGGGCGGCCGGGCAGCCGGTTTCCTTCCTGAACGACGGCGCGGCGCTGACGCTGTCCGAGGCGGCGTTGGGCGTGGCACGCGGGCGCGGCACCGTGGCGAGCCTGATCATCGGGTCGGGCATCGGCGGCGGGGTCAGCCTTGGCGGGCGGTTGATGACTGGACCGGGCGGCGTTGGCGGTGAAATCGGCCATACCGCGATTGCCGCCGCGCCTGTCGTCGCGCATGGGCTGCCGATCCTGCCCTGCGGCTGCGGGCGGCGCGGCTGCCAGGAAACCCTGATCTCTGGCCCCGGCATATCGCGCCTGGCGCTGCACCTGACCGGGCGCGCGCTCAGCGCCCCTGAAATCGCCGCGCTGCGGGGCACCGACCCCGATGCGGCGCGGGTCTGGGCGGTCTGGTGCGAACTGGTGGCCGAGCTTCTGGTGATGCTGACGCTCACGCTCGACCCCGATTGCATCGTCCTTGCCGGCGGCGTGTCGCGGACCGAAGGTCTGGTCCCCGCGCTGACCGAGGCTACCCGACAGGCGATGTTGCCCGGCTGGCCGATTCCTGATCTGCTGGTGGCCGAGGGCGGCGATGCCAGCGGCGCGCGCGGCGCGGGCTATGCGGCCCGCCTTGGACTGGCCCTGATCGAACCGCAGGAAACACAATGACGCCCCCGTTCCATGTCGACTGGATCGTTCCCGACCAGCTTTTCGATGGCGAGAACCTGCGCAGCGGCCTTGCGCTTGGTTTCGCCGGCGGACAGGTCGTGGCGACCACCACGCTTGAGGCGCTGCCTGAGCAGACGGAAACCACGCTGCTGTCGGGCACCGTCACGCCGGGCTATATCGACCTTCAGGTCAATGGCGGCGGGGATGCGCTGTTCAACAATGCCCCCACGGTGCAATCGCTCAGGACGATGGCGCTGGCGCATCGCCGGTTCGGCACCGTCGCGGTCCTGCCCACCGTCATCACCGATACCCCTGCGGTGCTTGAACGCGCCGTCCAGGCCGCAATCGCCGCGCGGGACGAACCCGGAATCCTTGGCCTTCATATCGAAGGGCCGCATATCAGCGCGGCCCGGCGCGGCACCCATGCGGCCAAGCATGTCCGTCCCTTCGACGACACCACCTTCGACCACGTCGTCCGGTTGCGCGATGCCGGGGTGAGGGTGATGATCACGCTTGCGCCCGAAGCGGTCCAGCCCGGCGATGTGGCGCGGCTGGTGGCGCTGGGGGCCATCGTTTCAATCGGCCATACCGACGCCACGGCCTCCGAGGTGAAGGCGCTTCTGGACGAAGGCGCGTGTTGTTTCACGCATCTTTTCAACACCATGTCGCAGATGCAGGGCCGAGAACCCGGCGCGGTGGGCGCGGCGATCAACTCGGAGGCTTTCGTGGGGGTGATCTGCGACGGCCATCACGTCGCCGATGAGATGATCGACCTTGCGCTTCGTGCCCGCCGGGTGCCGGATCGGACTTTCCTCGTGTCCGACGCCATGAGCACGGTCGGCGGATCGGACCGTTTCACGCTTTATGGCCGCGAGATCAGCGTCGAGAACGGACGCCTTGTGAACTCCGACGGCGCGCTGGCGGGGGCGCATATCACCTTGGCCGACAGCGTGGCGCGGATGATCTCAGTCCTGGGCCGGACGCCGCAAGCGGCGCTGAGGATGGGCATTACGGTGCCTGCCATGCTGGTCGGCCAGCCGGCGCTGGCGCGGATCGAAGGACGTGCGGCGCAGGATCTGCTGATCCTCGGGCCGGATTGGAAACCCACCGGCACCTGCGCCGACCACCTGCCCGACCAGTTGCCCAGCGCCTGATCCGTCAGGACGACAGCACCGGCGTCATGTGGATCAGCGTCGGGCCATCGGCCACCAACGCCTGCCGAAGGGTGGCGCACAACTCCTCAAGACTTTGCGGTGCTGCGGTGTGGCAGCCCCAGGCCCGGGCGACGGCGACGAAATCGGGATTGCGGGCAATGACCGCGTTCGGCGCGATCTGCGACCGCTGCATCGATTCCTCGATTTCCTTCAGCTTGCCATTGTCCCAGACAAGGATCGGCAGCGGCAGGCCAAGTTCGACGGCGGTGCCCAGTTCCTGAATGGTGTACTGGAATCCGTAGTCGCCGGCGATGACCACCACCGGGCGGGCGCGCAGACCGGCCTTCGCGCCGATGGCGGCGGGAAGCGCATAGCCCAGCGTCCCGTAGCCCCAAGGATGGTGCCAGAGGCCCGGCGCGGGCAGGTCCAGCGCCTCGTTCGCGACATAGGCGAACTGGGTCATGTCGGAAAAATACATCGTATCGAGCGGCAGCGCCGCCTGGATCGCCTCGGCTATGGGCAGGATGCCGGGGCGTTCGGCATCGACCTCGGCACGGAAGCGGGCGCGGGCCGATGCCACTTCCGCGGCGGTCCAATCGCTTGTCCCGGCTGGCAGGCGTTCGGCAAGCGCCGCCAGAACATCGCCCGCATCCCCGCAGATCGAAAGGTCAGCCGGGTGGATGTCGGTCAACTCGCCCGGGTCGAGATCGACGCGGATCAGCGGGCAGCCATGGCCCAGGTGATCGCGCCAGAGGTCGGTTTCGGCAAGCTCGGTCCCTATCGCGATCACCAGATCGGCGCGGGCGAAGATGCTGGCGCTGTCGGGCCGGGCAAGGGTGGGGCCGAAGTGCAGGGGATCGCCCGGCACCGGAATGCCGCGCCCTGCCCCGGTGACGAAGCTGGCGGCATGACGGCGCGCCAGAACCGCGCGGGCGGCTTCATGCCCGCCCACCGCGCCGCCGCCGAAGATGAAAAGCGGGCGGCGGGATTTTTCGATCATGCCGACCGCCTGCGCCACATCCGCCGCGCGGGGTCGTTCGGGCAGGTGCGGCGCGGGGCGCGCGGCATCGACCGGAAGGCCCAGAACCTCGATCGGGACGTGGATCGCCTTCGGGCGCGGGCGGGCGCAGGCGAATTCGGCGAAGGCCCGGTCGATCAGCCGATAGGCGCTCGACGCCTCCATCGCGGTGTGGGACCAATCGCAGACGGTGGCCGCCGCGGCTTCCTGATCGCGCATGTCGTGAAGACGCGCCTTCCCCATCTTCAGATCGCCCCGGTTGAGGCAGGACGCGATGACCAGCACCGGCACGCTGTCGGAATGCGCCTGCCCAAGGGGCGTCAGGATATTCGTCAGTCCCGGCCCGGTGATGACATAGGCCACGCCCGGCTTCCCCGTCGCGCGGGCATAGCCGTCGGCCATGAACCCCGCCCCCTGTTCGTGCCGCGCCAGGACATGGGTGATCCCGGCTTCCTCGATCCCGCGATACAACTCGACGTTATGGACGCCGGGGATGCCGAAGATCACCTCGACCCCGCGATCCTTCAGCATATGGGAAATCTGCGCGCCAAGCGGGCGAATGGACATCATGCTTCTCCCTGTTTTCAAGGGAGCGTCCATTGCCCGGGGGCGGCTTGTCAATTCCGGCAGCGACATCACGCTGCCGGGGCGGATCAGCCGGCGTGGTGGAGCGTGGCGAAAAGCTGCGGATCAAGGCTTTCGGCGGCGAAGGTCGGGCCTTCGGTCAGGACCGACACCGCGTCATGGCTGTGCAGGCTTTCCTGATGGCTGGCCGCGATGCGGAAATCGCCGATGCGCGGATCGGACAGCAGTTCCTTGGCAAAGGCGCGCACCGCATCTTCCACGAAGATCGGGTTAGCGGCGTTGAGTTCGGCAAAGGCCTGTTCATCCTCGCGCTTGACCATCACCTGCGTTTCGGTCGGCACGGCGGCGCGGGCGTGGTCGATCAGGTCTTCATACCAAAGGCAGGGGCCCGGCTTCGCCTCGACCGAGATCCGCGCGACGGAACGCTGCGAATGCGGCGTCGCCAGTTGCGCGCGCGTCCGGCGGGCGTGTTCGGACAGTTCCAGCGAACAGGGGCAGGTCGAGGAATAGACATAATCCAGATGGATCATCTGCTTGCGCTGGCCCTTGTGTTCGGAAAGCTCCAGCGCGATGGCGTAATACTGCCAGCCCGACAGGCCCGAACGCAGCGACTTCACCCGCGCCGGGAAGGAAAACCGCATCTGGAGCCGGGCATCGTGGCTGCCAAGGTCGGCCTTGTAGTCATCGAGCACCGATTCCATCACCTGAAGGCTGAAGGTCCGTTCGGCATGGCCATAGAAGGACCGCATGATCCGGCTCATGTTGATGCCCTTGGAATGGGCATCAAGGCTGACGGTGCCGGTGACGGATGTTTCCAGCGTCAGATCGCCGCCACCCCGGGTGTGGAAGCGGATCGGCAGGCGGAAATTCGAGATGCCAACATGCTGGATCTGGGCTTTCGCGCCGACGATCAGGCTCGACGGGCCGTTCTGCAGGTCGGGCATACCGGCGCGATAGGCGGCATCGGGGCGGAAATCTTCGGCGTAGCTGCGCGACAGGTCTGGGTAGTTCGCCACCTCGCGTCCCGGCAGCAGGCGGGCGATGGCCGGGTCCAGCCGCGCCACCTCGACCGGGTCGGCGCGTTCGGCCCAGGCACGGAGCGTCGCAAGCGCCGCTTCGGCGGCATCGCGGTCGGGCTGGTTCGTCAGGTCGCTCATAACCGTCATCTCGGTCCCTCGTCGTCGGCAAATGGCGTGACGCCCCATCCAGATGGGCGTCCGGCAGGCGCTCATTCAAGCCTGGCTTTGATCTTTACGTCACTGCAACGGAAAAGTTGCATTCTTTTCCCGCCGCCCTGCCAAGTTTTTCCGACAAGGCGGCGGAAAGGTTCAGCCGCGATGGCCTTTGGCCCAGGCCAGAAGGCACAGGATTTCATGCGCGACATGGGCGCCGGCGATGGCGGTGGCGCCGGTGGTGTCATAGGGGGGCGAGACTTCGACCACATCGCCGCCCTTGATGTCGATCCCCGCCAGATCGCGCAGGATCGCCGCCACCTGCCAGCTGGCAAGCCCGCCCCAGACCGGGGTTCCGGTGCCGGGCGCAAAGGCAGGGTCCAGCGCGTCGATGTCGAAGGTCAGGTAGACCGGGCGGTTGCCGAGGATGCCCTTGATCTTTTCGACCACGGCGCTTGTGCCTGCCTCGTGCACCTCGCGCGCGTCGATGACGTTCACGCCCAGGAAATCGTCATTATGGGTTCGGATGCCCACCTGGACCGATGTGGCCGGATCGACGATACCGGATTTCACCGCCTTGTAGAACATCGTGCCGTGGTCGATGCGGGTGAAGTCATCGTCCTTCCAGGTGTCGCAATGCGCGTCGAAATGCAGAAGGCTGATCGGACCGAAGGCTTCGGCATAGGCGCGCAGGATCGGGAAGGTGATGTAGTGATCGCCCCCCAGCGTCACGCTGGCCGCACCGGCCGCCAGTATCCCGCGGATATGGGCTGTCAGCGCATCGGGGAAATCGGCGGTCTTCGCGTAGTCGAAGGCCAGATCGCCGTAGTCGATGATGTCAAGCGCCTCAAGCGGGCTGATCGGCCAGCCCCAGGGCGGATCGAAGGGCTGGAGGCTCGATGCCTCGCGGATGGCGCGCGGGCCAAAGCGGGTGCCGGGGCGGTGCGTCACCGCCTGATCGAAGGGCACGCCGGTCACGGCGACATCGACGCCGGTCAGGTCTTTTGTATAGCGGCGGCGCAGGAAGCTTGTCGCGCCGCCAAAGGCGTTTTCAAAGGCAAGTCCGCGCCGCTCTTCGGCGGTGAAGGCCAGATCCACCTGGCGTTTCGCATCTTCCAGTCCCATGGGGTCTCCGGGGGAAAGCTCGCGCGTCGTTCGGGGCCGGAGACGGCGCTGATCCGGGCGGGCAAAGGAAACCTTGCGCCGGGAAGGCTGTCAAGTCTTGGACCCGGGTCACTCGGCCAGCGGTTGCGCCCGTTCGACCAGTCGCGCAAGGAAGCTGGCCCCCACCGGGGCGACCTCGTCATTGAAGTCATAGGCGGCGTGGTGAAGCCCCGGCCCCTTCCCCTGCCCCAGGAACAGGTAGCAGCCCGGCCGCGCCTGCAAGAGATACGAGAAATCCTCGGCCCCCATTTCCCGCACCGAGTCGGCATCCACCGCCCCATCGCCCGCCACCTCGCGCGCGACCTGGGCGGCAAAGGCGGTCTTGGCAGGATCGTTCACCGTCGCCGGATAGCCGATTTCGTAGTTCAGCCGCAGTTCGACCCGATGCGCAGTGGCGATGCCTTGGACGATCTCGGTGAAGCGCTGTTGCAGAAGCTTGCGCACTTCGGGATCGAAGCTGCGGATCGTGGCGCAGAACCAGGCCTCTTCGGGGATGATGTTGTTGGCGGTGCCGGAATGGATCTGCGTGACCGAAACCACCGCTTCGTGAAGCGCATAGACATTGCGCGACACGATGGTCTGAAGGGCCGCGATCATCGATACGGCGGCGGGGATCGGGTCGATGCAGTCATGCGGCATGGCGCCGTGGCCGCCCTTTCCTTTCAGGTAGACCCAGGCGGTGTCGACCGCCGCCATGATCGGCCCCGGCGTGGTGACGAAATGGCCAAACGGCGTGTTCGGGGCATTGTGGATCGCATAGACCTCGCTGATCCCGAACCGCTCCATGATCCCTTCCCTGACCATGACCTCACCGCCGCCGCCGTCTTCCTCGGCCGGCTGGAAGATCAGCGCCACGCGCCCCGAAAAGCGCCGCGTTTCCGCCAGGTAGCGGGCCGCGCCCAGAAGCATCGCCGTGTGGCCGTCGTGGCCGCAGGCGTGCATCTTGCCTTCGGTCTTCGAGGCATGGGGCAATCCGGTCGTCTCGTGGATCGGCAGGGCGTCGAAATCGGCGCGAAGGCCGATGGTCGGGCCTGCGCCCCCGTCACTCCGCTGGCCATTGATGATCGCCACGATCCCGGTCTGCGCGATGCCTTCATGGATCTCGTCCACGCCGAATTCGCGCAGCCGTTCGGCGACGAAGGCCGCGGTTTTCGGGCAATCGAAGCTCAGTTCCGGGTTTTCGTGCAGGTGACGGCGCCAGGCGGTCATGTCGGGCGTGAAATCGGCGATACGGTTCAGAATGGGCATGACGTGGACTTCCGGGGCTTGGCAAGGATACACCGGGCCGACAGAACCGCAAAACCGGACGAACCGCAATGGCACAGAAGCCCCTCGCCTCGGACGAGGCAATTCACGATCCGCTGACCGACCCGATGCTGCGCCTGCGCGAGATCATGCGCCGCCTGCGCGACCCAAAGGGCGGCTGCCCCTGGGATCTGGAACAGGACTTCGCCACCATCGCCCCCTACACGATCGAGGAAGCCTATGAGGTTGCCGATGCGATCGAGCGGCAGGACTGGCCCGACCTGAAGGGCGAACTGGGCGATCTGCTGTTCCAGTCGGTCTATCACGCGCAGATGGCGGAAGAGGCCGGGCATTTCGGTTTCGACGATGTGGCCCGCACCATCGCCGACAAGATGATCGCCCGCCATCCGCATGTCTTCGGCGACGAATCCCGCGACAAGTCTGCCGAACAGCAGACCCGCGACTGGGAACGGCTGAAGGCGGCGGAACGGGCCAAGCGGGCGGAATCGGGGGTTCTGGATGGGGTGGCCAAGGGCCTTCCGGCGCTCACGCGGGCGGTGAAGTTGCAAAACCGCGCCGCACGGGTGGGGTTCGACTGGCCCTCCACCGATGAGGTGCTGGAGAAGCTTGTCGAGGAAATGCACGAGCTGATCGAGGCGCGCCAAAGCCTGTCGCAGGACGAGATCACCGAGGAATTCGGCGATCTGCTGTTTGTCATGGCGAACCTTGCGCGCCATCTGGACATCGACCCCGAGGGTGCCCTGCGGGCGGCAAATGCCAAGTTCACAAGGCGTTTCCGGTCGATCGATGCGGCGCTGGCCGAACGGGGAAAGCGCCCGCAGGAGTCGGATCTGGCAGAGATGGACGCGCTTTGGGATGCCGCCAAGCGGGCCGAGAAGGCTGCCAAAGGCTGATCCGAAACCTTTTGTCTTGACCTGAGTATTTCTGTCGGGAATAAAACCCCCAGTCACACCGACCAGAGGTTTCACCGACATGAATGCGCGTATCCTGCTTTCCCTGCCGCTTCTTGCGCTTGCCGTCCCGGCGGCCGCAGAGGAGGTCAACGTCTATTCGCACCGCCAGCCCGAACTGGTGCAGCCGCTGTTTGACGCCTTCACCGCCAAGACCGGCGTGAAGGTCAACGTGGCCTTCGTCGACAAGGGCATGGTCGAACGCCTGCAAAGCGAAGGCGACCGTTCGCCCGCCGATCTGGTTATGACGGTCGACATCGCGCGTCTGACGCAGATCGTCGATGCGGGCGTGACCCAGCCCGTCAGCGACAAGGTGCTGGAAGACGCGATCCCGGCCGAATTCCGCGACCCGGAAGGCAAGTGGTTCGGCCTCACGAGCCGCGCCCGCGTCGTCTATGCCAGCAAGGACCGCGTGAAGGACGGCGAGGTCACGACCTACGAAGACCTGGCCGATCCCAAATGGAAGGGCCGGATCTGCACCCGGTCGGGGACGCATGACTACAACCTTGCGCTGGTCGCCGCGATGATCGGCCATCATGACGAGGCTTATGCCAAGACATGGGCCGAGGGCCTGAAGGCCAACCTGGCCCGCAAGCCCGAAGGCGGCGACCGCGATCAGGCCAAGGCGATCTGGGCTGGCGAATGCGACATCGCGCTGGGCAACACCTATTACATGGGCGAGATGCTGTCGAACCCCGACCAGAAGGAATGGGCCGAAGTCTCGCGCATCGTATTCCCGACCTTCGAAGGCGGCGGCACGCATGTGAACGTGTCGGGCATCGCGATGACGAAGGCGGCACCCAACAAGGACGCGGCGCTGAAGCTGATGGAATTCCTCGTCTCGGACGAGGCGCAGAAGATCTACGCCGAAACCAACCACGAATTCCCGCTGAAAGCCGGCGTCGAACGGTCGGATCTGGTGAAAAGCTGGGGCGATTTCACGCCCGACAGCCTGAGCCTTACAGAGGTGGCGAAGCTGCGCCCCGCCGCGCTGAAGCTGATGGAAGAGGTCAATTTCGACGGCTGATCCCAATTCGCGGCGCCAAGACCGCGCCGTCCGTGACGCATGTCCTGTCGCAGGGCATGGACAGTCTGGACGTTGAACGAACTCGGACCGCAGGTTGGCCTGCGGTCCGTTTTTCTTCTGACGGTCGAACCCAATTGGCCGGGCCTGCTCCGGTGGCAGTGTTCGACCGGCTGGCAACATTTCCTCGAAAGAGGTCCGCCCGCGGCCCTATTTTTCTTCGGTATCGCTCAGATCCCGAACAACGCGAAAGCCAAGATTGGTATCTCTGAAATCCTCGGTCGGTCGAAAACGCCTGGCGGGGCGAACATGGTCCATGGCCATATTGAATGCCCCGCCTTTGGCGACACGCCGGCAGGACCGCTGGGAGTCACCGTTCGCCAAGTAGGCGCTGTCACTGGACAGTCGCAGATGTTCGTCCGACCAGCAGGATTGGGTCAGCTCCTCGACATTTCCCGACATATGCCGAACGCCCCATGCGTTCGCCGCGTCGAGTTGATTGACGGGAACCGGCATGTATCGATCGACAAGCTCGGGTAGCGATACCCTCGGCTCTTGTCCTCTCCCCAGCACATGTTCCGTAGCTCTGCGCGAAAAATTTGCTTGGTCCGCCGTCAGCTCCTCGCCTTGCGCGAAGGGGGTCTCGGTTCCGGCGCGGGCGGCATATTCCCATTCCGCTTCCGTCGGCAGGCGATAGACCTGTTCGCCGACCAGCTTATTCAGCCAGGCCACATATTCCAGCACGTCCAGGTAAGAGGCATTGATCACGGGGTGATCGGAACCTAACGACTTGTATCCGTTCGGAGTAAGAACACGATGATCGGGCACATGGCTGCAGCCACCATCCTCCACGCAGGCCATCCACTCGGCATGGGTGACTTCATTGCGGGCGATGGCATAGGGGATGTCCATTTCGACCCGATGGCGGGGATGTTCGCTCGGGATGATGTTCATTTCATCAGGCGTCCGAATCCGGCGGGTTGCGTTCTCGCCGTAAAAATCGAACGGATTGCGCGACTCGCCGGGTATCGCACCCATCATGAAGGCTCCGGGCGGCATGACGATCATTTCGGGGCAGTGATCGCAGTCCCGGAAACCTGTGAGCGGCTTCAGTTCGCTTCGCGCCCGGATTTCCTCGGACTGCGCAGGGCTGGACGCCGCCACCAGGCTCGCCCACAGGACCGTGAGGAAAATCTGGCCTGCGTTCGTGCAAAGGAAAGGCGGGCCGACAAGATGGCGTTGCATGTTACGATCTCTGAACAGTCCCGGGGCAGGTCCGGCAGGTCAGTGCCTACCGCAGAGAATGCGTCACCCGCCGACAGCCGGGGCCTTCGCATGCTGGCGTCAAGCTACTCCGCCGCCATGTGCGCCATGGTTCCGCCGACCACCTCGACGCCCGGCATCCGCGACAGGCTGTCAAGGTCGGCTACATAGCGGCCGCGCAGGTCGGCAAGGCGCAGGCCCTCGAACGGCACCGGCGCGGGAAGCTGCGGCTGGCGGGCGTGGAAGGCCATCAGCCGGGCGCGCTGGCCGGGGGCGAAGCGACCGCCCGCCTTCAGGTGGCGCTGGATCATGGCAATGGCGCTGTCGGTCACCGGGGCCGCCGGTTCGGGGGGAACCATCCGCGACAGGCGCAGATCCGGCGCAATCTGCGACAGGACCGCCATCGGGTCTTGCGGCGCGGCAAGAACGGTGACGTGGCGCGCCTCGAGCCCCTCGCGCAGGTCTTCGACCAGATCGAGCCAGCCGCCGTCGAAGCCATAGACCTGCGGCACCAGATCGGCAAAGGGCCGGGTCAGGCTGGCGGTCGCATGCTGCGCCCAGGCATTTGCGAACAGCTGTTCATAGGGCTGCACCACCAGCACCAGCCGGTCGACGGCCATGCCAAGGGCTGCGCGCAGGTCGCGCGCGCGCGCGGCGGCTTCGGGGTAGAACTGCGCCTTGACCAGCCGGTCGGACTGCGCGCCGATGGCGTGGTCCGACAGGATCAGCCCGCGCCGTTCGCCGGTGCCACGCTCTGCCATCGCCAGCCCGATCCCCGAGGCTGCGGCCTTCGCCTCGGCGGCTTCGGTCAGGTCATCCGAGGGCGGGCAAGCGATGTCATACCCATCCGCAATGATGGTTTGCCGGTTCGCTGCCAGAAATCGCTGGAACGTGCGCGACCCGGACGCATGGGTGCCAACGTGAACATTGATCCTATACATATCGCCCCGCATCACGCGCCACCTTCCCCTGGGCACGCTTCTATGCTTTCACCCTGAATGTGGCGCCGATTTGGCGACAATTTGATCCGAATTTGCTGGTCTGCACTTCAATACCGTCAGCCCCCTGTACCCCGGAGCACGCATCATGCCGAAGCCGAGAAAGATCATCATCGACACCGACCCCGGCCAGGATGATGCCGTGGCGATCCTCTTGGCGCTGGCCTCGCCGGAGCTTGATGTCCTGGGTATCACCGCCGTCGCCGGGAACGTGCCGCTGGCGCTGACAGAAAAGAACGCGCGCGTGATCTGCGAACTGGCCGGACGGCGCGATGTGAAGGTCTTTGCCGGGTGCGACGCGCCGCTGGAACGAAAGCTGGTCACGGCCGAACATGTCCATGGCAAGACCGGCCTTGACGGAATTCGCCTCCCCGATCCAGACATGGCTCTGTCCGAGGGTCATGGGGTAGATTTCCTCATCGATACGCTTCGGTCCGAACCGGCGGGAACGGTTACGCTTTGCCCGCTTGGTCCTCTCACGAATATAGCGTCCGCTTTTCTCAAAGCACCAGATATTGTTGCTAATGTAAGCGAAATCGTTCTGATGGGTGGCGCTTACTTCGAAGTTGGAAACATTACCCCGACGGCGGAGTTCAATATCTACGTCGACCCGGAAGCCGCTGAAATCGTGTTCAAATCCGGCGTTCTGCTGGTGGTGATGCCGCTTGACGTCACCCACAAGGCCCTGACAACCCGCGCGCGTGTCGAGGCGTTCCGCAATCTGGGCACCCGCGCCGGCGCCGTGGTCGCCAGCTGGACCGACTTCTTCGAGCGATTCGACATGGCGAAATACGGCAGCGAAGGCGCGCCGCTTCATGACCCTTGCGTGATCGCCTACCTGCTGAAGCCCGATCTCTTCAGGGGCCGCCACATCAACGTGGAAATCGAGACGCAAAGCCCGCTCACGCTTGGCATGACGGTGGCGGACTGGTGGGGGGTCACGGACCGGTCGGCCAATGCGCTGTTCATCGGCGATATCGACGCAGAGGGGTTCTTTGCGCTTCTAACCGAACGGATCGGCAGAATTTGAAGGGACTTGCGGCAAAGCCCGATCGGGCGTCCTATATTGGCGTCATGACCCTGCACTTCGACAACTCTTATGCCCGCCTGCCCAGCCGTTTCTACGCGCGGCAGGCCCCCGTCGCGGTCCCTGCCCCGGCGCTGATCGCGGTGAATGACGCTCTGGCGCGGCGGCTGGGGGCCGATCCCCAAACGCTGCGGACGCCGGAGGCCATCGCCTGGTTGGCCGGCAACGGCCTGCCGCAAGGGGCCGAGCCGCTGGCGCAGGCCTATGCCGGCCACCAATTCGGCGGCTGGGTGCCGCAATTGGGCGACGGACGCTCGGTGCTTTTGGGCGAGGTGATCGCGCCCGATGGCGCAAGGTTTGACCTGCAACTGAAAGGCGCAGGCCAGACGCCGTTTTCGCGCCAGGGCGACGGCCGCGCCTGGCTGGGGCCGGTCTTGCGCGAATATGTGGTGTCCGAGGCGATGGCCGCGCTGGGGGTGCCCACCACCCGGGCCCTGGCGGCCGTCACCACTGGCGACACGATCTGGCGCGATGGCGCCGCCCGCCCGGGCGCGGTGCTGGCCCGCGTGGCGTCGAGCCATATCCGCGTCGGCACCTTCCAGTATTTCGCCGCCCGCCGCGACATCGAAGGGCTGCGGCTTCTGGTCGATCACGTCATCGCCCGCCACCATCCCGAAGCGAAGGACGCGGCGGGGCTGCTTGATGCGGTCGTCGCGGCGCAGGCTCGGCTCATCGGGCACTGGATGTCGCTTGGCTTCATCCACGGGGTCATGAACACCGACAACATGACGGTGTCGGGCGAAACCATCGACTACGGGCCTTGCGCCTTCATGGATGCCTTCCACCCCGATACGGTCTATTCCTCGATCGACCGGCAGGGGCGCTATGCCTGGTCGAACCAGCCGCAGATCGCCGCCTGGAACCTGGCGCAGCTGGCCATGTGCCTGATCCCGCTGATGGGCGAGGAAACCGCCGCCGTTCAGGCCGCGACGGACAGCGTCCACCGCTTCAAGGATCTTTACGAGGCGGAATGGCTGAAACGCTTCGCCGCCAAGATCGGCATAGCCGCGCCAACCCCTGAAGATTTGCCGCTGGTCGATGACCTGCGGGCCGAGATGACCCGTCAGGGCGCGGATTTCACCAACAGCTTCCGGGGCCTGATCGAGGGCACCGCGCGGGGCAATTTCGCCGATCCGGCCGGGTTCGATGCCTGGGCGGACCGTTGGCGCGCGCGCCTTGCGTCCGAGGCCGATCCCGAAGCGGTGATGCGCGCCGCCAATCCCGCCTATATCCCGCGCAACCATCAGGTCGAGGCCATGATCTCTGCGGCGGTGGCGGGCGACCTTGCCCCCTTCCACCGCCTGAACGCGGTGCTTTCACGCCCCTACGACACCCAGCAGGGGGCCGAGGATCTGACGCTGCCGCCCCGGCCCGATCAGGTCGTCCACGCCACCTTCTGCGGCACCTGACGGAGCCTGACGGGATGCCGCAGAAACACCGCCTTCCGCCGGGAACGAAGCTGGCCGGGCCGACCATCGCGCTGCGGCTGGCCAGCTACAACATCCACAAATGCGTGGGCCTTGACGGCAAGCGCCTGCCGGAACGCATCGTCGATGTGGTCAACGCGCTCCAGGCCGACATTGTCGCGCTGCAAGAGGTCGACCGCCGCTACGCCCCCCGCCCGGCCGCGCTGCCGCTCCGGCTTTTGCAGGCGACGAGCAATCTTGTGCCGCTGGACCTCGCGCCCGAAGGCCCGAACCTTGGCTTCCACGGCCAGACCCTCCTTCTGCATCCGCGCGTGCTGGCGCGTCCGCCGGTCCTTCACCGGATGAACCTGCCGGGGCTGGAGCCGCGCGGCGCGGTGATCGCCGATCTCACCTTGACCGCGGGGCGCATCCGCATCGTCTGCGTCCACCTTGGGCTCTTGCGCACCAGCCGGATGCAGCAGATGGAGGCGATCCTTGGTCGGCTTGAGGCGCTGGAGCCGCTGCCGACGGCGATCCTCGGCGACTTCAACGAATGGTCGACCCGATCAGGGACCGAGCCGCTGAACGGCCCCTTCCGGGTGCATGTACCCGGGCGCAGCTACCCGGCGGGGCGCCCCGTCGCGGCGCTGGACCGGATCGCGCTGACGCCGAACATGCACCTTCTGGACGCCGGCACCCTCAGCACGCCGCTCAGCCGGCGCGCATCGGACCACCTGCCGGTCTGGGCGGATGTCCGCGCCGAATTGCCCCGCCGCGCCCCCGAAGCCTGACGCGGGGGCCGTAAACGACACGCGCCTGTCGCCCCGCGGCATGAGAAGCCGCCCCGCCAGCCGTTGACTGAAGCCCACCGGCGGCCCCGCGCCGCCTCGATCCCGGGGGGCAATCCGTCATGAAATCGCATGTGCAGGTTCTGGTCATCGGCGGCGGCGTCGTCGGCTGTTCGGTCTTGTTCCACCTGACCAAATATGGCTGGACCGACGTGATGCTCGTCGAACGGTCCGAACTGACTTCGGGGTCGACCTGGCACGCGGCGGGGGGATTCCATACGCTGAACGGCGACACCAACATGGCGGCGCTGCAAGGCTACACGATCCAGTTGTACCGCGAGCTTGAGAAGATCACCGGCCTGTCCTGCGGGCTGCACCATGTGGGCGGCATCACGCTGGCCGACAATCCGGCCCGGTTCGAGATGCTGAAGGCCGAACGCGCCAAGCACCGCTACATGGGGCTGCATACCGAAATCCTTGGCCCCGAAGACGTGGCGCGGATGACCGACGGGCTGGTCAACACCCAAGGCATCCTCGGCGCGCTTTACGATCCGCTGGACGGCCATCTTGATCCTTCGGGCACCACCCACGCCTATGCCAAGGCGGCGCGAATGCAGGGGGCGGAAATCGTTCTGCACAACCGGGTGCTGGCGACCAACCCGCGCCCGGACGGCACCTGGGAAGTGGTGACCGAGAAGGGCACGATCATCGCCGAACACGTCGTCAATGCCGGTGGCCTCTGGGCACGGGAAATCGGCGCGATGGCGGGCGTCTACCTGCCGCTTCTGCCGATGGCGCACCAGTACCTTGTGACCGACGACATCCCGGAAATCATGGCGATCCTGAAATCGGGGCGGGAATTCCCGCATGTCATGGACCCCGGCGGCGAAAGCTACCTGCGGCAGGAAGTCCGGGGCCTGTGCATCGGGTTTTATGAAAAACCCTGCGAGCCTTGGGCGGTGGACGGCACGCCCTGGGACTTCGGCCATGAGCTTCTGAACGAGCAATGGGACAAGATCGAGGATTCGGTCGCCTTCGCCTACCGCCGTTTCCCGGTGCTGGAACGGTCGGGGGTGAAGCGGGTGATCCACGGCCCCTTCACCTTCGCCCCCGATGGCAACCCGCTGATCGGCCCGGTGCCGGGCCTGCGCAACTATTGGTCGGCCTGCGCGGTCATGGCGGGGTTCAGTCAGGGCGGCGGCATGGGCAAATCGCTGGCCGAATGGATGATCCACGGCGAAACCGAGGTCGATCCGCGCGGCTTCGACGTGGCGCGCTTCGGCAAGTGGACGACACCGGGCTATACGGTGCCGAAGGTCATCGAGAACTACCAGATGCGCTTTTCGGTCAGCTACCCGAACGAGGAACGCCCCGCCGCGCGACCCTTCCGCACCACGCCGATGTACGACATCTTCGACCAGATGGGCGCGGTCTGGGGCGCGCAATACGGGCTTGAGGTCGTGAACTACTTCGCCCTTCCCGGCGAACCACGCTACGAGACGCCAAGCTTCAAACGGTCAAACGCCTGGAAAGCGGTGGCGGCAGAGGTCCGCGCCGTCCGCGAAGGGGTGGGCATCAACGAAATCCAGAACTTCGGCAAGTTCCGCGTCCGGGGGGCCAACGCCCGCGCCTGGCTTGACATGCTGATGGCGGGCGCGATCCCAGAGCGGGGGCGGATCAGCCTGACGCCGATGCTGTCGCCCAAGGGCAAGATCATCGGTGATTTCACCGTCACCTGCCTGTCGGAAACCGAATTCCAGATTACCGGCAGTTACGGCGCGCAGGACCAGCACCTGCGCTGGTTCGAACGCCACGCCGAGCCGGGCGTCACGGTCGAGAACATGTCCGATCGGCTGACCGGCTTCCAGATCGCCGGTCCACGGGCGCGCGACCTGCTGGCGCGGGTGACGCGGGCGGATGTGTCGGGCGAGGCGCTGCCCTTCATGGCGGCGCGGCGGATGACCGTGGGCATGGCGGATTGCCTTGTGCAGCGCCTGAGCTACACCGGCGATCTGGGCTACGAGATCTACTGCGATTTCATGTCGCAACGCGCGCTCTGGCACACACTCTGGTCTGCCGGGCAGGATCTGGGTCTGCGGCCTTTCGGGATGCGGGCGATGATGTCGCTCAGGCTCGACAAGTTCTTCGGCTCCTGGGCGCGGGAATTCAGCCCCGATTACTTCCCCGGCGAAACAGGCATCGACCGTTTCATCCGCTGGGACAAGGAGGCCGACTGGATCGGCAAGGCCGCCGCTCTAAGGGAACGCGCCGAGGGGCCGAAGCGGCGGCTTTGCGCCTTCGTGGTCGATGCGAAGGACGCCGATGTGGTGGCCTATGAGCCGATCTGGGTCGGGGACAAGGTCGTCGGTTTCTGCACCTCGGGCGGGTATTCGCACTGGACGGGGCAATCGGTGGCGCAGGGGTTCCTGCCGGTCGAATTGATCCGCGACGGGCTGACGTGCGAAATCGAGATCCTTGGCGAACGTCGTCCGGCGCGGCTGGTCACCGGCGCGCTCTGGGATGCGGACGGGGCGCGGATGCGGCGCGGCTAGGGATCGCTAGCGGTCAGGACCCGCCAATGCAAGGTCGTAGGTTACCGAGGTCGGCCACCAGTCCGGGGCGGCTGCGGTGTGGTTCAGCACCCCGCCCAGATGCTCGGCCAGCCGCCGTGACGCGGCATTGTCGCTGTCGATCCGCGCGATCATCACGCGGAAGCCAAGCCCTGCCGCCGCATGACCGCAGTAGGCGCGGCTGGCTTCCGTCGCATAGCCCCTTCCTTCATCCGCGCCACTCCAGAGCGTCCAGGTCATCTCGGGCGTCGTGTCCGGCACCACTTGCAGGGCACCGACATGGCCAAGGGGGCGGCCCGTGTCGCGGTCGGTCAGGATGAAGCGACCAAAGCCGCGCAGCGTCCAATGACCGATCATCGCCGCAAGCTTGTCGAAGGCCTGGACGGACGTATAGGGGCCGCCAACGAACCCGGAGCGGGGGCTTTGGCAATAGCGGGTGTAGGGCTCCAGATCGGAAGCGACCGGTCGGCGCAGGATGAGCCGCTTTGTGTGAAGCTGAAGATCTTCCATGGCGACATCCATTTCCCAACCTCAGCGCCTATCGCAGCGGTTGATGACATCAGGGTGACATTCGCGCCCGCGCCGGTGGCATGCAGGGGGAACTGCTGATGCCCCGGCCCGGCCGATCCATCCGACGCAATCAATCGCGTCGCCCCGGCAGAAACAGCAAAAGGCGGACCCGAAGGCCCGCCTTTGCAACGTTCAATAACCCGGTTTCAGCCCGCCGAGGCCGCGCCCTTCTTGGCGTCGGAATGGATCACCAGGGGTTTGGCGCCCGGGGTGTCCACGGCTTCCTCGTTGACGACGACTTCCTCGACGCTCGCCATGCCCGGCAGTTCGAACATGGTGTCCAGGAGGATGTCCTCCATGATCGACCTGAGCCCGCGCGCGCCGGTCTTGCGCTTGATGGCGCGGCGCGCGATGGCGATCAGCGCGTCTTCGGTGAAGGTCAGCTTCACGCCTTCGATGTCGAAAAGCCGCTGGTACTGCTTGACCAGCGCGTTCTTCGGTTCGGTCAGGATGGTGACGAGCGCCGCTTCATCCAGATCGGTCAGCGTGGCGATGACCGGCAGACGGCCGACGAATTCCGGGATCAGGCCGAATTTCAGCAGATCCTCGGGTTCCAGTTCGCTGAACAATTCGCCCACGCCGCGCGACTCCGGGTCCTTCACCTCGGCGCCGAAGCCGATGGCGCTGCCCTTGCCGCGCTGCGCGATGATCCGTTCCAGCCCCGCGAAGGCGCCGCCGCAGATGAACAGGATGTTGGTCGTGTTGACCTGCAGGAATTCCTGCTGCGGATGCTTGCGGCCGCCCTGCGGCGGCACGGAAGCCACCGTACCTTCCATGATCTTCAGAA
>DJWG01000054.1 GCA_002440945.1 Rhodobacteraceae bacterium UBA6236 | reverse complement strand
CACGCGGGCCACCCCGAGGTGCTGGGCACCATGGGCCAGCTGCCGGTGGGCGAAGTCCTGCTGGTGGAAACCGTGGCCGACGTGGCCACCATCACGCCGCGCGACCCGACCCGGCTGGCCTTCATCACCCAGACCACGCTGTCGGTCGATGACACCGCCGCCATCGTAGAGGCCTTGCGCGAAAGGTTCCCTGCCATCGTCGGGCCGAACCGCGAAGACATCTGCTATGCGACGACCAACCGGCAGGCGGCGGTCAAGGCGATTGCCGCGCATATCGCGGCGCTCTTCGTCATCGGGGCGCCGAATTCATCGAATTCGCGGCGTCTGGTCGAGGTGGGCCGCGCGGCAGGCTGCGATTATGCGCAGCTTGTGCAGCGCGCCGCCGACATCGACTGGCGCGCCCTTGGAACACCGACCGCGATCGGCGTGACCGCCGGCGCCTCGGCGCCCGAGGTGCTGGTGAACGAGGTGCTGGATGCGTTCCGCGACCGCTTTGACGTGACGGTCGAAGTGGTGGAGACCGCCGAAGAGCATGTCGAGTTCAAGGTGCCGCGGGTCTTGCGCGAAACTGCCGCCACGTCCTGACGGGGTGCGGGCCGGGCTTGCCAGCGGTGAGATAGAGGATAAGACTGCCGCTCGTTCCTGAGAGGGGGATCAAAGATGGCCACCGGCAAGAACATCCGCACCTGGTACAACGGGCAGTGGCATGATGACGACATCGCCATCATCCACGCCGCCGATCACGGCGCCTGGCTTGGGACCACGGTGTTCGACGGCGCGCGCTACTTCCAGGGCATCGCACCCGATCTTGATGCGCATTGCGCCCGGATCAACGGCTCGGCCTCGGCGCTGATGATCACGCCCACGGTGACGGCTTCCGCGATGGTGGACATCGTCTGGGATGGGCTGCGCCGCTATCCGAAGGAGGCCGCCGTCTATATCCGGCCGATGTACTGGGCGCTGGATGGCGATCAAAGCGGCATTGTCCCACGCGAAGGCGCGACCGGATTCGCGATCTGCCTGGAAGAAATTCCGATGGCGGACCCGGAAACCTCGGTCCGGCTGACCACCACCCGCTTCCGCCGCCCGGTGCTGGAAAGCAGCGTCTGCAACGCCAAGGCCGGATGCCTTTACCCCAACAATGCCCGGATGCTGATGGAGGCCCGCGACAAAGGCTATGACAATGCGCTGGTCACCGACGCCCTTGGCAACGTCGCCGAAAGCGCCAGCGCCAATGTCTTCATGGTCCGCAGCGGCGAGATCCATACGCCCATCGCCAATGGCACCTTCCTGTCCGGCATCACCCGCGCGCGCCACATCGCCAACCTGACGGCAGCGGGTTACATCGTTCATGAATCGGTCCTAACCTACGGCGATTTCCACGGCGCCGACGAAGTGTTCCTGTCGGGCAACATGTCGAAAGTCACCGCGGTCAGCGAATTCGACGGCACCAAATACCCGCACGGTCCCGTCACCCGCCACACGCGTTCGCTATACTGGGATTGGGCCCTGGCGGAGAAAGCCTGATGCGCAAGTTCCTTGTTGTGCTGGACGACACCCGCGAATGCCTGAACGCCATGCGTTTCGCCGCGCTCCGGGCGGCGCATACCGGCGGCGGGGTGATCATCCTGTCGATCGTCCCGGCGGAAGAGGTGCAGCACTGGATCGGCGTCGCCGACATCATGCGCGCCGAGGCCCGCGAAAGGATCGAGGCGCATTTCGAGGTCTTCGCCAAATGGATGCGCGACAAGCAGGGCATCACGCCGGAACTGGTGATCCGCGAAGGCGATCCGGTGGCGCAGATCCTTGGCCTGATCCAGGACGACCCCGAAATCGGCGTCCTGGTCTTGGGCGCGGGCGGTGAAAAGGGCGGGCCGGGGCCCCTTGTGACGGCGATGTCGCGGAACTCGGGGCATCTGCCGATCCCGATCACCATCGTTCCGGGGGAAATGAGCAAGGAAAAGCTGGAAGCGATCACCTGAGGGTCAGGCACCTAGGGGTCAGGCGTCACCGGCGCCCGCGGCCCCCGCCCTTCGCGCCACAGGACGTAAAGTCCCGATCCGACGATGACAAGGATGCCCAGCCATCCCGTCCGGTCCGGCAGGTCGCGCCAGATAATCCAGCCGAAGGCGACGCCCCAGATCATCCCGGTATATTCGAAAGGCGTCACGACGTTCGCGGCCGCAATCCGGTAGCCTTGCGCCAGAAGCGTCAACCCCGCCGCCGCGATGGGACCGCAAGCCAACATCAGGGCCAGGTCGAAGCCCGTGGGCCAGACCCAGCCGCGCAAGAGGAACCCGAGGCTCTTGTGCTGTTCGGAAGCGAAATCGCCGTTCCCGAACACCGCGGCCAAAATCAGCGCCAATCCCAGGAAGATGAAGTTGCCGTAGATTGACATGGCAGCCGCCGTTTCGGCCCCGCCATGCTTGCGGGTGACGATCATCCCCCAGGCGTAGAACAGCGCCGATGCCACCGGCAGCACCGCGGCCCAGTCGAAAAGCGCCCCGCCGGGCCGGACCATGATCACCACGCCGACAAAGCCCGCAAAGACCGCGGCCCAGCGGTGCCAGCCCACATGTTCGCGCAGGACCAGCACCGACAGGATGGTGATGAACAGGGGCGAGGCGAAGTAGATCGCGACCACCGTCGCCAGTGGCAGCGCGGCAAGCGCGAGGTAATAGGTCGTATAGGCCAGGAACATCACGACGCCGCGCCCGATCATCATCCGCCAGCCGGGCGTCAGCAGCGTGGCCATGCCGCCATCACGCCAGACGAGGATCGCCAGGAAGGGGATGGCCGCCAGGCTTCGCAACACCATTGCCTGATGCAGGGGATAGCCGCCGCTGATGAACTTCAGCACCAGGTCCTGCAAAAAGAAAACCGCAACGCCCGCGGCGACGCAGAGGATCCCCTTCAGGTTGTCATGCCGCAGCAAGATCTGTCGCGCATCCATCGTGGCCATCTGCCTGCCCTGTCCGTTTCTGCGTCAACAGACCGGCGCCGGCACGATCCTGCTTGCTTGAACGCGACAGAACTGTCGCTGTCATGCGCGCCGGGCATTTCGCAGTTGCAGCAATCGCCGGTTTCTGCGCCAGCGAAAGACCCTATATACCCCACCGAGGGAGGGCCAAGACAGGAGACAGATCATGTTGTCTGCGCCCAAGACGCCCAAGGCCAAGCTTTGCGATTGCCCGGGCTTTGATTACTACGCACCGGTTCGTCGCGCGCCGGAAGCCGCTTCGCCTCAGACGCTGCGCATCCTGACGCCGCTGGAACAGATGTACGGCTACTACGAAGCCGCCTGATCCGGCCGTCAGTTTAGAGCGATTCCAAACCTTGACTTGGATCGGCCCCGGGCGCATATCTGACAAGATTGCTAGGAGATTGCCGCCATGTTCATCCAGACCGAGTCGACTCCGAACCCGGCCACGCTGAAATTCCTTCCGGGTCAGACCGTGCTTGAGGTCGGGACCGCCGATTTCCCGTCGGTTGACGCGGCGGCAAAATCGCCGCTGGCGCGGCGGATCTTCGCGGCGGAAGGCGTGACCGGCGTGTTCTTCGGCACCGATTTCGTTACCGTCACCAAGGCCGACAGCGCGAATTGGGACCATATCAAGCCCGCGATCCTCGGCGCGATCATGGAACATTACCAATCCGGCGCGCCGGTCATGGAAGGTGAAGGCAAAGCCGCCGGCGGCCATGCGGCGCATGACGGCCCCGATGCCGATATCGTCAAGCAGATCAAGGAACTGCTGGATACCCGCGTGCGTCCGGCGGTCGCACAGGACGGTGGCGATATCACCTTCCACGGCTTCGATCGCGGCGTCGTCTACCTGCACATGCAAGGCGCTTGCGCGGGCTGCCCGTCCTCGACCCTGACGCTGAAGATGGGGATCGAGAACCTGCTGCGGCACTACATTCCCGAAGTGCTTGAGGTTCGGCCTGTCGCCGCCTGATCTTGATGTCCAGACCCTTGATCTTGGCTTTCGATACCTCGGCCGCGCATTGCGCGGCCGCTTTGCTGTCGGGCGATGCGATCCTCGCCGAGGCGCATCTGGACATGGCCAAGGGCCAGGCCGAAGCGCTGATGCCGCTGCTTGAAGACCTGCTGAAACAGGCTGGCCATGCCTGGCGGGATCTGGATGCCGTTGCGGTGGGCGTCGGTCCGGGGAACTTCACCGGCATCCGCATTTCCGTCGCCGCGGCACGGGGCTTGGCCTTGGGTCTGGGGGTTCCGGCCATCGGGGTGAGCCTTTTCGAAGCACTGGCCTTCGGCTCCTCCGGGGCGGCGCTGGCCGTCGTGCCCGCGCCGCGCGGGGCGAGCTATGTCCAGCCGGTTGAGGATGGCGCATTGCAGGGCGCGCCGTGGTTTTCAGAAAGCCCCGTTACAGACCCGCGTCCGCTTCTGTCCGCCCTGCCCCAGCCTCTGGCCCCGGTGCTGGCGCGGATCGCGGCGTCAAAACTTGCGGCGGGGGGCATCCTCCCGCGCCCCGCGCCGCTTTATATCCGGCCCGCGGATGCGGCACCCGCGGCACCGGCACCGCAGATCCTGACATGACCCCGGACCCCGAGGGGCTGGCCCGGCTTCACGCGCATAGTTTCACGCTGCCGCGCCCCTGGTCAGCTGATGAAATCGCAGCGCTTTTGGCCGATCCGACCGTGTTTTTGTGCGAAGCCGGGGCGCTGGGGTTTCTTCTGGGCCGCGTCGTCTTGGATGAGGCCGAATTGCTGACGCTTGCCGTCGATCCCGCCCATCGCCGCGAAGGTCTGGGCGCGGCGCTTCTTCAGGACTACCACGTCAAGGCCAAAGCGCGTGGCGCGGACCAAAGCTTTCTGGAAGTCGCCGCCGACAACCGGCCCGCGCTGGGGCTTTACCGCGCCGCCGGCTATGTCCAGCAAGGCCGCCGCCCGCGCTACTACACAGCCCCCGGGATGGCCCCTGTCGATGCGTTGGTCCTGCGGAAAATACTGGCCGACGAAGGGCTTGGCACGGGCGACTGGCCGCGAAGTCCTTGACCATGCGGTAAAATATCACGCAACGTCCCGCAGAATCCGGTTGACCGTCTGTGCAGTCTCGGCCCTAATCGCGCTGATCCGACCGAGATCGGTCCGCATGGCGGACGGGCCCGCAAGGGACAGCAACAGACGGGAGTTCACAATGACTTTCATGCAGAAATTCCTCGGCGCGGCCGCGACGCTGGCGCTGACGACCGGCATTGCCGCTGCAGAGCCGGCGATCATCTTCGACCTTGGCGGGAAGTTCGACAAATCCTTCAACGAGGCCGCCTTTGCCGGTGCGCAGCGCTGGGCGAAGGAAACCGGCGGCACCTTCAAAGAGTTGGAAATGCAGTCCGAAGCCCAGCGCGAACAGGCGCTGCGCCGTCTGGCCGAAGCTGGCGCCAACCCCGTGGTGATGACCGGCTTTGCCTTCGCCGACGTGCTGACCAAGGTGGCACCCGATTTTCCCGACACCAAATTCGCGATCATCGACATGGTGGTGGAACAGCCGAACGTGAAATCGGTGATCTTTGCCGAACAGGAAGGCTCCTACCTGGTCGGCATGCTGGCCGCGATGGCATCGAAGACCAATACCGTCGGCTTCATCGGTGGCATGGATGTGCCGCTGATCGGCAAGTTCGCCTGCGGCTATGTCCAGGGCGTGAAGGCGGTGAAGCCCGACGCCAAGGTGATCCAGAACATGACCGGCACGACGCCCGCCGCCTGGAACGACCCGGTGAAGGGCGCAGAGCTTGCCAAGGCGCAGAAGGCGCAAGGCGCCGACGTGATCTATGCGGCAGCGGGCGGCACCGGCATCGGCGTGCTGCAGGCGGCGGCGGATGAAGGCATCCTGTCGATCGGCGTCGACAGCAACCAGAACCACCTGCATCCGGGCAAGGTCCTGACGTCGATGGTCAAGCGCGTCGACAATTCCGTCTACGAGATCTTCAAGGAAGGCCCCGAAATGAAGACCGGGATCGAGGTCATGGACCTGAAGGCCGGTGGCGTGGGCTATGCGCTGGATGACAACAACAAGGCGCTCATCACCCCCGAAATGCAGAAGGCCGTCGACGAGGCCGCGGCCAAGATCGGCGCGGGCGAGATCAAGGTTCACGACTACATGACCGACAACACCTGCCCCGTCAGCTAAGGGACGGATGCAGATGGCGGGGGAAACCACGATGGGGCGGCAGGAAACTGCCGCTCCGGCGATTGAACTGCGCGGCATTTCCAAGGCCTTCGGCAGCGTCCAGGCCAACAAGGACATTTCGATAAAGGTGGCCCGTGGAACGATCCACGGCATCATCGGCGAAAACGGCGCCGGGAAATCGACGCTGATGTCGATCCTTTACGGCTTCTACCGGGCGGATACAGGGGACATCCTGATCCACGGCAAGCCTACCCAGATCCCCGACAGCCAGGCCGCGATCCGCGCCGGGATCGGCATGGTCTTTCAGCACTTCAAGCTGGTGAACACCTTCACCGTTCTGGAAAACGTCGTCCTTGGCGCGGAAGACGGCCCGCTTCTGCGCCCCTCGCTGTCGAAGGCACGCAAGGTGCTTGGCGATCTGGCGCGGGACTATGAACTTGACGTCGACCCGGACGCGCTGGTCGAGGATCTGTCCGTCGGCCATCAGCAGCGGGTCGAGATCCTGAAGGCGCTTTACCGGCAGGCCGATATCCTGATCCTTGATGAACCCACCGGTGTGCTGACCCCGGACGAGGCCGACCACCTGTTCCGCATCCTTCGCGGTCTGAAGGAACAGGGCAAGACCATCATCATCATCACCCACAAGCTGCGCGAGATCATGGAGGTCACCGACACAGTGAGCGTGATGCGCCGCGGCCAGATGACAGCCACGGTGAAGACGGCCGAGACAAGCCCCGAACAGCTGGCAGAGCTGATGGTGGGGCGCAAGGTACTGCTGGACGTGGCCAAGGGGCCCGCGAACCCGGGTCGCACCATCCTTGAGGTCAAGGGCCTGCGGGTGCGGGATGAAAACGGGGTTGAGCGGGTCAAGGGGATCGACCTTGCGATCCGCGCCGGGGAAATCCTGGGAATCGCCGGGGTTGCCGGAAATGGTCAGTCCGAACTGATCGAGGTTCTGGGCGGGATCATGAAGGGCACGGGAACCGTGCTTCTGAATGGCGCGCCGCTTGATCTGTCGGGCCGCGCCGCAGATGCGGAATCGCGCCGCGAAAAGGGCGTGGCCCATGTCCCCGAGGACCGGCAGCACCTGGGGATGATCCTTGACTTCACGGCCTGGGAAAACCTGGCCTTCGGCTATCAGGGCGATCCGGCCTATCACAAGAACGCGGTCCTGATGGACAATGACGCGATGATGAAGGATGCGCTGGGGAAGATGGAACGCTTCGATGTGCGCCCGCCGATCCCGACGCTTCAGGGCAAAAGCTTTTCCGGCGGCAACCAGCAAAAGATCATCCTGGCGCGCGAAATCGAACGCAACCCCGACCTGCTGCTGGTCGGTCAACCGACGCGGGGCGTGGACATCGGCGCGATCGAATTCATCCACAAGCGGATCGTGGAGCTGCGCGACGCGGGCAAGGCGGTGCTTCTGGTCAGTGTCGAGCTGGATGAGATCATGAGCCTGTCGGACCGCATCGCCGTGATGTTCGACGGCCGCATCATGGGCGAACGCGACCCCGACCAGACCGATGAACGCGAACTGGGCCTTCTGATGGCCGGCGTAACCAACGAGACCGCAGCATGACAAAACTCCCCGTCTGGGCGGACGTGGTTCTGGTTCCGCTTATCAGCCTGCTGCTGGCGGGCCTCATTTCGGCGCTGGTGATCCTGGGCATCGGCGGCAGCCCGTGGGAGGCGCTGACCACCATGGTCGATGGCGCGCTGGGCAGCCCCTATGCCTGGGGCTACACGCTTTATTATGCGACCAGCTTCATCTTCACCGGGCTTGCGGTGACGGTCGCCTTCCATGCCGCGATGTTCAACATCGGCGGCGAAGGGCAGGCGCAACTG
The DNA here is from genome assembly GCA_002440945.1 of Rhodobacteraceae bacterium UBA6236. Next base: position 7,063 of record DJWG01000054.1, on the reverse strand, counting down.
GGCGGGCTTGGCGTGGCGCTGGCCTGCCTGTTCATCCCCTGGCCGCATTGGTCGCTGGCGCTTCTGGGGGCGAGTGTCGGGGCGGCGCTGTTCGGCGCGGCCTGGGCGGCGATNNCGCGGCAGCCATATCGTGATCACCACCATCATGTTCAACTACATCGGCGCGGCGCTGATCATCTACCTTCTGGTCTATGTCTTGCGGCCCGTGGGCCAGATGGACCCGGCCACCGCGAACTTCCCCCCTTCCACGCACCTGCCGACGTTGAACCAGATCCCGGGCCTGAACCTGATCTTCACCAAGAAGGTGCCCGCCAATGTCTCGCTCTTCGTGGCGCTGGCGGCCTGCTATCTGGTCTGGGTGCTGCTCTGGCGCACGCAGCTTGGCTATGAACTCCGCGCCTTCGGGAAATCGCAGGAGGCGGCCAAGTATGCGGGCATTTCCGGCACCCGGATCGTCATGGTGTCGATGCTGATTTCAGGGGGGCTTGCGGGCCTCATGTCGATCAACAACGTCATGGGCGAAAGCGGGCGACTCTTGCAGAATTCGTCGGAAGGCGCGGGCTTCATCGGAATCGCGGTGGCGCTGATGGGGCGCAACCACCCGCTGGGGGTGCTGCTGGCGGCGATCCTCTTCGGGTTCCTCTATCAGGGCGGGGCCGAGCTGGGGTTGTGGACATCCATCCCGATCGAGCTGCGGACCGTGGTGCAGGGTCTGGTGATCCTGTTCACCGGCGCGCTAGACCAGATGGTGCGGATGATGTTGGGGCTGGTCTTCCGACCGGCGCGAAAGCCGGAGGCCGCGTGATGGATTACGCGACGCTTCTGCAAATCCTCGACAGCACGTTGCGGCTGGCCACGCCCCTGCTGCTGGCCTGCCTCGCCGGGCTTTATTCCGAACGTTCCGGCATCTTTGACATCGGGCTGGAAGGCAAGATGCTGGTGGCTGCGATGGCGACCGGGGCGGTGGCCTTCTATTCCGGCAATGTCTGGATCGGCGCGCTGGCCGGCATCGGCGCGTCGCTGGTCTTTGCCCTGGTGCATGGTCTGGCCTCGATCACCTTCCGGGGCAACCAGTTGATTTCGGGCGTGGCGTTGAACTTCGTGGCCTCGGGGATCACGGTGCTGATGGCGCAGGCGATGTTCGGCCAGGGTGGGCGGACACCGCCGCTGGACGGCGCGGCGCGCTACAACCCGATCACCCTGCCCTTTGCCGATGCCTTCGGCGGTGTTCCGGTGATTGGCCCGCTTTACCGCGACGTCCTCTCGGGGCACACGGCGCTGGTTTATGTGGCGCTGGCCGCGGTGCCGCTGACCTGGTGGCTGCTTTACCGCACCCGCTACGGCCTGAGGCTGCGCGCGGTGGGGGAAAACCCGGCCTCGGTCGATACGGCCGGGGTTTCGGTCACGCGGTTGCGCTATTCGGCGGTGGCGATCACCGGCATCCTTTGCGGGCTGGCGGGCGCCTATATGGCCGCCGGGCTGCAAGCCGGTTTCGGCCGGGAAATGACGGCAGGCCGCGGCTACATCGCGCTGGCGGCGCTGATCTTCGCCAACTGGCTGCCGTGGCGGGCACTTTGGGCGACGATGCTTTTCGGCTTCCTGCAGGCGCTGGCGCTGCGCCCCGACGTGATCGAACGTGCGATCAAGGTCTCGATCCCGGTCCCGGCGCTGGATGCCCTGCCCTATATCCTGACGATCATCGTCCTTTTCGGTTTCGTCGGCAAACCGCAGCCGCCCCGCGCCGGAGGCGAGCCCTATGTGAAGGAGCGTTGACGCATGGCAGATCCCGTCGCACCCCCGAGTGCGACAAAGCTGGAACAGGTCCAGAGACATTTTCTCACGTCCCTGCGATAAGGCGCCCTGAGGTTTGACTTCGTCCGCAAGCCTGCGCAAGGCTTGGGGAATATCCACCCACTGGCGCCCGGACCCATGCAGATCTACCTCCCCATAGCCGAGGTGTCGGTCAATATCTTTCTTCTCGTCGGTCTTGGCGGCATCGTCGGGCTGTTGTCGGGGATGTTCGGCGTGGGTGGCGGCTTCCTGATCACACCGCTGCTGATGCTGATCGGCGTCCCGCCCGGCGTGGCGGTGGCGACGGGTGCCAACCAGGTCGTCGCCTCGTCGGTGTCTGGCGTTTTGGCGCATATGCGCCGCAAGGGCGTCGACTTCCGCATGGGAACGGTGCTGCTGATTGGTGGCCTGGTCGGATCGGCGGGCGGCATCTGGCTGTTCAACCTGCTGACACGGCTGGGCCAGATCGACCTGGTGATCCAGCTGTCCTATGTGGCGATGCTGGGGTCGATCGGGATCCTGATGATGCAGGAAAGCCTGCGCGCCATGAACCGCGCGCGGCGCAACCCGGCCATCACCGCCCAGCGCCGCCAGCACAGCTGGGTGCATGGCGGGCCGATGAAGATCAAGTTCCGCGCCTCGGGGCTTTACATCTCGGTCATCCCGCCCTTGCTGGTGGGCTTCGGCGTCGGCGTGATGTCGGCGATCATGGGCGTGGGCGGCGGCTTCGTGATGGTGCCGGCGATGATCTATCTTCTGGGCATGCCGGGGAAAGTGGTCATCGGAACCTCCCTCTTCCAGATCTGCTTCGTCTCGGCCTTCACCACCTTCATGCATGCGGTGACGAACCAGTCGGTCGACATGGTGCTGGCCGTCATCCTGATCCTCGGCGGCGTGATCGGCGCGCAGGTCGGGTCGCAACTGGGCGCCAAGCTCAAGGCCGAACAGATGCGCATCCTTCTGGCCTCGCTGGTGCTGGTCGTTGCCGTCAAGATGACCTTCGATCTGGTTGTCGAACCATCCGAACTTTATTCTCTGGCCTGGGGGCGCAGATGAAGCCGGTCCTTGCCACCCTTGCCCTGCTCCTGGCGCTTTTCGCGCTGCCCCTTCAGGCCGCCGAAGAGGTCGTCGCGGGCCTCAGCCAGAACCGCATCTCGATCACCGCGCAGTTCAGCGGCTCGCAGATCCTGATCTATGGTGCGGTCAAGCGGAACGCGCCGGAACCGGGTGGCGCGCCTCTCAAGATCATCGTGACGCTGGAAGGCCCCGCGCTGCCGGTGACGGTGCGGCGCAAGGGCAATACAGCCGGGATCTGGATCAACCGCGACAAGGTCGAGGTGGACAGCGCCCCCACCTATTACGCCGTCGCCACCAGCGCCCCCATCGGCACCATCCTGACCCATACCGAAGACCTGCGCCGCCGCATCACGATCCCGACTGCGATCCGTTCGGTCGGCGCGCCATCGACCGTGCTCGATTCGGCGGCCTTTTCCGAAGCGCTGATCCGCCTTCGCACCCAGGAGGGCCTTTATCGGATGTCGGAAGGTGCCGTCGACATCGTCGAGGATACGCTCTTTCGTGCCAACTTCGCGCTGCCTGCCAACCTGGTCGAAGGCAACTACCGCGTCCGCATCCTGCTTTACCGCGACAAGACGCTGCTGGACGAGGAAGTCGAAACCATCTTCGTCCGCCGCGTCGGGCTGGAACGCTGGCTCGCCAATACCGCCGAACAGCAATCCGAATTCTACGGTGTGCTGTCGCTTGTGATCGCGGGCTTCGCGGGCTGGGCCGCCGCCGCGATCTTCCGCTACATCCGGGCCTGAGATCAGCCGCGCCCGACCAGCGGCATGGTCGTGGCCATCACCGTCATGTCCAGCACATTGGCCGAAGACGGCATCCCCGCCATCAGCATCACCGCATCCACCACATCGGTCATCGCCATCATCGGCTCGGCCCGGATGCTGCCATCCGCCTGGGGAACGCCTCGCCCGATCTGGTCCGACAGGTCAGACCCGACATTGCCGATGTCGACCTGCCCGCAGGCAATCCCGAAGGGCCGCCCATCCAGCGCCAGCTGCCGGGTGAGGCCGGTGACGCCGTGTTTCGTCGCCGTGTAACAGACGGCCCCCGGCCTTGGCGCCCGGGCCGATACCGAACCGTTGTTGATGATCCGTCCGCCCTGCGGCTCCTGCCGGCGCATTCGGCCAAAGGCGGCGCGGGCGCAGAAGAACATGCCGGAAAGATTTACGGACACCGCGCGCAGCCAATCCTCGGTCGCGGTTTCGTCGATCAGGCCGGGGCGCGGGAAGATGCCCGCGTTGTTGAACAGAAGGTCGATGCGCCCCCATGTCCCGACCACCCGGTCGAACGCGGCCTCGACCGCCTGCGGATCGGCCACATCACAGGCAAGCGCCAAGGCGCCCGGCCGCCCGCGGCAAAGCTCGGTCAGCCGGTCCGCGCGGCGCGCCAGCGCGGCCACCGCCCAACCCTCTGACAACAGCCGCTCCGCCACGGCGCGGCCGATGCCGCTGCTAGCTCCGGTCACAACGGCGACGCGCATCAGAACGCCCGGAAGGTCATCGTGGTCAGGGTGCGGCTGATGCCGGGAATATCGAACAGCTTTTCGTTCAGCCAATGGCCGACGTCCGCCTCGTCCGGGATATAGATCTTGGCGATCAGGTCATATTCACCACTGGTCGAATAAAGCTCGCTCACGACCTCGCGGTCATAGATCGCGTCCGCAACCTCATAGGTCTTGCCCGGCAGGCAGCGGAACTGGACGAAAACGCAACGCATGGCACAACCTCCGTTTGATGCCCAAGCTAGCGCCCCGGCTTATCCGGCAAAAGCGCGAACTTGGTTTCTTCTTTGCCCAAATACTCAATCCGCCGGCGGCGTCACAGCTCTTCGTCGGGGGCGAGGCTCAGCGGCGCCGCCCCTTTCGGCAGATCCTCGGTCCCAAGCGGCGCGTTGGGGCGCGCCAGCCGGTTCCGCACCACCCACATCAGCCGGGTCTGCGCCCGGGTGATCGCCACATAGGCCAGACGCTTCCACAGCGGCGCGCCCGCTTCGGACCGGCCGGCGCGGAAGGCCGCGTAAAGATCGGGCGCGAAGACCTGCACCGTGTCCCATTGTGACCCCTGCGCCTTGTGGATCGTCACCGCTGCGCCATGCAGGAAGGCTGCGCCCATCCGGGCCGCGAAGGGGATGAAGGGTTCCTCCTCGTCCGGGCGCTCGATCTTGATGATCGAGGCGGCAGACAAGTTCGGATCTTCCGCCCCCACCACATGCAGCCGCGAAAAGCCGGGCTTGCGCCCCGGCCCCAGGTAGATGACCTGCGCGCCCTTGATAAGCCCCCGCGCCTCAAGGTCGATGCGCTTCTTGCGGTGTTTGAGCGGCAGTTCGATGCCGTCGCAGATCAGCGGCTCGCCGGGCAGAAGCTCATCCTCGGGCGCGCCATAGGCGGACCGGAAGGCCTGGATCAACCGGATGCGTGTCTGGTTGCGCCAGACCAGCACCGGCGAACGCGCCATCAGCCCGGCTTCGACCCGCTCGGCCCAGACGACGCGGTCGTCGCGGCGGGCGGCGTCACGGACCATGTCTTCGAAACTTTCGAATTCCAGCGCCGGATCGCCCAGCGCATGGGCAAGGTCAAGGATCGGGCTGTCGGCTTCCTGCCGGTGGACGCGGTGCAGTTCCAGCCGCTTGCTGGCGGGCAGCTTGTCAAAGACCATCTCGCCCGACTGGCCCACCGGGGCCAGCTGCGCCGGATCGCCGAACAGCACCAGCGTCGGGAAGATCTCGCGCAGGTCATCGAACTGCCGCTGGTCCAGCATCGAGCTTTCGTCGACAAATCCGATGTCAAGCGGATCTTCGCGGCGCTTCCAGCCCAGGATGAAATCCGATCCGCGCAGACCCGCCGCCGCCAGCGCGCCGGGGATCGACTTCACCTGATCGAAGAAGGCCTTCGCGCGGTCAAGCGCCAGGTCGGTCAGCCCTTCGATTTCCGGCCGGTCGCCGGTTCCGGCCAGCCATTCGGCGATGCGTTCGTATTCGGGGTCGTAGACCGGCGTGTAAAGGATGCGGTGGATGGTGGTCGCCGGAACGCCGCGGTTGCGCAGCACGCTCGCGGCCTTGTTCGTCGGCGCAAGGATGGCCAGCGTCCGGCGTTCCTTGCGGCGCTTGCCTTCGTAATCGCCCGATACCGTTTCAACCCCCGCGGCCGCCAGCGCCTTGGTCAGTTCCGCCAGCAGAAGCGTCTTGCCCGACCCGGCTTTCCCCAGCACCGCCAAGACCGCAGATGCGCCCGTGGCCTCGGGCGTCAATGTGCCGTCAAGAATATCGACACCAGCGCCCCGCAGCAGATCCGCGACGCGATCCCAGGCTTCGGCCTGATCTTCCGAGAAACTGATCGCGGGCAAGGACATGCGCGCGACCCTAATGGTGCGGGCGGAAGCTTTCCAGAGGCGATCTGGGTCAACCGCCAGACTGGCCGCAACACCCGATCCCCTTGGGCGCGATGTCCTCGACCGGGTTGCCCAGCCGCGCCAGTTCCCGTGTGGCCAGGTCCAGCGTCTGTTCAAGGTGCCGCGCCAGATCGGGCATGTCGTTCTGAAGCGCGAAGCCTTGCAGATCGGTGAGGACCTCGATGATCCAGTGATGTGGCGTCACAGCAGTCGTATCCCTTGCTGGACCGGGCTGCTGGCCCTGTCTGCAAGATTTCCAGATCATCCGCCCACCCGGTCTGTCAACCTGCAGAGGATCGGCCGCCCGGAGAAGATGATTCAAATTGAAAATACCTGCGCCCTTGCGGGCGCAGGTATCTGTCGCAGAACTGGTTGGAGCCTCAGCGCCGACCAGCCTCAAGCGCGTCCTCGAAGGTGCGCAGGCCGGTGCGCGGGGCCTGGATCAGAACCGCCATGTTGCCCGGTTTATGCTGGTTCTTCAGCATCTTCATATGCGCCTGCGGGATTTCGGCCCAGGGGAAGACCTCGGACATGCAGGGGTCAAGCCGCCGTTCCAGCATCAGCCGGTTCGCCGCCGCCGCCTGTTTCAGGTGGGCGAAGTGCGATCCCTGCAGACGCTTCTGGTGCATCCACATGTAGCGCACGTCGAAGGTGCAGTTGAAACCGCTCGTGCCTGCGCAGATGACGACCATGCCGCCCTTCTTGCAGACCAGCGCCGACACCGGGAAGGTTGATTCACCGGGGTGTTCGAAGACCATGTCGACGCTGACGCCCTTGCCGGTGATGTCCCAGATCGCCTTGCCGAA
>DJWG01000009.1 GCA_002440945.1 Rhodobacteraceae bacterium UBA6236 | reverse complement strand
CTTGTCGCCCATCGCCTCGATGGCCGAGGACGGCGGTCCGACGAAGACCACGCCTTCTGCTTCCAGCGCGGCGGCGAAGGCGCGGTTTTCCGACAGGAAGCCATAGCCCGGGTGGACGGCCTCGGCCCCGGTCTGGCGGATCGCGTCCATGATCTTGTCGATGACGATATAGGACTGCGCGGCGGGGGACGGGCCGATATGCACCGCCTCATCCGCCATGCGGACATGCAGCGCATTGCGGTCGGCATCGGAATAGACCGCAACCGTCTTGATGCCCATCTTCTTCGCCGACTTGATGACGCGGCAGGCAATCTCGCCCCGGTTGGCGATCAGGATTTTCTTGAACATGTCCGTCCCTTCGTTCGCTCCGGGGCGGTTTCGCCCCGGGTGGTGCAAATGCAAAAGCCACCGCGGCGCAGGCGCGCCCCGGTGGCTTTCATGGTTGATCCCTGCCCCGCCCTGCGGGCGAAGGCCGGGTTTGACGTGTCAGACCGTTTAACGCTTCCGGCAGCCCGGAACGTTGAGCTGGTCGCAGAAATACCCCGCTGCGCCGCCGACGACGGCGCCGGTGACGGCATTGCCGCCGACGGCTTCGGCAACGACCGCGCCGCCGACCGCGCCCACGGCCGTTCGTTCGGCGCGTGTGGTATTGACGCAGCCGGCAAGGCCGAGCGCGAGCAGGGGAACGAGGATGAGGGTTCTGAAGCTTTGATCTGCGGACATCTTGACGCAACTCCTGAGGGTGCGAAGGGACGCGATATCAGTTCAAGTCCAAAGGCCGGGACATGGTTCCCGACCGAACGGAAGTCCCGCCCGGGTGCGGACCGGAAAATGCCACCGGATCCCTGTCCGGTGGCACGAAACTCAGATCCGCAAGGATCAGTAGCCGCGGCGGCAGCCCGGAACGTTGAGATCGTCGCAGGTCGCGCCGGCCAGACCGCCGATCGCCGCGCCGGTAAGGGCGTTGTTGTCGGTCGCATCCGCGATGATCGCGCCAGCGGCGGCACCGGCCAAGGCGCGTTCGCCGTCGGTCTGCATGCAGCCGGCAACGGATGCGACAAGCGCGACAGCGGTGAGAAGTTTGGTGATCGACATGCTCTGCCTCCAGAAAGTTTGCTTTTATGGCTGTACCATAGCCCATCCACATTGCGGACAAAATCGAAATTTCTGGAGTGTCCGGGGCCTCGGGCAGCAAGCCGCCGAAGCACAGAGATACGCGCAGACGACCCGGCGGGTGTTATTCCGGGCCGCCTGCAACGCAACTTGGTACTAGTGGTGTGTAAAATAATCCGCCGCTGGGTGAAACGGCGAACCTGTATTTCAGATACTCCAGAATCGCCTGACAGAGCAAAGCTAAAGTTTCCGTGAAGGAAACAAACGGCCAGTTGTTGCCGGACTTGCCCTGCGGTCAGCCATTCCATGCCGTCACGAGCCCCCGAAAACCGCAGGGAATGAGGCGCGGGCCCGCGCAAGGTCGATGCGCAGCAGCGCCTCGTAGCTTTCGGGGTCGAAGGGATCGGTCGCGGGCACGACCTCGCGCCCGAAAAGCCAGGACAGGCGGCCGGCGTCCAGGTTGCCGCGCTCGAACGGTTCCTCGCCGAAATGGTCCCAAAGTGCGGCGATGAAGCCTTCGTCGGCCTGCCGGTCGGGCAAGGCGCGGTCGCGGAAACGCTCGCGCGCGATCAGCTTGGACGCGCCCTTGTCATTGGCGCGGCGGATGACGAACTGGAAATCGGTGCCGGGCAGACGCCCGGGAAATCCGCGGTGCTTCAGCATCGGGATGTCTCCTTGCGGTGGGGCCTGCCCCGCACCGGGCGGAGGTCGGCCCGGAAATGCAAACGGCCGACCGGCCTGTTGCGCAAGACGCGCAAGGACCGATCGGCCGAGGATTCATGGATCGCGGCAGGGTTGATCCCTGCCGGCCTGAAATCAGAGTTTGCCGGTGTAGACGGGCTCTTGCGAAACCGCGGTGGGTTCCGTGTAGACCGTTTCGGTTTTCTTGGCGCATGCCGCGACAACGGCGACAAGGGCGATGGCGAAAAGCGCTGCCTTGGACATATCAATCTCCTGCTCGTGGGGAAGGTCACGGCCAGAATGGTCCGCGCCCCCTTGTTGATGGCGGCCGCACCGCAGCCGTCGGTGCGGAGGTTAGCGGGTTTCCCCGCGGCAGGACAGGCCCGGAAGGGATGGCGCGCGCTTCGTGGCAAAAATGCACCAAGGCCCGAGTCATCTTTGCGGGTCGTGCTGGCAGGGCCGTTCATCAGAACGCCTCCCACAGGCAGCGGCCGTTTTCGGGGCGGAAGGATTCGAAGAACTGCGTCGCTTCGGGATCGGCCTCGCCGAAGGGAACCGGCCGGTCGGCAAGGCTGATGATGACCTGCGCGGGCTGCGGCTCATTCTCTGGCAGGCGGGCCAGCGCATAGCCGTCACACAGCGCCTGCATGTCGACCTGCGCCATGTCCGCCGACACGCTGCCGCCGCTGCGGGCAATCGCGGGCGCAAGGAAGCGGAAGCGCACCACCTGGCCTTCGGGGCCGGCCGCGTCGCGGATCGTCTCGACAAAGGTGACGACCTGCCCCGAGGGCGCGGTGATCCTGCCATCCTCGGCCAGGATCAGCGGCAGCGCCGGGGCAAGCTGTGCCTCCGCCGCGGCGTCTTCGTCCGCGGCGGCCTCCGGGTCGGCTTCGGCAGTCTGGGCATGGGCAACAGGAAACGCGGTGCCGGCCACGAAGGCCAGCACCGACAGATTCGCGATGATACCTCCCAGTTTCATCGCGATATTCCTCACAGCGGGATATTGTCGTGTTTCTTCCACGGATTCGTCAACCGCTTGCCCCTGAGCGAGGCAAAGGCCCGCGCCACCCGGCGGCGGGTCGAATGCGGCTGGATCACCTCGTCGATGAAGCCCTTTTCGGCGGCGACGAAGGGATTGGCGAAGCGGTCTTCGTAATCCCTGGTGCGCTGTCCGATCTTGTCCTTGTCGGCCAGTTCGCTGCGATACAGGATCTCGACCGCGCCTTTGGCGCCCATCACCGCGATTTCGGCCGTGGGCCAGGCATAGTTGAAATCGCCGCGCAGGTGTTTGGACGCCATGACGTCATAGGCCCCGCCGTAAGCCTTGCGGGTGATCACGGTGACTTTCGGGACCGTCGCCTCGCCATAGGCAAACAGAAGCTTCGCGCCATGCTTGATGACGCCGCCATATTCCTGGCTGGTGCCCGGCAGGAAGCCCGGCACATCGACGAAGGTCAGGATCGGGATCTCGAATGCATCGCAAAAGCGCACGAAGCGCGCGGCCTTGCGGCTGCTGTCGATATCAAGACACCCCGCCAGCACCATCGGCTGGTTGGCGACCACGCCCACGGTCTGGCCTTCGATGCGGACGAAGCCGGTGATGATGTTGGCGGCGAAATCCTTCTGGATTTCATAGAAATCGCCTTCATCCGCGACCTTCAGGATCAGTTCCTTCATGTCGTAAGGCTGGTTCGGGTTGTCGGGGATCAGCGTGTCGAGGCTGTTTTCCACCCGCGCCACGTCATCGAAGAACGGCCGGACCGGCGCCTTTTCACGGTTGTTCAGCGGCAGGAAGTCGAAAAGCCGCCGCACCTCGGCCAGGGCCTCGACGTCGTTTTCGAAGGCGCCATCCGCGACCGAAGATTTCTTGGTGTGGGTGGAGGCGCCGCCCAGTTCCTCGGCGGTGACGACCTCGTTCGTGACGGTCTTCACCACATCGGGCCCGGTCACGAACATGTAGGAGGTGTCCTTCACCATGAAGATAAAGTCGGTCATCGCCGGGCTGTAGACCGCGCCGCCGGCGCAGGGCCCCATGATGACGGAAATCTGCGGCACCACGCCAGACGCCATGATGTTGCGCTGGAAGACGTCGGCGTAACCGGCAAGCGAGGCGACGCCTTCCTGGATGCGCGCGCCACCCGAATCGTTCAGCCCGATCACCGGCGCGCC
>DJWG01000084.1:2286-2577 GCA_002440945.1 Rhodobacteraceae bacterium UBA6236 | reverse complement strand
CCCATGACCTGCCGAAGAAATTCCGCAAGCTGGGCCTGCGTCACGCGCTGTCGGCCAAGGCGAAAGCCGGCGCCCTGGTGGTGATCGATGCAGCCGAAGCCGAAGGCAAGACCGCGATCCTGGCCAAACAGGTGAAGAACCTGGGCTGGAAGCGCGCTCTGGTCATCGACGGCGCCGCGGTGAACGAAGGTTTCGCCAAGGCTGCCCGGAACATCGAAGGCCTGGACGTGCTGCCGACCATCGGTGCAAACGTGTATGACATCCTGAAGCGTGACACCCTGGTGATCACGA
>DJWG01000084.1:0-2213 GCA_002440945.1 Rhodobacteraceae bacterium UBA6236 | reverse complement strand
GGTGAAGGCGGTCAACACCACCATCACCAAAGGCAAGGTCAAGCGCTTCCGCGGCCAGATCGGCAAGCGGAACGACGTGAAGAAGGCCTATGTTACCCTCGAAGAGGGTAACACGATCGACGTGTCGACCGGCCTCTGATCTGATCTCAGGTCTTGAAGATTGGAAAGCCCCTCGCCGCAAGGTGGGGGGCTTTTCCCCTTGTTAGGGCCGGTTGGGACGGTCTTCTCTGCGCCCGGTGCAGAATTCCTGCGCCGGAGCGCGACCAGGGCAAGCGAGCCCTAGACACCTCTTCCCAACCCTGCTACACGCCACCAATCCTGCAGGCCCCGGATTCGTTCCGGGGCTGCTTGATTTTGTAACCGGGGACCTTCGGGGCCCTTCAATTGGCCACCTTCGGGGGGCTTTAACATAGCGGACCCGCAGGCAAGCGCCGAGGGGTCCGTGTGCTAGACGGAAGACAGAAAGCATGGCACTCAAGTCGTATAAGCCGACGACGCCGGGCCAGCGCGGGCTGGTGCTGATCGACCGTTCGGAGCTGTGGAAAGGACGTCCGGTCAAATCCCTTACCGAGGGTTTGACCAAGTCGGGCGGCCGCAACAACACCGGACGGATTACCTCGCGTCGTCGTGGCGGCGGGGCAAAGCGCCTTTACCGGATCGTTGATTTCAAACGCAACAAATTCGATGTGGCGGCGACCGTTGAGCGGATCGAATACGACCCGAACCGGACCGCCTTCATCGCGCTGATCAAATACGAAGACGGCGAACAGGCCTATATCCTGGCGCCGCAGCGCTTGGCCGTTGGTGACAAGGTCGTCGCCGGCGCGAAGGTCGACATCAAGCCCGGCAACGCAATGCCCTTCTCGGGCCTGCCGATCGGGACGATCGTCCACAATATCGAGATGAAGCCCGGCAAAGGCGGCCAGATCGCCCGTGCCGCCGGCACCTATGCGCAATTCGTTGGTCGCGATGGCGGCTATGCTCAGATCCGCCTGTCGTCGGGCGAACTGCGCATGGTGCGTCAAGAGTGCATGGCCACCGTTGGCGCCGTGTCGAACCCCGACAACTCGAACCAGAACTACGGTAAAGCCGGTCGTATGCGCCACAAGGGCATCCGTCCGAGCGTCCGCGGTGTGGTTATGAACCCGATCGACCACCCGCACGGTGGTGGTGAAGGCCGGACCTCGGGTGGTCGTCACCCGGTGACCCCGTGGGGTAAGCCGACCAAGGGTGCCCGGACCCGCAAACCCAACAAAGCGTCCAGCAAGCTGATCATCCGCTCGCGTCACGCCAAGAAGAAAGGCCGCTAATCCATGGCTCGTTCTGTATGGAAAGGCCCCTTTGTTGACGCTTACGTGCTGAAAAAAGCCGAAGCGGCACGCGAAAGCGGGCGCAATGAAGTCATCAAGATCTGGTCGCGTCGTTCGACGATTCTGCCCCAATTCGTTGGGCTGACTTTCGGCGTCTACAACGGTCAGAAGCACATCCCCGTCAACGTCACGGAAGACATGATCGGTCAGAAGTTCGGTGAATATTCGCCGACCCGGACCTATTACGGTCATGCCGCGGACAAGAAAGCGAAGCGGAAGTAAGTCATGGGCAAGGAAAAGAACCCCCGCCGCGTGGCCGAGAACGAAGCGATGGCCAAGGCCCGCATGCTTCGCACCAGCCCGCAGAAACTGAACCTGGTTGCGGCCATGATCCGTGGCAAGAAGGTCGAGAAGGCGCTGACCGATCTCACCTTCTCGAACAAGCGGATCGCGCAGGACGTGAAGAAATGCCTTCAGTCCGCCATCGCCAATGCTGAGAACAACCACAACCTGGACGTGGACGAGCTGATCGTGGCCGAGGCCTACGTCGGCAAGAACCTGACCCTGAAGCGCGGTCGCCCGCGTGCCCGTGGCCGGTTCGGCAAGATCGTGAAGCCGTTTTCCGAGCTCACCATCAAGGTGCGTCAAGTCGAGGAGCAAGCCTAATGGGTCAGAAAGTCAATCCGATCGGCATGCGCCTCCAGGTCAACCGCACCTGGGACAGCCGCTGGTACGCCGATACCAAGGACTACGGTGATCTCCTGCTGGAAGATCTGAAAATCCGTGAGTTCATCAAGGAAGAGTGCAAGCAGGCCGGCGTTGCCCGCGTGATCATCGAGCGCCCTCACAAGAAGTGCCGTGTGACCATCTACACCGCACGTCCGGGCGTGATCATCGGCAAGA
>DJWG01000080.1 GCA_002440945.1 Rhodobacteraceae bacterium UBA6236 | reverse complement strand
ATCCGCAAGCGCTTTTTTAAAGAAATCGGAGGAAAAGCGGATTTTTCTCTGCGCCGCCTGGCGGGCAGATGGTGGCCGCACCCCTGCACGCCCTTGTTTTCTTGGGCCTGCGCAGGTTTTCCTTCCAGGGCCGAGTTCACAGGAAAACCGTAACGACTTCACGACAGAAGCCTTGGCAAAACGCGAATCTGCGCCGGAAGGGCAGAAATGATCGCGAATCTTTGCCCCGCGCCGCCTGCATGGTCCGAATCCCGCGAGTTCCAACACGAGTCGGCGGACGATTCCCCTCCCCTCCCCCGTCGGGCACAGCCTGAGTGTCGCGAGTCGGGAAGCTGACCGGCACCTGAAGGGGACCACGTCCGCGATCTGATGTCGGCCGAACCCCGGTCAGCCGCCTGTCTCGGCCCGGATCGTTCTCACCTGATCTGCGGTCAGATAGCCTGTCGCCGCTTCTCCCTCGTCCCGCTGCCATGCGGCGATGGCCTGGCGCGTGCCAGGTCCGAAGGTGCCGTCGGCCTGCGTCGGATCGTATCCCAGCCGGGCCAGACGGCGTTGCAGGTCCGAACGCTCGGCAAGCGACAGCGACAGCAACCGCTCTTCCAGCGCTGCCCCCGTCGCATCGCTCCGCGATGGCGATGCATTGCCCGCCTGCGCCGCGATCTGATCGATCTGGGCCGCCGTCACATAGCCGGTCTGGTCCTTGCGGTTCGCCCTTTGCCAAGCTTTCAGCGCGGCGCGGGTCCGGCTGCCCCAAAGCCCGTCCGCCACCCCCGCGTCATAGCCGATCCCGGTCAGCTGGCGCTGGATCTCGGTTCGCTGGCTGCGGGTCAGACGCAGGCGCGCCTCGGTCTCGGCCGGACCGGGCCCGTTGCTGTTGTCGGTCGATGTCACCACCCTGCTCCGCAAAAGCACTTCCAGCTGCGGCCCGGTGACGTAGCCCGTGACCCTGTCGCCCCGGTCGCGCTGCCAGTTCGCGATTGCCGTCCGGGTATTTCGCCCCCAGACCCCATCTGCCCCATAGGTTCGATACCCCAGGCGCGTCAGTTCGCGCTGCACGGCCACCTTCTGACTGACGGTAATCCCCAGCCGCGCCTCGACCTGGGATGTCGCCTCGGGCGATCCCGCCACAGGCGCACCCAGCCGCGCCAACGCCTGTTGGGCATTCGTGCGGTAGGCGCCCCTCGGGAACTTGGTCAGATAATCGCGGTAGGCCGAGACGGAGTTGGCGTCTTGGGCCGCGACATAGGCGTTGCGATCCAGTTCCTGCTGCAAAAGTGTGTCGGCGATCCCGCCGATCACATTTTTCAGATCCTGCGCTGGCGCAGGAACGGTCAGGCCAAGGCTTGCCACAAGGATCAACGGCAGGGTCAATGTCCGCATCGGAGCATCCTTTCGCGTTGCGCGGCAGCGCCGCTTTCGCGAGGACAACGCGCGAAACAGGCGTTGGTTGCAGCGCCCCCGTGAACGCCGATGCGGAGCCAAAGCGGGCAAGACAGGGCAGGCAAAACAGAGCGGACACCTGGGCAGGCTTGTCGCATTCGTTTTCCAGAATATATTGATCCCGTCACAGGAAAGGATCGCGCCATGCCCGAACAGACCACTCCGCACACAACCGCGCCCGAGGTTCACGGTTTCTTCGATCCCGCGACCAACACGATCAGCTATGTGGTGCGCGATCCCGCCTCCGACGCCTGCGCGGTGATCGATTCCGTGATGGACATCGACTACGCGGCGGGGCGGATCACCTATGACCATGCCGATGAGATCATCGCCTTCGTCGGCAAGAAGGGCTGGCGGCTCGAATGGCTGATCGAAACCCATGTCCATGCCGACCACCTGAGCGCCGCGCCCTATATCCAGCAAAAGCTTGGGGGCCGCATCGGGATCGGCGAAAAGATCACCGTCGTGCAGGAAACCTTCGGCAAGATCTTCAACGAAGGCACCGAATTCCAGCGCGACGGGTCGCAGTTCGACGCGCTTTTCAAGGATGGTGACACCTATAGCATCGGCACCATGCCGGTGCGGGCGATCCATACGCCCGGTCATACCCCCGCCTGCATGACGCATGTCGTGGGCGATGCGGCTTTCGTCGGCGACACGCTCTTCATGCCCGACGGGGGATCGGCACGCGCCGATTTTCCCGGCGGCGATGCGGGCGAGCTTTACGACAGCATCCAGAAGGTGCTGGCCCTGCCCCACCAGACCCGGCTTTTCATGTGCCACGACTACGGCCCCAACGGACGGGACATCCGCTGGGAAACGACGGTGGCCGAGGAAAAGGAGCACAACATCCACGTCGGCCACGGCACCACGAAGGAACAGTTCGTGAAACTCCGCACCGAACGCGACGCCACGCTGGGGATGCCAAGACTGATCCTCCCCTCGCTTCAGGTGAACATGCGGGCGGGCGAGGTTCCGACCGATGCTTCGGGGCGGCCGATGCTGAAGGTTCCCGTGAACAGTCTGTAAGGAAGTGGCGATGCAGGGCAGGAGAGTGCGGCGCTGGATCCCTGTCCTTGACTGGGCGCGCGACTATCGGCGCGGGACGCTGGCAAGCGACCTTCTGGCCTCGGTGATCGTCACGATCATGCTGATCCCGCAATCGCTGGCCTATGCGCTGCTTGCGGGCCTGCCGCCCGAGGCGGGGCTTTACGCCTCGATCGTGCCGATCCTGCTTTATACGCTGTTCGGCACCTCGCGCGTGCTGGCGGTGGGTCCGGTCGCGGTGGTGTCGCTGATGACCGCCGCCGCCATCGGTCAGCTGGCCGAGGCGGGGACGGCTGGGTATGCCATCGCCGCGCTGACGCTTGCCTTCCTGTCGGGCGGGATGCTTTTGCTGATGGGGGTGCTGCGACTGGGCTTTCTTGCGAATTTCCTGTCGCATCCGGTGATCTCAGGGTTCATCTCGGCCTCGGGCATCCTGATCGCAGCGAGCCAGATCGGCCCGCTGACCGGGCTGAAAGCCGAAGGCCACGCGCTTTTGCCGCAGCTTGCCTCGCTGACGGAACAGGTGGCGAAGGTCAATCTGCCGACCTTGGTGATCGGGGGGGCCAGCCTTGGCTTCCTGTTCTGGGTCCGGCGCGGGCTGAAGCCCCTGCTGCGCCGGATGGGCCTTGCCGCACGGCCCGCCGACATGCTGGCCAAGGCGGGGCCGGTGCTGGCCATCGCGGCATCGACCCTTGCCGTCTGGTGGTTCGGCCTGGACAAGGCGGGCGTCGCCGTGGTGGGGGCCGTGCCGCAAAGCCTGCCGCCCTTCACTCTGCCCTCGTTCGATCCTTCGCTGCTCCGCGAGCTTCTTCTTCCCGCCGCGCTCATCTCGCTCATCGGGTTCGTCGAGTCCGTCACCGTCGGCCAGACATTGGCCGCGAAGCGGCGGCAGCGGATCGATCCCGATCAGGAACTGGTGGCGCTTGGCGCGGCGAACCTCGGCGCGTCGCTGACGGGCGGCTTTCCCGTCACCGGCGGCTTCGCGCGCTCGGTCGTGAACTATGACGCAGGCGCCGAAACCCCCGCCGCGGGGGCCTTCACCGCCATCGGCCTTGCGATGGCCGCGCTGTTCCTGACCCCGCTGATCGCTTACCTGCCCAAAGCCACGCTGGCCGCGACCATCGTCGTCGCCGTCCTGAGCCTCGTGGACCTGTCGATCTTGAAGCGCAGCTTCGCATATTCCCGCACCGACTTCGCCGCCGTTGCCTCCACGATGGCCGTGACGCTTCTGGCGGGGGTCGAGGCCGGCGTATCCGCGGGCGTCTTGCTTTCGCTTTTCCTTCACCTCTACCGCACCTCGCGCCCGCATGTGGCCGAAGTCGGGCTGGTGCCGGGGACCGAACACTTCCGCAACATCCACCGTTTCAAGGTTGAAACCGACCCCGCCGTCCTGACGCTGCGGATCGACGAAAGCCTGTACTTCGCCAATACCCGCTATCTTGAAGACCTGATCCTCGCCCGCGTCTCTGGCGACACCGGCCTGCGCCACGTCATCCTGATGTGTTCCGCCGTGAACGAAATCGACCTGAGCGCGCTGGAAACGCTCGAGGCGCTCGTCCGACACCTTCACGACATGAACGTCACACTGCACCTGTCCGAGGTGAAGGGACCGGTGATGGACCGCCTTCGGAAAACCGATTTCCTTGCGCATCTTGAAGGGCCGGTCTTCGTTTCTCAATTCGAGGCCTGGTGCAAGCTGACGAAACGCTGCGCCAGCCGCGACCTGCGGATGCACGCGCAGGGCGCGTTGTAGAACCGAATGACGCCCAGCCGCGTTCCGGTTCAGACATGGATCGAAAGGAGAAAGCGATGACCTACACCATCAACCGCAAGCTCGACGGTCTCACCCTGCAAGAGGCGGATAGCCGAACCCGCGCCGCGCTGGCCGCGAAAGGCTTTGGCATCCTCACTGAAATCGACGTGGCAGCCACGATGCAGAAAAAGCTCGGCGCAACCATGCCGGGCTACCGCATCCTTGGGGCGTGCAATCCGGCCATGGCCCACAAGGCGATCGGCATCGAGCCGCGGGTCGGAGCGATGCTGCCCTGCAACGTCATCCTGCGGGAAGTGGACGGCGGGGTCGAAATCAGCGCCATCGACCCGGTCGCCTCGATGCAGGCTATCGAAAACCCGGAACTGCAGGCCGTTGCAGGTCAGGTGCGCGACCTGCTGGCGGCGGCGGTCGACGCCCTGTAACGCAGGGTTGCGGCCCGCAATTCAGCGATACTCGCTTTCCTCCCGTCGCCACGACAGATGTGCCGACGGGACAGATTGCGCTGTCAACTGAGCCAAGGGCAGCGGATGAATGCCGTCTGAGAGCGTCAGGCCCCCGGACTATTCCGCATCCTTCGGCAGCTTCCGCACCGCGCCTTGCGCCGCCGAGGTGGCGAGCATGGCATAGGCCTTCAGCGCCGTGCTGACCTTGCGCGCGCGCGGGGCCGCCGGAGTCCAGCCCTTGGCGTCCTGCTCGGCCCGGCGCCGCGCCAGTTCCGCGTCCGGCACCGCAAGGGTGATGGTCCGGCCCGGAATGTCGATCTCGACCCTGTCCCCGTCCCGCACAAGGCCGATGGTCCCGCCCGAAGCGGCCTCGGGGCTAACGTGCCCGATCGAGAGCCCCGACGTTCCGCCCGAGAAGCGTCCATCGGTGATCAGCGCGCAGGCTTTGCCCAGCCCCTTCGATTTCAGATAGCTCGTGGGATAAAGCATCTCCTGCATGCCCGGCCCGCCTTTCGGGCCTTCGTAGCGGATCACCACCA
>DJWG01000016.1 GCA_002440945.1 Rhodobacteraceae bacterium UBA6236 | reverse complement strand
CGCACCACGCTGGTCATCGCGCACCGGCTGGCCACGGTGTTGAAAGCGGACCGCATCGTGGTGCTGGATCAGGGCCGCATCGCCGCCAGCGGCAGCCATGCCGAGTTGATGCGCCAGGGCGGACTCTATGCCCGGCTGGCAGCGATGCAGTTCGACCAGCAGCCTGCGGATGCCGCCGTGGGTGTATGACCGTATGCGAGCGCCGGCGCTCGAGTTGTGCTTGCCGGGATACAGCATCTTTCTTGATGCACATCAATGTCACGGTAATAGGCGTATGCTGTTCTCCTCTCAATGGGGCCGTATGCTTTGGCGCCATCTGCAAGGAGGATCGCGATCATGTCCATCAAAACAATTGTCGTTGCCATCACCGAGGCTGATGAGGCCACCCGGGTCGTCGGTGCCGCGCTGGATCTCGCCGAGCGGCTGGACGCCCATCTGGTCGGGGTTGGCGTGAAGCGCCCGATCGCCGTGCCGGTCTATTCGATGGGCGCGATCCCCGACACGGTCCTGGAGCAGCTGGACAGCGCCGAGGAAGAGCGGCTGGGCAAGCTGCGCGGCGCCTTCACGCATCAGGTCAAGCAGGCCGACTGGACGTCCCGCAGCGACTGGCGGGTCTATGCCGCCCCACTGGCGATGGCGGTCGCCGAGGCGGCGCGCTGTGCCGACCTGATCGTCATCGGCCAGCCGGCGGACGACAATGTGCCGGACGATGTGGCGATGCTGGCGGGCGATCTGGTGATGAACGCCTCCTCGCCGATCCTGATGGTCCCGAATATCGGCGCGAAGCCGATCGCCGGCGGCGAGGCGCTGGTTGGCTGGAACGGTGGCCGTGAGGCGGCACGCGCGCTGCACGACGCGCTGCCGATGCTGAAGCTGGCCGGCAAGGTGACGCTGGTCACGGTCGGCGGCGATGCGGTGGTCAGCGGCGAGGAGGCGGCCCAGTATCTCGCCCGCCACGACCTGAAGGTCACGCTGCAGCACGAGCCCTCGACCGAACTCGATCCCGGCGACGTGCTGCTGAACCTGGCGGCGGACCGCGATGCGCGGCTCATCGTCATCGGCGCCTACGGCCATTCGCGCCTGCGCGAATATGTGCTGGGCGGCAGCACCCGCACCATCCTCGACCACATGACCGTGCCGGTGGTGCTGTCGCGCTAGGGCGGGAGAGGGCGCAAGCCGCCTGAAATTGCTTCCAAGGGCAAATTCCTGAGTGTGAAATCCTGGTGCACGAGCTTGGTGCACGGGCTTGGTGCACGGGATTAAATGGCCTCCTTCTGTCACCCCCGGACTTGATCCCCAATACACCCAATGGGGGGCCAGGGGCGGTGCCCTGCCTGTATCGTTTTCAGACCGTGGCCCCTGGATTGCCGGGTCAAGCCCGGCAATGACAAGAAAGAGAAAATAGAGCCCAAAATTCAATCTGGGACACTACCCCCCAGGCTAATTCCTTGACATTGCTTTACCGAAGGTGCATTTGTGCACTGCCGCATAAAGCGGACCTTGGCGCGCCGACCGCGTGAACGCTGCCTTCTCAAGGCAACCGGTACTGTCGCGCGCCTTACAGGACTTCCCAGATCGCCCAGGCCACGCGGGGCGTCCCCGAAATGCCCGCGATGGTATGACGCAAGGCCGACCTGGAGTCGGCCAGCCGCTATTTGCGGGCCTGTAAGCGAAAGTTTCCCATTTTGACGAAATTTACCGATCTCGGCCTCTCCGCGCCGCTGCTTCAAGCTGTGACCGCGGAAGGCTACGATACCCCCACCCCGATTCAGGCCCAGGCGATCACGCCGGTCATGCAGGGCCGTGACCTGCTGGGCATCGCCCAGACCGGCACCGGCAAGACCGCCGCCTTCGCCCTGCCGATCCTGCATCGGCTGACCGCCGAGGGTAACTACATCAAGACGCCGCGCGGCTCCTGCCGCGTGCTGGTGCTCAGCCCGACGCGCGAACTGGCCAGCCAGATCGCCGAGAGCTTCCGGGTCTATGGCAAGTTCCTCAACCTCTCCGTCGCCACGGTGTTCGGCGGCGTGTCATCCGGCCCGCAGATCAAGGCGCTGCAGCGCGGCGTCGATATCGTCGTCGCCACGCCGGGCCGCCTGATCGATCATCTGCAGAGCCGCAGCGTGCGCCTCGACCAGGTCGAGATCTTCGTGCTCGACGAGGCCGATCAGATGCTCGATATGGGCTTCATCCTGCCGATCCGCCGCATCGTGAAGACCCTGTCGCCGAAGCGTCAGAACCTGTTCTTCTCGGCCACCATGCCGCGCGAGATCGAAGGGCTGGCCGGCGAATTGCTGGTCGATCCGGTGAAGGTCGCCGTCACCCCCGTCGCCTCCACGGCGGAGCGGGTCTCGCAGCAGGTCATCTTCGTGCCGGCCGGGCTGAAGCGCGCGCTGCTGGCCGATCTGCTGACCGACCAGAAGATGGGTTTCGGCCGCACGCTGGTGTTCAGCCGGACCAAGCATGGCGCCGACAAGATCGTCCGCTCCCTGGAAGCTGCCGGCGTCGTCTCCGCCGCGATCCATGGCAACAAGTCGCAGTCCCAGCGCGAGCGGGCGCTTGCCGCCTTCCGTGACGGCGCCTGCAAGGTGCTGATCGCCACCGACATCGCCGCACGCGGCATCGATGTCGATGGCGTCACCCACGTCATCAATTTCGACCTGCCGAACATCGCGGAAAGCTATGTCCACCGGATCGGGCGCACCGCACGCGCCGGGGCGGACGGCATGGCGATCTCGTTCTGCGACCGGGAGGAGCGCTCCTTCCTGCGCGATATCGAGCGGCTGACCCGCCAGAAGGTGCCGGAACTGCAGCGTGCCCTTCCGGAAGGTGCAGTCGCGACGGCCGATGAGCCGCGCGAGCGCGGCCCGCGTCCGAATCATGGCCGGCCGAACCAGTCGCGCCCGAACCAGGGCCGACCGCACCAGTCGCGCCCGCAGGGCCGTTCCGACGGCAAGCCGCAGCGTCCGCGCCACGAAGAAGGCCGGGCTACGGAATCGCGTGGTGGTGAAGCGCGGGGCGACCAGGCCGCTGACTCGATGGCCGGCATGTCCTTCATGAAGCGTCCGCCGCACGCCGACAATGGCAACCGCCCGGCCCGCGCCGAGCAGGGCGAGCGCACAGGTAAGGGCGGCGATCGTCCCTGGCGCAGCCGCAAGGCCAGCTAAACGTTTTCTCTTGCCGTCATTCCCGGTACAAAACCGGGGGTGACGGTTGGGGTAAGCGGTTCGTACTGTGCGTCAAACCTCGCCAGCGACTCATTTGACTCACCGTTTGACTCGGGCGCGCCGATCCCTATACTGCGCGCCTTCATTCCCGAGAAAGCGGAGTGGGCGTCAACGCGCGCGCATTCCCGTCCGGGGTCTCACAAAGGCCCGCAGGACCTATCGGGACATCACCATCCGTATAAACGGAGCAAGGTTTAGAGAATGTCGAAGCGTCAGGAATCCAAGTACAAGATCGACCGCCGCCTCAGTGTGAACCTCTGGGGCCGGCCGAAGAGCCCGCTGAACAAGCGCGATTACCGCCCGGGCCAGCATGGCCAGCGCCGCCGCAAGCCGACCGATTACGGCGTGCAGCTGATGGCCAAGCAGAAGCTGAAGGGCTATTACGGCAATATCGGCGAGCGCCAGTTCCGCCGCCTCTATGAGGAGGCCGAGCGCCTGAAGGGCGACACCGGCGAGAACCTGATCGGCCTGCTGGAGCGCCGCCTCGATGCGGTCGTCTACCGCGCCAAGTTCGTGCCGACCATCTTCGCCGCCCGCCAGTTCGTGAACCACGGCCACGTCACCGTGAACGGCCAGCGCGTCAACATCGCTTCCTACCGCGTGAAGGAAGGCGACGTGATCGCCGTCCGCGACCGCTCGCGTCAGCTGGCGATCGTTCTGGAAGCCGTGTCGCTGACCGAACGTGACGTGCCGGATTACCTGGAAGTCGACCATTCGAAGATGACCGCCACTTTCGTCCGCACCCCGGCCTTGGGCGACGTGCCCTATCCGGTGCAGATGGAACCGAACCTGGTCGTCGAATACTACGCCAAGAACTGATCGAAACGCTTTGGCGCAATTCAGGATCGGGGCCCGCCAGCTTGGCGGGCCCTTTCATTTCCGGGCAAGCCCATGTCACAAAAACCTTACGCAGAAACCTATCTTGAACGCGGACTTTTCGGATCGCGATGGCTGATGGCCCCGATGTATCTGGGGCTGGTCGCCAGCCTTGCGATGCTGATGGTGATCTTCCTGAAGGAACTGGTCTATTACCTGCCCAAGACCTTCGCGATGGGCGCCGATCAGGCGATCCTCGCGGTGCTGACCCTGATCGACCTGAGCCTTGCCGCGAACCTTCTCCTGATCGTGCTGTTCTCGGGCTACGAAAACTTCGTCTCGAAACTGGACATCGCCGAACATGAAGACCGCCCGTCCTGGATGGGCAAGGTCGATTTTTCCGGCCTGAAGATGAAGCTGATCGCCTCGATCGTGGCGATTTCCGGTATTCATCTGCTGAAGGTCTTCATGTCGCTGGGCAAGAAGGACGGAAGCGCGCCGGTTGACGAAAGCGTTCTGCGCTGGATGGTGATCATCCATCTGACCTTCGTCATCTCGGGTGTGCTTCTGGCGCTGATGGACTGGCTGTCGTCCAAGGCGGAAAAGCACTGACGGCCAGACAAAACGGCGACGTAGCCGGCATGGTATGGGCGCTGGAAAACCCGGGTGCCGGCAGGGCATTCACGCAACCTGACCCCCACGTCGTTCCCAATTCTCAATATCTTGCTGGCATCATGAGGGCGGCATCGTTAGAACACGGCCGGAACACTCGGAGTCGCTGCCATGACCGACTACATCCGTCCCCAGCCGGGGATCATGGATATCGCCCTTTACGAGGGTGGGAAGGCCCATGTCGCCGGCATGTCGGACGCGGTGAAGCTGTCGTCCAACGAAAACCCCTTCGGCCCGTCCGACCGGGCGAAGGATGCCTACACCCGCGCCGTCCACAAGCTGCATCGTTATCCGAACACCGATCATGCCGCGCTGCGCGAGGCGATTGGTGATGTCCACGGGCTGGACCCGTCGCGGATCATCTGCGGTGTTGGCAGCGACGAAATCATCCACATGCTCTGCCAGGCCTATGCCGGGCCGCGCGACGAGGTGGTCTTCACCGAACACGGCTTCCTGATGTATCGNNGAACGCGAACGCACCACCGATGTCGATGCGATCCTTGCGGCCTGCAACACCCGGACGCGGCTGGTGTTCATCGCGAACCCGAACAATCCCACCGGCACCATGATCGGCCTGCCCGAAATCGAACGTCTGGCCCAGAGCCTGCCGAAACAGGCGGTCCTGGTGATCGACGGCGCCTATGCCGAATATGTCGAAGGCTATGATGGCGGCGCGCAACTGGCGACCGACCGCCCGAACGTCTTCATGACCCGGACCTTTTCCAAGATCTATGGTCTGGGCGGGCNNGCGGATCGGCTGGGGCTATGGCCCGAAGGCGATCATCGACGTTTTGAACCGGGTCCGTGGCCCCTTCAACCTGTCGACTCCGCAGCTTGACGCGGCCGAGGCCGCGGTGCGCGACCGCGACCACATGGAACGGTGCCGCGACGAAAACACCCGGCTCCGCGCCTGGCTTGCGGCGGCGCTGGCCGAACGCGGCGTGCCCTCCGACACCTCGATGGCGAACTTCATCCTCGCCCGTTTTGCCGACACGGCCGAGGCCGAGGCTTGCGACACCTGGCTGCAATCACAGGGCCTGATCGTGCGCCGCGTTGCGGGCTACGGGCTGCCGCATTGTCTGCGCATCACCATCGGGGATGAAGCCTCCTGCCGCCGTGTGGCCCATGCCATTGGGCAGTTCAAGGGGCAGAAGACGTGACAGAGGCGACCCCGGCCCCGATCTATGACCGCGTTGCCCTGATCGGGCTCGGGCTCATAGCCTCGTCGATGGCCTGGGCGATGAAGGCCGAGGGACTGGCCGGGCATATCGCCGGCCACGCCAAGACCGCCGCCACCCGCGACGCCGCGGTTGAACTGGGGTTCTGCGACAGCGTCCATGACACGGCGGCAGATGCTGTGAAGGGGGCCGATCTGGTCGTCCTTGCCGTTCCCGTCGGCGCGATGGAGGCGGTGGCCAAGGAAATCGCCCCGCATCTGAAACCGGGCGCGACGCTGACCGATGTCGGTTCGGTGAAACAGGCGGTCGTGGCTGCGGTGGCGCCGCATGTGCCCGAAGGCGTGCATTTCATCCCTGGCCACCCGATCGCCGGCACCGAACATTCCGGCCCGCAATCGGGCTTTGCCGCGCTGTTCGAAAACCGCTGGTGGCTGCTGACGCCGCTGCCCGACACTCCGCCCGAGGCGGTCGCGCGGTTGCGCGCGCTTTGCGAAGGGATGGGCGCGAACGTCGATCTGATGGACCCGCCGCATCATGATCTGGTGCTGGCCGTCACCAGCCATACGCCGCACCTGATCGCCTATACGATGGTAGGCGTGGCCGAACACCTGCGCCGCGTCTCGAACTCCGAGGTCATCAAGTATTCCGCCGGCGGGTTCCGAGATCTGACGCGGATCGCGGCATCGGACCCGACGATGTGGCGCGACGTCTTCCTGACCAACAAGGAAGCCACGCTGGATATTCTGGGCCGTTTCACCGAAGAACTGTTCGCGCTGCAACGCGCAATCCGCATGGGCGACGGGCAGCAGCTTTTCGATTATTTCACCCGCACCCGCGCCATTCGCCGCGGCATCATCGAGGCCGGGCAAGACACCGCCGCCCCTGACTTCGGTCGCGCGAAAGGGTCTTCTGCATGAAGTTTGCTCTGGTCCTTGCTTTCCTTGCCGCCACACCTGCCCTTGCCGAAGCCCCGGTCACTTCGCCCGCACCCAAGGCGAACCCCAAGGCAACGACCCAAGCAGCAGCGATCCCAGAGAGCAAGACCCCGGACAGCAAACCGGCGCGCAAACCCAAGGCACGTCCGGGGGAACTGAGCACGGTCGTCATGGGCGGCCCCGCCTTCGGCAATGGCCTTCCGGCCTTGCGCCCGCGTCCGCGCCCGACCGCCGCCGAACAGGCGCCCGTCGTGCAGGTGGCGGCGGCGCTGTCGGCCATGCCCGGTCAGGTGATGATCTCGCCGCGCCCGCGGCCCGAGGGGTTGGAACGCCGGATGTCGCTGGTGCCGGTCGGCTACCGGGTGCAGCCGCCCAGTTCGATCATCACCGGACTCAAGGGATCAGTCTGCGGCAATCCGTTGATCCGGGGGCGGACGATTCCGCCCATCGTGTCGCGCGTGCGGGGCTGCGGCCTGCATGACGGGGTCGAGGTGACATCCGTGGCGGGGGTCGAACTGGGCGAAGGCGCGCAGATCGACTGCCCGACGGCGCAGGCGCTGGCGACCTGGGTTCAGAAGGGACTGAAACCCACGGTCGGCAACCTGGGCGGCGGGGTCGTCGCGCTGGAAACCGGGCCGACCTATGCCTGCCGGCCCCGCAATAACCAGAAGGGCAACCGGCTGTCCGAACACGGACGTGGCGCGGCGCTGGATGTCATGGGCATCCGGCTGGCCAATGGCGTGGTGCTGTCGGTGCTGAAGGGCTGGGGCACCCAAGCGCAAGGACAGGTGCTGAAGGCGGTCCATGCCTCGGCCTGCGGACCCTTCACCACGGTTCTGGGGCCGAAGGCCGACCGTTTCCACGACGACCATTTCCACCTGGACACCGCGAAGGGCCGCGGCCCCTACTGCCGCTGACCGCTAGAACTGCGGCGCAGGCCCCAGCGGTATCGGCCCCAGCGCCATCCGGCCATCCGTCATCGTCAAAGGCAGCCGCAGCGTCCCGTCGCTGCTGCCACTGCCCACCGCCAGCGCCTCAAGCATCTTGGCCACGGTCGGCGCGACTTCGGGCTTGATCAGCCCGGTTTCGACCATCACCTGCGGAAGCCCCTGCCAACCCCTCACCTCAAGGTCGATCTTCCCCTCCGGCACCCCCGCGAGGGTAACGGTCAGGGCCCCGGTGCCCCGAAGCTGGAATTGCCCATAGCTTGCCTGAAGGTTCGAGACCTGAAGCCCGGTCATCCGCACGCCCGCCTCCGCCGCCTGCCTGTCAAGCGGGCGGTCGAAGGTCGCGGTGGTTTCCGCCTTCAGCCAGCCCTTCGCGGCCGCATCCCCCGCCACCAGCGCCCAGATCGGTTGCGCCTCGCCGGTCGGGGACAGCCCTGAAACCTCTGCGGCGATGTCATAGCTGTTTTGCGCCGTATCCGCCGTCCGAACGGCGGCGCGAAGCTCTGTCAGGGCAAAGCCGTCGCTTGGCCCTGTCACGATCACCTCTTTCGCCACGGTCTGCGCATGGTCAAGCGGCAGCATGGTCGAGGCGCCGAAAACCGCGCTGCCGCGCATGTCGTCCGATGTGACCTGCAGCGGGGCGCCGGCCAGGGTCAGGGTCTGCTGCTGCGGCAGGACGGCAATGATGTGGTTCGGTCGGTAGGACAAGGCGAAGATCTGCGCGAAGGGGGCAACCCACTCTGTCAGGCCATCCGCCGATCGGAATCGCGGCTGGTCGATGGTCAGATCGAAGCGCGACGGAAAGCCCCGGATCGACACATCCGCGTAATCCGCCAGACCTTCGGCCTTCATCTGCGCCAGCGCCTGCCTGACGCCCGCCAGCGTCGCCCGCGATCCCACGACCCAATACCCGCCGTAAAGCACCGCCGCGACCAGAACCAGACCCACCAATCGCCGCATGAAGAAGACCTTTCGCTTGTTCGCCGCCAAGATTATCCTTCCCCAAAGGACAGGACCAGTGCCGCCTGGACGGCGGCCGGCAAGGGATTGCGACGATGGACCGACCGCTTTGGGTCTTTGCCTATGGCTCGCTGATCTGGGATCCGGGCTTCGTCTTTGCCGAACGGCAGCGGGCGACGCTGGGGGGATGGCGGCGGTCCTTCTGCATGCATTCGATTCATTATCGCGGCACGGTTGACGAACCGGGCCTTGTCCTTGCCCTGGATGCCGAGGCCGAGGCTTCGTGCAACGGCGTGGCCTACCGTGTCGCCGATGACCTGGCAGAGCCAACGGTCGGCTACCTGCGCGACCGCGAACTGATCTCGTCCGCCTATCACGAGGCATGGCTGCCGATCCGTCTGGAAAAGGGGCCCAGGGTCACGGCGCTGACCTTCATCATCAACCGCGACCACGACCAGTATGCCGGGGCCCTGCCGGTGGAAGATCAGGTGCGCGTGATCGCCGAACGGGCAGGGATCAAGGGGCCGAACGCCGATTACCTCTATTCGACCGCCGCGCACCTGACCGAGCTTGGGATATCGGACGCCGATCTGGATGCACTGGCGCTGCAGGTGCGGAAGCGGCGCGGGGATTGACCTTGGCAGCCGCAGAAGCCCCGCCTATTGTTCCGCCGAACGCCAAGGCAGGGTGAGACAGTCCGATGGACAGACCGGTGCGCAAGATCGAGCCCTTGTTTTCGCAGCCGGTTCGACAAATCCTGATGATGCTGATCGCGTTGGCGCTGGTGGTGGCCGGGGCTTCGCTCATCTACGGCAAGATCTTCACGGTCTTCATCGACAACCCTTGGCTCAACGGCACCATCCTTCTGGTCTTCGCCATCGGCGTTCTGACCTGCTTCTCGCAGGTCGCGCAGCTGGTGCAGTCGGTAAGCTGGATCGAAGCCTTCGCGCGCGGCCAGTTCCAAAGCGACCGCGCCGCGCCGCGGCTTTTGGCGCCGCTCGCGCATCTTTTCCGCGTCCGGGGCACGCGGACCGGGCAGATCCCCTATTCCTCGGCCCGCTCGATCCTTGAATCCGTCACCGCACGCATCGAAGAAGCCCGCGACATCACGCGATACATCACCAACCTATTGATTTTCCTTGGCCTTCTGGGAACGCTTTACGGTCTGACCACCACCGTTCCGGCGGTCGTCGACACCATCCGCGCGCTGGCGCCCAAGGAAGGGGAATCCAGCGTCGAAGTCTTCCAGAAGCTGATGACCGGGCTTGAGGCGCAGCTGGGTGGCATGGGGACGGCGTTTTCCTCTTCGCTTCTCGGCCTTGCGGGATCGCTGGTCGTGGGCCTGCTGGAGCTGTTTGCCGGGCATGGCCAGAACCGGTTCTATCGCGAACTCGAAGACTGGCTTTCAAGCTTCACCCGCCTTGGTCTTTCGTCGGGCGAGGGTGAGGGCCAGACCGATACCGCGATGTTCGCCGAGGCGTTCGACCAGATGTCCGAACGGCTTGAAGCGGTGCAGGCGGTGCTGGAACGGTCCGAACAGGCCCGCGATCTGGCCGATGAACGCCTGGCGGGGCTGCTTTCGGGCGCCCAGTCCGGGCCGATGGCCGAGGCGCTGGCCCGGATCGCCGCCGGACAGGACAAGGTCGTTTCCCTGATGGAGACGGCCCATGCCGAAGGCGGCTATTCCGGCACCGATGCCGAAAGCCGGATGCGGCTCAGGTCGATCGACGTGCAGCTTCTGCGACTTCTGGAGGAAGTCGCGGGCGGGCGGCAGGAAAGCCTTGCCGATCTGCGCTCCGATCTGGCGCAGCTGACCAAGGCAGTGCGGCAGCTTGGTCAGCCCACCCTGACGCGGCGGGGTTAGGGCCGTGGCCCTGAACACCCGTGGTGCCCGCAGCCCGGCCTCGATCTGGCCGGGGTTTCTGGATGTGATGACGGCGCTGGTGATGGTGCTGATGTTCGTCCTCACCGTCTTCATGATCGTTCAGTTTTCGCTAAGGGACACCATCACCGAGAAGAACAGCGAACTTGGCGCGCTGAACGCCCAGCTTTCGCAACTGGCCGATGCGCTGGGGATGGAGCGGTCGAAGACCGCCGACCTGACGGGGCAGGTCACGGCGCTGAGCGGCGATCTGGACCGGCAGACCGCGCTTGTGGCCACGCTGACCGCGTCGCTTGACCGGACGAAGGGGGAACTTGGGGCGGCGAGCGCCAGGATCACCAGTTTCGAGGCCCAGGTTGCGACGCTGCTGTCCGAACGCGATCAGGCGCGCGGGCAGATCAGCGAACTGACGACGGCGCGTGACAAGTTGATCTCGGATCAAGAGGCGCTGAACCTCGCGCTGGCCAAGGCCCGGACCGAGGTCGACGCGACTGCCGAAACCGCCCGTCTGGCGGCGGCGCGGCGCGATGCGCTTGCGGCGCTGGTCGAGGATCTGAAACGCAAGAACGACGAAGCGGGCAGCAAGCTTTCGGACGCCGAAAAGGCCCGGCTGGCCGATGCCGCGGCGGCCGAGGCGCTGCGCGAACGGTTGAAGAATTCAACCGATGAACTGACCGCGATGTCGCTGGCGCTGGAGGAACAGCGAAAGAAGGCCGAGGAAACCCTGACCCTGCTTGCGGCTGCCGAAGCGGCCCGCGATCAGGCGCTCACCGACCGCGCCGGCAACCTGACAGAGGCCGAGAGACGCGCGGGCCTGCTTGCGGCGGCGGAAAAGGCGCTGGCCGATGAAAAGGCGGTATCTGCCGAAGGGCAGCGCAAGATGGCGCTTCTGAATGAACAGGTGGCGGCGCTGCGCGGACAACTGGCGTCGCTGCAGGGGCTTCTGGATGCCTCGGCGGCGCGGGACGCGGATGCCAAGGTGCAGATCGAGGCGCTGGGCGCGCAGCTCAATTCCGCCCTGGCCCAAGTCGCGGCCGAACAGAGGCGCCGGGCCGAACTGGAAACCGCGGAACGCCAGCGCGCCGAGGCCGAGGCCGAACGGCTGAAGGCCGAAAATACCGACCTCGCGCGCTACCGTTCGGAGTTCTTCGGACGGCTGAGCCAGGTGCTGGCGGGCCGCGAAGGGGTCCGCGTCGTGGGCGACCGGTTCGTCTTTTCCTCCGAAGTGCTGTTCGCGCCGGGATCGGCGGAACTGCTGCCCGAGGGGCGGTCGCAGATCGCGGGCGTCGTCCAGACCTTGAAGCAGGTCGCGTCCGAGATCCCGCCCGAACTCGACTGGATCATCCGGGTCGATGGCCATACCGACAACGTGCCGCTTTCGGGGCAGGGGGAGTTCAAGGACAACTGGCAGCTGAGCCAGGCGCGCGCCCTGTCGGTGGTGCGTTACATGCAGGATGACCTGGGCTTCCCGCCCGAACGGATGGCGGCGACGGGCTTTGGCGAATATCGCCCCGTGGCGCCCGGCGACTCGGCCGAGGCGCGGGCGCAGAACCGGCGGATCGAGTTGAAGCTGACCGAACGCTGAACTTGCCGTGAGGCGTGGGCCTTGCGCCGGAACTGGCGCATTTCCGCGCGGGAAGTGGCCCAAGCTTGGGGATAAGGCCCGGCGATCGACGGAACGGGTCGCGGTTTCGGGCGTTTTTCCGAGCCGGTTCACGAAACCGGGCGAAGGAGGACCATATCATGGCCAACAACGACAACCGCAATCAGTCGCAAGATCAGAAATCCAAGTCCACCCAGCAGTCCAATCAGGACAAGGGCCGGATGCGCGACCAGAAAAGCGGCCAGATGCACCAGGCCGATGACCGTTCGCGTCAGCAGCAGGGCAACCAGCAGCAGCAGCCGCAGCGGTCGCCCGACCGCAAGTGACGCACTGTAGCGGAAACAGGTAAAGGCCGGGGGAAACCCCGGCCTTTTGCTTTGGATCTGCTTTGAAGGGTCCGGGCGGAGATCCTCCACCCGGGCATTTGGTCAGTCGGCGGTCAGCAGCGGCGGACGCGAGCCCGTCAGTTGCGGCTTCGTCGGCTCCTCGGCGTTGAGGACGATGGCGTCGTCCTTGACCGAAACCCGAACCACACCGCCCTTGGTCAGCTTGCCGAACAGCAGTTCTTCCGCCAGCGGCTTCTTGATGTGTTCCTGGATCACACGCCCCAGCGGACGCGCACCCATCCGATCATCATAGCCACGCTCCGCCAGCCAGTTCGCGGCTTCGGGCGTCAGTTCGATATGGACATTGCGGTCCATCAGCTGTGCTTCAAGTTGCAGGATGAACTTGTCGACCACCTGCAGGATCACCTCGCGCGACAAGGGCGCGAAGCTGATGACCGCATCCAGGCGGTTGCGGAATTCGGGCGTGAAGGTCCGCTCGATCGCGGCGGTATCCTCGCCCTCGCGCCGGTCGCGCCCGAAGCCGATCGCCGCCTTGGCTTGGTCGGCCGCGCCCGCGTTCGACGTCATGATCAGGATCACGTTGCGGAAATCCACCTGCCGACCGTTGTGGTCGGTCAGCTTGCCGTGGTCCATCACCTGCANNTCGAGCAGCAGCACGCAATGCGGATGCTGGTCGACGCCATCGGTGAGCATCCCGCCCTGATCGAAACCGACATAGCCCGGAGGCGCACCGATAAGCCGCGAAACGGCGTGCTTCTCCATATACTCGGACATGTCGAAGCGCAGGAGTTCGACCCCCAGGCTGTCGGCCAGTTGCTTGGCGACCTCGGTCTTGCCGACGCCCGTCGGCCCGGCGAACAGGTAGTTGCCGATGGGCTTTTCGGGTTCGCGCAGACCGGCCCGCGCCAGCTTGATCGCGGAAGACAGCGCCTCGATCGCCTTGTCCTG
>DJWG01000118.1 GCA_002440945.1 Rhodobacteraceae bacterium UBA6236 | reverse complement strand
CAAATTCGATCCCGATGGCGCCCGAACCGATGACCAGAAGCCTTTTCGGCATCCGACTGGGTTGCAGCGCGTGGCGGTAGGCCCAGACCAGATCGCCGTCGGCTTCCAGTCCCGGAAGCGCGCGCGCGCGGGCGCCGGTCGCAAGCACGATGGATTTGGCCGTCAGTTCCTCGGCGCCCTTGTCGGTCTTGACCGACACCACACCGGCGCGCGGCAGGGTGGCCGCGCCCATGAAGACGGTGATCTTGTTCTTCTTCATCNNTCAGATGGCCGATGCCGCCCGACAGTTGCTTGGCCACGCCCCGCGACCGCGCGACCACGGCGTTCAGATCAAAGCCGATGCCTTCCGCCGACAGGCCGAAATCCTTGGCGCGGTGCATCAGGTGGANNAGCGCCTTGGTCGGGATGCAGCCCCAGTTCAGGCAGATGCCGCCCAGATTTTCGCGTTCCACGATGGCGACC
Source organism: Rhodobacteraceae bacterium UBA6236 (assembly GCA_002440945.1). Next base: position 2,648 of record DJWG01000118.1, on the reverse strand, counting down.
TTCAGCCCCAGCTGCGCGCCGCGGATCGCCGCGACATAGCCGCCCGGCCCCGCCCCGATCACGATCATGTCGAAGTTCTGCGCCGCCATCCGATCCTCCGCATTTGGCAATGGTTCAGCCTTAAACCACTTCGTTCAATCCGACAACTTTCTCATTTTCCCAGACGGGCCCGGATCGCCGCCGCATAGCCGCCGTCATCAAGGAATGCCTGTTCGTCGGGTGTGGTAAATCGGCCCAACGCCGCATTTCGATAGGGGAAGCGGCCGAACTGGCGGATCACGTCGCGGTGCGCCTCGGCATGGGGCAAGGTTTCGGCGCCGCCGTCCCAATCCGCGATCAAGCTGACGGCCCGGTCCTGGTCGGCCAGGATCTCGGAATGCATGAGGGGCAGATAGAAGAATTGTCGCGCCGCATCGGTGATCTGCCGGTCAAGCCCCGCGTCTATGGCGCGTCCGGCAGCGGCCAGCGCGATGCCATCGGTGGCGAACGATCTCCGGTCGCCCCGGAACATGTTGCGCGGGAACTGGTCGGTCAGGATCAGATAGGCCAGCGCGCCTTCGGACGTCGCCCACCAGTCGCCATTGGCGCCGGTTCGCGTCGCTTCCCAATCTTGCGCGAAACGGTCGTGGATCGCCTTGTCAACGGCGGCATCCACGGCATACCAGCCCGCCGGGCCCAGGTCGCGCCAGAACGCCAGAATCTCGGACATGAGTTGCATGGCGGTTCCTCCTTGTCACGCGCGAAGCCTGTCAGCTTCCGCGCATTTTGACCAGCCCCTGCCAGCCGCTTACGCGGCGTGATCGGTGCCGTCTTCGTCCGTATCACCGCCCGACGCCCCCGCCCCGGCTGCGGGCCCGCGCGCCTCCATCGTCGCCTCGACCGCCACGGGCGAAGCCGTGGGCGCCACCGCCCGGAATTCACGCCGGCGGCCATCCGTTATCGAGGCGCGGCGGCTCATCCTGTAAAGCGCATAGAGGGCCAGCGCCGCGAAAAGCACGCCGATGAACAGGAAATAGCCCGAAGCGCCGATCGTCTCCATCATCCAGCCGGTGATGACCGGGCCGAAGATCGCCCCCACCCCGTTGATGAACAAAAGCCCGGCCGAGGCCGCCGCCATGTCGGGCTTGTCGAGGTAGTCGTTGGTATAGGCCAGAAGCAGCGAATAAAGCGGGTTCGAAATGCCGCCCATCAACGCGCCGACCACCAGCAGGAACCAGAAGTGGTAGGGCAGCACCACGGCGGCGAACATCGCCACCGCACCGATGGCCGAGAGGATCATCACCAGCTTGCGCCGGTCGAACCGGTCGGAAAGGTAGCCGATCGGATATTGCAGCAGCAGCCCGCCCACATAGATCGACGCCACGAAGAAAGACACTTCGCGCACAGTAAGGCCCACCGCCGTGCCCCAGACCGCCGACATCCCGAACTGCGCCGAGAAGACCCCGCCCAGAAGGAACATCCCCGTGCAGCCCAGAGGCGAGATTCGGAAAAGCTGGCGCAGCGCCAAGGGTTTGGTGTGTTCGAACGACGGTGCGGGGCTGACCGTCAAAAGGATCGGCGTGAAGGCGACCGACACAAGGATCGACGGGATCACGAACAGGATGAACCCCGAAGGATCGCCCGCGTTCAGCAGCGCCTGCGACGAGATGATGCCGATCATCTGCATGATCATGTAAAGCGACAGCGCCTGCCCCCGGGTCTCGTTCGACGATGCGTTGTTCAGCCAGCTTTCGGCGGTGATATAGACACCCGAGAAGGAGAAGCCGATCACCACCCGCATCGCCGCCCAGGCCATCCAGTCGGGCCAGACCGGGTAAAGCACCAGCACCGCTGAAATCAGCGACCCCAGCGCCGCGAAGACCCGCACATGGCCGACACGGCGCAACATGCCGGGCGTGAACCGCGATCCGAAGAGGAACCCAAGGAAGTAGGCCGACATCACATAGGACATCTGCTGCGTCGAAAAGCCTTCAAGCGCGCCGCGGATCCCGAGCAGCGTGCCCTGCACGCCGTTGCCGATCATCAGCAGCATGACGCCCAACAGAAGCGGCCAGGTCGTTCGCAGGACTGTCAGCATCATGCGCCCTTTCAGAGCCTTATCCCGAACCGCGGAGCGATCCACATCATCAGGCCATATAGCAGGACCGTCATCACGATCCCCGCGAAAAGCGAAATCCAGAAGCCGAAACCCGACCTGAGGAGCCAAGGCAACAGCAGGAACATCGGCAGCGACGGCAGGACATACCAGAACGTCGCCTCGGCATGGGCGGCCAGCCTTTCGGCCCCCAGACCCTCACGCCACATCCAGATCATGCCCAGGACCGAAACAAGCGGGATCGAGGCGACAAGCGCCGCAAAGCCGGGACTGCGCCGGGCGATTTCCGCGATCAGCGCGATGATCACGCCCGACAGCGCCGCCTTGAGCGCAAACCAGGTCACCGCGCGGCCTCGGGGATCAGAAGCGAGGCATCGCCGTAGGAGAAGAACCGATAGCCGGTGGCGATGGCATGGTCATAGACATGGCGCATCCTGTCCCGCCCCATCAGCGCCGAGACAAGCATCAGGAGCGTGGATTTCGGCAGGTGGAAATTGGTCATCAGCGCGTCGGTCACGCGGAACCGATAGCCGGGATAGATGAAGATATCGGT
>DJWG01000074.1 GCA_002440945.1 Rhodobacteraceae bacterium UBA6236 | reverse complement strand
TCGTGCAGCAGGATGCCCGGCCAGCCCGGCCCAAGGACCACGTCCATGATGCCAGCGGGGGCAGGGACTGCCTCAAGGTTCACCAGCGCGATGCGAAGCGCCTCGCGCGCAAGGCCCTGCCAGTGCGCGGGTTCCATCAGTGCGGCAAGCCCGGCGCGGCCACCGCCGCCGGTGCCGCCCGATTCACGCCGCCCGTCCTGTTCGACGATGACCGAGACGTTGAGCCGCGCCATCGGGCGGATGTCGCTGACCAGCGTGCCTTCCGGGCGCAGGATGAACACCTCCTGGTGCGCGGCGGCGATGGTGGCCGAAACCTGCACCACCCGCGGATCAAGCGCGCGGGCGAAGGCGTCGATCTCGCGCAGGGTTTCGACCTTCACGCCAAAGGTGGCGTCAAGCATCGGATCGGCTTCGGTATAAAGCTTGCGGTTGGTGCCCGGCGGGGGCGGGGCCATCACGCCGCCGCCCGCACCCACTGCAAGCCGCGTGGTCTGCGCGGCGCGGCGCAGGGCGCGTTCCGAAATCTCGGTCGAATGGGCATAGCCCGCAACCTCGCCGGTCACGGCGCGCAGGCCGAAGCCTTCGGCGGCGTCATAGCTGGCGGTGCGCAGACGGCCATCGTCGAAAACCAGCGCCTCGGACCGGCGGCGTTCAAGAAAAAGCTCCCCATCCTCGGCGCCCTGGGTCGCGTCCTGAAGGATCGACTGGGCGGTCTGCCGGTCGATCAGGGTGGCAAAGGGATCGAAACGCGCGTCGGTCATCATTGTCCTTTCCGGCCGGAGCCTTCGCCGGTTACTGTTTTGCGACTATGCATCACAGGGTTTCGCTTGTCCGGTGGTAATTAATATGCTTTTAGAATGTAGTTAAACAACCAGTCCTCTCTGTCTTGTGCAGAGTTGAGGAGGAGGACTGGGGACCAGCCGCGACAAAAAACGGGAAGACGACATGCGCTTTGCAAGCAGAGTTTCGGGCTTGGGGACGGCCCTTGGTGCGACCATGCTGGCCGGAATTGCCTGGGCCCAGGATGGAATCACCGGCCTTGAGGTGGTCGGCAAGCCGCACCCCGAAGGCACCGGGTTCCAGCCCGCGTCGTCGGAACTGGCGGTGGACCAGCAGTGGCTGGATGGAATGCTGCTGTATCTCTGCATTGCCGTGGTGGGTCTTGTCGTCCTGCTTCTGGCGGTGGTTATCCTGCGGTTCAACCGCCGCAGCAACCCGACGCCCGCGCGGTTCACCCACAACACGCCGGTAGAGATCGCCTGGACCCTGGTTCCGATCCTGATCCTCGTGGTGCTGGGCGTGAACTCCCTGCCGATCCTGCAAAAGCAGCAGACCATGCCCGAGGCTGACGTGACCATCAAGGTCACCGGAAACCAGTGGTTCTGGTCCTATGAATATCCCGATGACGGCATCACCTTCGACAGCTTCAAGCTTGAGAAGGAGCAGCTTGCCGAATACGGCTATGCCCCCGATGAATACCTGCTGGCGGTCGACAATGCGGTCGTGGTGCCGGTCAACAAGAACATCGTGATGCGGGTCACCGGCGCCGACGTGATCCATTCCTGGACGATCCCGGCCTTTGCGGTGAAGCAGGACGCGGTTCCGGGGCGGATCGGCCTTCTGTGGTTCAATGCCCACAAGGAAGGCATCTACTTCGGCCAGTGTTCGGAACTTTGCGGCAAGGATCATGCTTACATGCCGATCGTCGTGAAGGTGGTCAGCCAGCAGGCCTATGACGACTGGAAGGCCCGGACCAAGGTCGCGGCCAATGGTGTCACGGCGCCGGTTCAGGTTGCGTCGAACTGAGGAACGGGGCAGGCGGGTCACCCTGGCCCGCCCCCTTGACCGGAGAGCGAGATGAGCGATTACACCGTGATGGACCAGCCGCAGGATGCGGGCTTTGGCGACTATGTGCAGTTGCTGAAGCCCCGTGTCATGTCGCTGGTGGTCTTTACGGCGATGGTCGGGCTTCTGGTCGCGCCCGGCCATGTGCATCCGCTGGTGGGCTTCACCTCGATCCTGTTCATCGCGCTGGGCGGTGGCGCCTCGGGCGCGCTGAACATGTGGTATGACGCCGACATCGACGCAGTGATGCGACGCACAAGGTCGCGCCCGATCCCGGCGGGCCGGATGGAACCGGGCGAGGCGCTGGGCCTTGGGCTCGCGCTTTCGGGCATTTCCTGCCTGATGCTGGGGCTGGCGGCGAACTGGTTCGCGGCGGCATTCCTGGCCTTCACGATCTTCTTCTANNTTCCCGCCGATGATCGGCTGGGCGGTGGTGACCGGCGGCGTCAGCATCGAATCCCTGCTGATGTTCGCGCTGATCTTCATGTGGACTCCGCCGCATTTCTGGGCGCTGGCGCTGTTCATGAAGGACGACTATTCCAAGGCAGGCGTCCCGATGCTGACTGTCACCCACGGTCGCGCCGCGACACGCACGCATATCCTTGTCTACACGCTTCTGCTGGCGCCGGTTGCGCTGGCGCTGGCGGCAAGCGCCATCGGCGGGCCGGTGACGCTGGCGGCGGCGGTCGTGCTGAACGCGGGCTTCATCTGGGGCGCCTTCCGTCTGTGGCGCCGTCCTGAACCCGCCGCCGAGGCCGATGGCTACAAGGCCGAAAAATCGCTTTTCAAGTTTTCGCTCGCCTATCTGTTCCTGCATTTCAGCGTGCTTCTGGCCGATGCCGCGCTGCGTGGTCTGGGCTACATGACCTGGTGGCAGGGGGCCTGAGCATGTCATTCCGTCCCGATCACGAACTTCACCGCCGCCGCTGGACCCGCAACCTGGGCCTTGGCGCCGTGCTGGCGGCCTTCGTCGTGCTGGTTTTCGGCCTGACCATCGTCAAGGTGTCGCGCCAGGATGAATTCGGCAACCCGCCGGGCATGTCGCAAGGCACCACCACCCCGACGACCACCACGGCCACCGGGGGCCAGCAATGACCGCGCCCACCCGCCCGAATGGCCGCATCGCGATCTGGCTTGTGGGTCTTGTCGGGGTGATGGCCACGCTGTCTTTCCTGGCCGTGCCCTTCTACGACTGGTTCTGCCGGACCACCGGCTATGGCGGCACCCCGCAGACGGTCGAAAGCGCGTCCGACACGATCCTCGATGAAACCGTCACGGTGCATTTCGACGCCAACGTCGACAGCGGCATGCCTTGGCAGTTCAAGCCGAAGGTCGGGCAGATGACCCTGCGCATCGGGGAAACCGCCATCGCCTATTACGAAGCCTACAACCCGACGGACCGCCCCATCGCCGGCACCGCCAGTTACAACGTCGCGCCGGAAATCGCCGGTGGGTTCTTCGACAAGATCGAATGCTTCTGCTTCACCGAACAGATCCTGCAACCCGGCGAACGGGTCGATATGCCGGTGACCTTCTTCGTCGACCCGGCCATCGTCAAGGACCGCGACGCCTGGCAGATCCGCAGCATCACGCTGTCCTACACCTTCTACGAAACCCCTCTTCCGGAAGGCCAGGCGGCCTTGCCGCAAGAGAAAACGACAACCTATAACTGACCGAACAGCCCGCTGGGGCCCACGACCAGGGACAAGAACATGGCGCATAGCAAGAACCACGACTACCACATCCTTCCGCCTTCGATCTGGCCGCTGATGGCCGCCGTCGGTGGCTTCGTCATGCTGTTCGGCGCCGTGCTGTGGATGAAGGGCGTGACGCCCTACATGTTCTTCGCCGGCGTCGCGGTCGTGCTTTACGTCATGTATGGCTGGTGGTCGGATGTGGTGAAGGAAGCCCAGGTCGGCGATCACACCCCGGTGGTGCGCATCGGCCTGCGCTATGGCTTCATCCTGTTCATCATCTCCGAAGTCATGTTCTTTTCGGCATGGTTCTGGACCTTCTTCAAGCACGCGCTTTACCCGATGGGGCCGGACAGCCCGATCAAGGACGGCGTCTGGCCGCCCGCGGGGATCGAGACTTTCGACCCCTGGCACCTGCCGCTGATCAACACGCTGATCCTGCTTTGCTCGGGCGCGGCGGTCACCTGGGCGCACCACGCCCTGGTCCATGAAAACAACCGCCGCGATCTGGTGAACGGCCTGCTTCTGGGCGCCGGACTGGGGATCGTCTTCACCTTCTTCCAGGCCTATGAATACAGCCACGCCGCCTTCGGTTTCGCGGGCAACATCTACGGGGCCTCGTTCTTCATGGCGACCGGCTTCCACGGTGCCCACGTCATCATCGGGACGATCTTCCTGCTGATCTGCGCCTTCCGGGCGATGAAGGGTCACTTCACCCCGAACGAGCATGTGGGCCTTGAGGCTGCGGCCTGGTACTGGCACTTCGTCGATGTGGTCTGGCTGTTCCTCTTTGCCTCGATCTACATCTGGGGCTCTGCCTGATCCATCCGGGCGACCAAGGTTCGGGCGCGGGGGAAACCTCGCGCCTTTCGCATTGCAGAAGGGGCAGGAATGCGCCGTTACATCTTTCCATCCGCGCTGGGGATCCTCGGCTGCGCCATCCTGATCGCCCTGGGCCTGTGGCAGGTGCGGCGCCTGGCCTGGAAAGAGGCGGTGCTGGCCGATATCACCGCCCGCATTCACGGCCCCGCCGAAAGCCTGCCCGCCGAAGGTCTGTCGGGCAAAGCCGGTCCCGAGGCGAAGTATACTCCCGTCCGGGTTTCGGGCCATACCACCGGACAAGAGCTGCTGGTGCTGTCCGGCGAAAAGGGCGTCGGCGCGGGATTTGAGGTCATCGCCGCCTTCCAGACCGAAGACGGCCGCCGCATTCTTCTGGATCGCGGCTACATCCCCGAAACTGCCAAGACCGCCCCCAGACCACCGGTCCCGCTTGATCTGCGCGGCAACCTCCACTGGCCGGAGGAAACCGACAGCTACACGCTTGAGCCGGACCTGAAGGCCAATATCTGGTTCGCGCGCGACGTCCCGAAGATGGCCGCCGCCCTTGGCACCGAAGAGGTGCTGGTCGTCGCCGCCGAAGCCGGAGGCGATGCGCAGGGCATCCGCCCGATGCCCATATCCATCACCGGAATCCCGAATGACCACCTGGGCTATGCCATCACTTGGTTTTCACTGGCAGCGGTATGGGCGGGGATGACACTGCTGCTTCTGTGGCGTATCAGGCAAAGACAGGTGTAAGGACGTGACAATGAACTATGTCTCGACGCGGGGTCAGGCCCCTGTTCTCGACTTCGGCGAAGCCATGCTGACGGGCCTTGCGCGCGACGGCGGCCTTTATGTGCCGCAGGAAATTCCGACTGTCTCCGCCGCCCAGATCGCGGCGCTTGCGGGCCTGAGCTACGAGGAAGCCGCGTTCCGCATCATGCGTCCCTTCGTGGGCGACGCTTTCACGGACGACGAATTCCGCGCCGCCATCGACCGCGCCTACCGGGGCTTCGGTCACGCTGCCCGCGCACCCCTGAAGCAACTCGCGCCCAATCATTTCCTCTTGGAACTGTTCCACGGGCCCACGCTGGCCTTCAAGGACTTCGCCATGCAGCTGATCGGCCAGCTGTTCCAGATCGCGCTGGCGCGCGACGGGCGGCGGGTCACCATCGTGGGCGCCACCAGCGGCGACACCGGATCGGCGGCGATCGAGGCGTTCCGGGGGCTGTCGAACGTCGATGTCTTCATCCTTTTCCCGCATGGCCGGGTGTCGGACGTGCAGCGCCGCCAGATGACCACGCCGTCGGAATCGAACGTCCACGCGCTGGCGCTGGACGGCGATTTCGATGATTGCCAGTCGCGGCTGAAGGACATGTTCAACGACTTCACCTTCCGCGACGAGGTGGGCCTTGCTGGCGTCAATTCGATCAACTGGGCGCNNCGGGTGCTGGCGCAGGTCGTCTATTTCTTCACCGCCGCCGTCAGCCTTGGCGCCCCCCACCGCAAGGTCAGCTTCACGGTACCCACCGGCAACTTCGGCGACATCTTCGCGGGCTACATCGCCCGCCGGATGGGCCTGCCGATCGACAAGCTGGTGATCGCCACCAACCAGAACGACATCCTTGACCGCTGCTTGCGCACGGGGCGCTACCAGACGGACGGCGTGAAGCCTTCGATCAGCCCGTCGATGGACATCCAGATCTCGTCGAACTTCGAACGCGCGCTCTTCGATGCCTATGGCCGCGATGGCAGCGCGGTCGCGCAGGCGATGGACGAGATGAAGTCGAAAGGCGGTTTCACCGTCAGCCAGGGCGCGCTGCTATCCCTGCGCGAGATCTTCACCTCGGGTCGCGTGTCCGAAGATGAAACCCGCGCCACCATCGCCGCCACGCTGAAGCAAAGCGCCGAGCTTCTGTGCCCGCATTCCGCCGTCGGTGTGAAGGTGGCCGAAAGCCATCTGGGCACCGTGCCGATGGTGACGCTCGCCACCGCCCACCCGGCCAAGTTCCCCGACGCGGTCGAGGCGGCCACCGGCCTGCGTCCCGGCCTGCCGCGGCGCATGTCCGACCTGTTCGACCGTCCCGAACGTGTGACCCGCGTCCCGAATGACCTGTCGGCGCTTGAGGCGCTGATCCGCGAAAGGCGTGCCCGTTGAAGACCAAGACGAAACTCACCACCCTCCCGAACGGCCTGCGCATCGTCAGCGAATTCATGCCGGGGCTTGCCTCGGCCTCGGTCGGGGTCTGGGTCACGGCGGGGGGGCGGCACGAGACCGTTGAACAGAACGGCATCGCGCATTTCCTGGAACACATGGCCTTCAAGGGCACCAGCCGCCGCAGCGCGTTGCAGATCGCCGAAGAAATCGAGGATGTGGGCGGCTACATCAACGCCTATACCTCGCGCGAGATGACGGCCTATTACGCCCGCGTTCTGGAAGCCGATGTGCCGCTGGCGCTTGACGTGATTTCGGACATCGTTCTCAATCCGGTCTTCAACCAGGCCGATATCGAAACCGAACGCCATGTGATCCTGCAGGAAATCGGCCAGGCGCTGGACACGCCCGACGACATCATCTTCGACTGGCTGCAAGAAGCGGCCTTCCCCGGACAGGCGCTTGGCCGGACGATCCTTGGCCCGGCGGAACGGGTTTCGGCTTTTGGCCAAGACGACCTGCGCCGCTTCGTGGGCCAGCACTACGGCCCGGCGCAGATGATCGTCTCGGCCGCCGGCGCGGTGGATCACGACAAGCTGGTCAAGCAGGCCGAGGCGATCTTCGGCGGGCTCGGCTCCATCGCCGCCCACGGCCAGGAAGCGGCGCTTTGGCAGGGGTGCGAACGGCGCGAGGTCAAGGATCTGGAACAGGTCCATTTCGCGCTGGGCTTCGCCGGCCCGGGCTACCGCGACGCCGATCTTTACGCGGCGCAGGTCTATTCCACGGCGATGGGTGGCGGCATGTCCTCGCGCCTGTTCCAGAAGATCCGCGAGGAACGCGGGCTCTGCTATTCGATCTATGCGCAGTCGGGCAGCTATGACGACACCGGCATGGTGACGGTCTATGCCGGCACCTCTGCCGAAGAGATCGCCGATCTTTGCGGCCTGACCGCAGACGAACTGAAACGCGCCGCCGAGGACATGAGCGAAGCCGAGGTCGCGCGCGCACGGTCGCAGATGAAGGCCGGGCTGCTCATGGGTCTTGAAAGCCCGTCGTCGCGCGCCGAACGGATGGCGCGCTATCTGGCGATCTGGGGCCGGGTGCCGGACCTCGCCGAGGCGACCGCCAAGATCGACGCCGTGACGGTGGCCGACGTCCGCCGCTTCGGCGAAGGGCTTGTGACGACCCAGTCCAACGCGCTGGCGCTTTACGGCCCGGTCGAGGCCGCGCCGCATCTGGACGATATCCGCCAGAGGCTTGCGGCCTGATGTTCCTGCGTCGCCGTACGCTGCGGATCGACACCGAAAGGCTGGTCCTTCGGTTGCCGCAGCACGGCGATTTCCGCGCCTGGGCTTCCTTGCGCGACCAAAGCCGCGACTTCCTGATCCCGTGGGAACCGGTCTGGTCCGCCGACCATCTGGCCCGGAAGTCCTTCACCAACCGCGTCTACTGGTCGGCGCGCGCCGAAGCGAACGGCACCGCGCTGCCGGTCTTCCTGACCCGGCGCAGCGATGGTGCGCTTCTGGGGGCGCTGACGCTTGACAACATCCGTCGCGGCCCGGCGCAGGCGGGGACGCTTGGCTACTGGATCGGGGCGCGCCATGCCCGCCAGGGCTACATGCGCGAGGCGATCGCGGCGGTCGTCCACCACGCCTTTTCGATCATGGATCTGAGCCGGATCGAGGCGGCCTGCCTGCCGGAAAACGCCGCCTCGCGCGGGGTGCTGGAAAAGTCGGGCTTCAAATATGAAGGCGTCGCGCAAAGCTACCTGCAGATCAACGGCCGCTGGCGCAACCATGTGCTGTATTCGAACCTGCGCGGCGACCGGCGCGGGCGCACGGATATCGGCCAGGCCTGACCTCATTCCCCCCAAAGCATCCGGCGAAGCGTTGCGTCTCGCGCCACCAGATGCCGGTGCAGCGCGCCCAGCGCATGCAGCGCCACCAGCCCCGCCAGCATCCAGGTCAGCAGATGGTGCAGCCCCAGCCCCCAGGCCTCGACCCGTTCCGAGGCAGGGAGAAGGGCCGGCAGGGTCCAGCCGTAGAAATCGACCTCGATCCCGGTGGCGGCGCTGCCGATCCAGCCGCTGAGCGGCACGGCAAGCAGCAGGACATAAAGCCCCGCATGGGCGATCTTGGCGGCATGGGTCAGCGTCGGGTGATCCAGGTCCGCAATCGGCTGCGGCGGGGGCGAGACCGCATGCCAGACCAGCCGCAACAGGGCAAGCGCCAGCAGCGTCAGCCCGAAGGACTTGTGCCAGACATACATCCACAGGATCGAAAGCGACGGCGGGGTCCGCACCATGACCCAACCGAAGACCAGCATCCCGAGGATCGCGATCGCCATGATCCAGTGGAGAAGGCGCGTCACCCAGCCGAACCGCGTGGCGGTATTGGTCGCCCGCATCGCCGCCTCACGGCCCGGTATCAAGGGCGGCGAGGATCGACAGGTCGACCCCGTCATCGACCATGTCGCTCCACCCCGTCGCGCCGAAGTCCGACCGGTTGAGCCTGCCGGTCAGCAAAACCTGAAGATGCGGCAGGGTACTGGGGTCGGCGCCAACCTTTCCGTGGAAACTCGCATGCAGGACCACGCTGCGGGTCACGCCGCGCAGGGTCAGGTCGCCCTCGACCCGGGCGCCACCGGATTCGGCGATGACCGACCGGCTGACGAACCGGATCTGTCCAAAATGCGCGGCGTCGAGCATCTTGGGGCCGCGCATCGCCTGGGTGGCGAAGGGAAATCCCGCCTCGACCTGCGTTGCGTCCAGCACCACCTTGATCTGGCACCCCGCGAGGTGCCGGAAATCCAGAACCAGATCGGCCTTCAGGATCGGCATCCGGCCTTGCAGGTGATCCGGGCCGAACCGCCAGCCGAAGCCCACCACCGACTGGGCCGGGTCCAGGCGATACGCTTGCGGGGAAGCCTCCGCCCAGGTAGCGGAGATTGCCAGAAGTCCACTCAGAAGCATTGCACACCACATCGGGAGACGCCTCCGGGAATGCGGGAAAGGGCCAAGCCTCCCGCACGCCAATCTTGCGCCCGGCGCGATGTTTTGTCCCAAGGAGTCGCGGTCTTCCCGCAACTGTGAACCCCCTTGCGAGCGCAGCGCCCGCGTGGTTCTGTCGATGCGGATCACGGCAAAGGACGGGCCCGATGCGAAACCCGGCGGATGCGGCGTTTGCCCAGCAATTGCAGGCGGCGGTCCCCGGCCTGGACGTGATCCCGGCCGATGCCCGCTACACCGAAGAACAGCGCCGCCGCCGCACCGGCAACGCCCTTTTTGTAGCGCGGCCCCGTTCGACGGCAGAGGTCGCCGCGCTGGTCCGCCATGCCGCGGCGCATCGCGTGGGAATTGCGCCCTTCGCGGGCGGCACGGGGCTTGTGCTGGGCCATGTCACGACGGATGGCCCACCGCCCCTGATCCTGTCGGTCGAACGCATGGCGGCGATCCGCGGCCTCTATCCGCAGGAAAACGTCATGGTCGTCGAAGCGGGCGCGATCCTCGAGGTCGTGCAGCAGGCGGCCGAAGCTGCGGACCGGCTCTTTCCGCTTTCGATCGCCTCGCAAGGCACCGCGCGGATCGGCGGCGTGCTGTCGACCAATGCGGGCGGTGTGCATGTGTTGCGCTACGGCAATGCCCGCGATCTTTGCCTTGGCATCGAAGCGGTGCTGCCCGATGGCACGATCCTGAACGGGCTGAAGCGCCTTCGGAAGGACAACACCGGCTATGACCTGCGCCACCTGCTGATCGGCGCCGAAGGAACGCTGGGGATCATCACCGCCGCCGCGTTGCGGTTGCATCCGCGACCGGCGGGCGTCGGCACCGCGATCCTGACGGTCGCCTCGCCGGAAGCGGCGCTCGAGCTTCTGGCGCGGGCGCAGGGCCGGATGGCGGGCGGCGTCTCGGCCTTTGAACTTATCTCGGGCCAGGGGCTCGCTTTCCTGGCCGCCACCCTGCCCGACGTGCGCCAGCCCTTCGCCCGGATCCCCGACTGGTGCGCCCTGATCGAGGTCGGCCTGCCCAAGGGTCTGAACCCCGCCGAAGCGCTGGAGGGCCTTTTTGCCGAAGTGCTCGAGGCCGGCCTGTGCGACGACGGCGTCATCGCCACATCTGACCAGCAGGCCGCCGATTTCTGGAAGGTCCGCGAGGCGCTGCCCATCGGCAACAAGAACATCGGCGCCATCGCCTCGCACGACATCTCGCTGCCCTTGTCCGCCATCCCCGAGTTCCTGAACGCGGCCGCCCCGGCGCTGGGCAAGATCGCAACGCTCCGCATCAACTGCTTCGGCCATCTGGGCGACGGCAACCTGCACTACAATTGCTTCCCGCCCGAAGGCCGCGCCGCCTCCGAATTCCGCCCGCTGGCACAGACGATCACCCGGACAATCCATGACCTGGTGGACAGTTTCGGCGGCTCGATCAGCGCCGAACATGGCATCGGGCGCCTGAAGGTCGCGGATCTGGAGCGTTACGGCGATCCCGGGAAACTGGCCGCCATGCGGTCGATCAAGTCGGCGCTTGACCCGCTGGGCATCATGAACCCCGGCGCGGTGCTGCGGGAAACCTGACGCGCCCGTGGCTTCTTCTTTGAAAAAATACTCCCGCCGGAGGCTCCCGAAATCGACGTCGGAGCCTCCGGCGGGAGTATTTGCGGCAAAAGAGAAACCCTGAGCCTCAGATCCAGGGACCGGCCCGGCGCAGGCGCAGGGCGTTGGTCACGACGAAGACCGAACTCAGCGCCATCGCTCCCGCGGCCAGCATCGGCGACAGAAGCATCCCGTTGACCGGATAAAGCGCACCGGCGGCGACGGGGATCAGGATCACGTTGTAGCCGAAGGCCCAGAACAGGTTCTGGCGGATATTGCGCATCACCGCACGCGACAGGCCCAGTGCATCGACGACGCCCCGGGTGTCGCCGGACATGAGAACGACCTCTGCCGCCTCGATCGCCACGTCGGTGCCGGTGCCGACCGCAATGCCCACGTCGGCCGCCGCAAGCGCGGGCGCATCGTTGATGCCGTCGCCCACGAAAGCGACCGAGCCGCCGCTGCGCAGCGCGGCGACGGCGGCGACCTTGCCTTCGGGCAGCACCTCGGCCTCGGTCCGGTCGATGCCAAGCGTGGCGGCTACAGCTTCCGCCGTGGCGCGCGCATCGCCCGAAATCATCGCGGTCCGGACGCCAAGCCCGTGCAGCGCGTCGATGGTGGCGCGCGATTGCGGCTTGATCGGATCGGCGACCGCGATCACCGCGGCGATGCGGCCCCGGTCGGCGACGTGGATCGGGGTCTTGCCCTGTTCGGAAAGCTTCCGGGCCGTTTCCAGCTGCGGCGCGGTGTCGAAGCCGTTTTCCTGCATCAGGCGCGCGTTGCCGATCAGGATCGGCGCGCCGTCGACCTCGGCCTCGATCCCGCGGCCGGGCAGGGCGCGGGTGGCGCTGACGGGCGGCAGCGCCAGCCCGCGCGCCGCGGCTTCATCCAGCAGCGCATGGGCCAGCGGGTGTTCGGACTGCGACTCCGCCGCAGCGATCCGGGCGAGCAGGTCGTTTTCGTCGATGCCCGGATAGGCGATCAGATCGGTGAGCCTTGGATGGCCCTCGGTCAGCGTTCCGGTCTTGTCGAAGGCGATGGTCGCGGTTTCCGACAGCCGCTGCAACGCATCACCCCGGCGGAACAGGATGCCAAGTTCCGCCCCGCGCCCGGTTCCCACCAGCACCGATACCGGCGTGGCGAGCCCCATCGCGCAGGGGCAGGCGATGACCAGAACCGAGATCGCCGCCACCATCGCGTGGCTCAGCACCGGTTCGGGGCCGAAGACCATCCAGACCGCGAAGGTCAGCGCCGAGATCGCCATGACCGCCGGCACGAACCAGAGCGTGATCTTGTCCACCAGCGCCTGCACCGGCAGCTTGGCGCCTTGCGCATCGCCCACCATGCGGACGATCCGGGCCAGGACCGTATCTTCGCCTACCGCAGTCACGCGGTAGGTCAGCGCCGCGGTCCCGTTGACCGTGCCGCCAGTCACCGCATCGCCCGTGGTTTTCGCAACCGGCACCGGCTCGCCCGTCAGCATCGATTCGTCGATGAACCCCTGGCCATCGGTCACGACCCCATCGACCGCGACGCGGGCGCCGGGTGGCAGCAGCACCAGATCGCCGCGGCGCACCTCGGCCAAGGGCAGGTCCACCGGCCCGTCGGCGCGCAGCACGCGCGCGGTGTCGGGGCGCAGCGCCACAAGGCGCGCGATGGCTTGTCCGGCCCGGCCCTTGGCGCGGGCCTCAAGCATCCGGCCCAGAAGGATCAGGGCGACGATGGTGGCCGCCGCCTCGAAATAGACGGCGCGGGCGCTGGGGGGCAGCAGCTCGGGGGCAAAGGTCGCCACCGTCGAATAGCCGAAGGCCGCGAGGGAGCCGAGCGCCACCAGCGAGTTCATTTCCGGCGCGCCCCGCAAAAGCGCCGGGATGCCAAGGCGCAGAAAGACGAAGCCCGGCCCGAAAAGGACCGCCGCCGTCAGCACGAACTGGATGATCCACGACGTCTCTTCGCCGATGGTCCCCATGATCCAGTGGTGGAAGGCCGGCACCATGTGGCCGCCCATCGCCAGAACCACCACCGGCAGCGACAGAAGGATGGCAAGGATCGCCCGGCGGCGCATCAGGCGTTCTTCATGGGCCTGACGGTCGGGCGCGGCGGCGGCCGCGTCAGGCGTCGCAGGCACGGCATCGTAGCCCACGCGGGTCACGGCGGCGGCGAGTTCGGTGGGCGAGGTGACGCCCGTCGCGTAGCGCACCGTCGCGGTTTCGGTCGCCAGGTTGACCTCGGCCGAAACGACGCCGGGGCTTGCCTTCAGCGCCCGTTCCACCCGGCCGACGCAGGAGGCGCAGGTCATGCCCTGGACCGACAGCTTCGCGGTTTCCTCGGACGGCGGATAGCCTGCCTTGACCAGCGCATCGGTCAGGATCTGCGGGTCGGCGGGGCTGTCGAAGGCAACGCGGGCCGTCTTGTCGATCAGGTTGACCGAGGTTTCGCTGACCCCCGGCACGGCGCGGAGCGCACGCTCCACCCGCCCGACGCAGGAGGCGCAGGAGATGTCGTCGATCACGAATGTGGCTGTGTGGGTCATGCCCTAGACATAGCCCGGTTGCCGTCCGCGTCAACGGATCGAAAGGCAGGCTTGATACCGGCGCAGACCGCATCCCGCACGGCATCCGGGGGAAGAGGCGCATTTGCCATTGCGGAACCATGTCCGGTATAGTTTCGTTCAATATTACTGCGGCGCGGCACTGAATCAGCGCCGGACAAGGAATTGAAGGAGCGGACAGATGGACCGTCGCACATTCATGGGTGCAACGCTTGCGGTATCGGCCCTGGCGGCAGGCGTCGCACGGGCGGCCGAAACGCAAGCGACCCCCTTGGCCGCAAGCCAGCCGCCGCAGCCCGAAATGATCATGGCCGCGCCGGAAAACCGCTTCCCGGCGGGGCTGAAGATCGCGCCGCAATACTACCCGGTGAGCGTTTCGGTCCGCCGCGATCTTGAACCCGGAACGATCATCGTGCTGTCGAACCAGCATTTCCTTTACTACATCGTCGAGAAAGGCATCGCCCTGCGCTACGGCGTGGCGGTCGGCAAGGCCGAACTGGTGTTCCGTGGCGAAGCGGTGGTGGGCAGGAAGGTCGAATGGCCCAGCTGGAAGCCCACGCCCGAGATGGTCGAGCGCAATCCTGGCGCCTATGCCAAATACGCCGAAAAGGGCATGGAAGGCGGGCCGAAGAACCCGCTTGGTGCGCGGGCGATCTACCTGTTCCAGGACGGGCGCGACACGGCGATCCGCATTCATGGCACTGTCGAGCCGAACTCGATCGGGCATTCCGTGTCGAACGGCTGCCTGCGGATGGTCAACGAACACGTCATCGACCTTTACAACCGCGTCCAGATGGGCGCGAAGGTCATGGTGTTCTGATCGCAGTCTGCTGATCGCGGACTAGGGGCGTCAGAGCCCCTCGAATTCGCACAGGATGTGGACGTCCATCCCAAGGCGCTCAAGCACCTTCCGTCCGCCCAGTTCAGGCAGATCGACCACGAAGGCGCAGCCGATGACCTGGGCCCCCAAACGCTCGATCAGCTTGATGCCGGCTTCGCAGGTGCCCCCCGTGGCCAGAAGGTCATCGACGATCAGCACCCGTTCGCCGGGTTGCAGCGCGTCTTCATGCATCTCCATGATCGCTTCGCCATATTCCAGCTTGTAGGCTTGCGAAATCGTCTGGCCGGGCAGCTTGCCCTTCTTGCGGATCGGCACGAAGCCCACGGTCAGCTGATGTGCGATGGCGCCGCCCAGGATGAAGCCCCGCGCCTCCAGCCCGACGACCTTGTCGATCCGTTGCCCGGCATAGGGATGCAGAAGCTGGTCGATGGCCATGCGGAAGCCGCGGGCATCGGCGAAAAGCGTGGTCACGTCGCGGAAGAGGATCCCTTCATGCGGAAAATCGGCGATGGTGCGGATGTAGTCGCGGACGGTCTTGCGGGTCATTCGGGGCTATCTTTTGCAGGGCGGTTTCAAGTGCTGACTACCGCCCCAGAACCCGCCCCGCAACGGCATCGAGCCGCGCCAGCAGATCGGGGTCGCGGCGGTCGGGGGCGGTCATGATCGCATGATCGAGCGCCCGATCGCAGCCGCAAGGGCAGGGGGCGCGGAGCGGTCCCAACTGGCCCGGTAGCCCGGCGATCAGGGCGCGGCCCTTCTGGGCATTGGCGCCCAGCGTCGCGATGATCGCGGAAATATCGACCGAACCATGATCGGGATGCCAGCTGTCGTAGTCGGTGATCATCGCGACGCTGGCATAGCAAAGCTCTGCCTCGCGGGCGAGTTTCGCTTCCGGCATGTTGGTCATGCCGATCACGTCGCAGCCCCAGACGGACCGGTAAAGCTTCGATTCCGCCAAGGTGGAAAACTGCGGCCCCTCCATTGCCAGATAGGTGCCGCCGCGATGAAGCGTGATGCCGGTGTCGCTGGCGGCCACCGCGCAGGCCTCCATCAGGCGCGCGCAGGTCGGATGCGCGACCGAGACATGCGCCACGCACCCCGTCCCGAAGAAGGACGAGGCCCGCCCGTGGGTGCGGTCGATGAACTGGTCGACCAGCAGGAATTCCCCCGGCGCCAGATCCTCGCGGAACGATCCGCAGGCGGAAACCGAGATCAGGTCGGTGACCCCAAGCCGCTTCAGCGCGTCGATGTTGGCGCGATAGGGGATATCGCCCGGCGCATGGACATGCCCGCGCCCGTGACGCGGCAGGAAGGCCATCGCCACATCCCCAAGACGTCCGGTCAGGATCTGGTCGGATGGCGCGCCCCAAGGGCTTTCGACGGTGATCCATCGCGGATCTGACAGCCCGTCGATCTCATAGATCCCGGACCCGCCGATCACCCCGATCATCGTCTGCATGTGAGTCCCCGCTGTTTCACCGGCCAGAGTAGGCGAGCATGCTGCACATGCAAAGAGCTTTCGCTGCGGCATGGCGTCCTTTGCCCCCTTGCCCTGCGGCTTTCCCTTTCCCGCGTGAGCGCCTATCAAGGCGCGGGTCTTTTTCCACAGGATATCCGATGAGCCAGAGGTTTTCGTTCCGCATCAAGGCCACCGATGGCAAGGCGCGCACCGGGGTGATCGACACGCCGCGGGGCGAGATTCGCACGCCCGCCTTCATGCCGGTGGGAACAGCCGCCACCGTCAAGGCGATGATGCCCGAAAGCGTCCGCGCGACGGGCGCCGATATCCTTCTGGGCAATACCTATCACCTGATGCTGCGCCCCACGGCGGAACGGATCGCGCGGCTTGGGGGGCTGCACAGGTTCATGAACTGGGACCGCCCGATCCTGACCGATAGCGGCGGCTTCCAGGTGATGAGCCTGGCCGACCTGCGCAAGCTGACCGAGGAAGGCGTGACCTTCCAGAGCCACATCGACGGGTCGCGCCACCACCTGAACCCCGAACGCAGCATGGAAATCCAGCGGCTTCTGGGCAGCGACATCGTGATGTGCTTCGACGAATGCCCGGCGCTGCCCGCAACCGACGAGGCGGTGGCGAAATCCATGCGGCTGTCGATGCGCTGGGCAGAGCGGTCCCGCGACGCTTTTGGCGACCGGCCGGGGCATGCGCTTTTCGGCATCATGCAGGGCGGCGTGACGCGTGACTTGCGCGAGGAGTCCGCAAGCGCGCTGAAAGCCATCGGCTTTGACGGCTACGCCATCGGCGGCCTTGCCGTAGGCGAGGGGCAGGAGGCGATGTTCGGCGTTCTTGACTATGCGCCCGGCTTCCTGCCGGAAGACCGCCCGCGCTACCTGATGGGGGTGGGAAAACCCGACGACATCGTCGGCGCCGTCGAACGCGGTGTCGACATGATGGATTGCGTGCTGCCGTCCAGATCGGGCCGTACCGGACAGGCCTGGACAAGGCGCGGACAGGTCAACATCAAGAACGCCCGCCACCAGGACGACCCGCGCCCGCTGGACGAGAACTGCACCTGCCCGGCCTGCCGCAACTATTCCCGCGCCTATCTGCACCATGTCTTCAAGGCGCAGGAGATCATCTCGTCGATGCTGCTGACCTGGCACAACCTGCATTACTTCCAGGAACTGATGGGCGGCCTGCGCGGCGCCATCGCGGAAGGTCGGCTTTCAGACTTCGTCGCGGCGTTCCATGCCCAGCGGGCGGAAGGCGACATTGCGCCGCTTTAACCGCGGGTCAGGTAGATCGACAACTGCCGCAGGGTTTCGTGCAGGCTGGGCGTATCGAAGATCGCATTTTCGGTCAGCGCATGCAGCGCCGCCACCTGATCGAACGCCTCGGCGCATTCCTGATCGGTGAAGGCACGGTCAGACCGGCTGAAACTCGCCATGCTGCGACCCTCGCCGACGATGACCCCAACTGTGACACCGTGCCGCAGACCGTATTCTGCCGCGATCTTGAAGATTTGCCCCGAATCGAGGTGTTCGAGATCCGTCCAGCGGATCGTGCCATGATTTTCGAAAGCCCAGAGAATCGTCGGGTCGCGGACGACAAGACCCTCGCGCGTGTAATGGTCGAGCCAGTCTTTTTCATAGGCCTGGAAAAGATAGCGCGGAGAAGCGAATTTCGCATGCAAAGCAACGGCAAAGCCGGCCGGGCTCAGACGGCGGAGACGCTTCAGATGGTCTTCGATTTGATGTGCGATATGGCTCTGTTGCATAAATCGGGTG
>DJWG01000019.1 GCA_002440945.1 Rhodobacteraceae bacterium UBA6236 | reverse complement strand
TCAGCAACATCCAGATTGGTCTGCATCTGGATCATTTGGTTTCTCCCGACCTATGGAGACCGCTGATCCGCGGCCCCAGGGTTTCGTTCAGAAGGGGGATGTGGGGTAAAGCCTCAGGCTTCCGTCACAACCGTCCAACGTTTCGTCTTCGAGATCGGCGCGCATTCTTCGATGCGAACGGTGTCACCGACCTTGAACTTGTTTTCCGCGTCATGGGCGCGGTATTTCTTCGACTTCCGCACGGTTTTTTGCAGCAGCGGGTGCTTGAAGCGGCGTTCGACCAGAACGGTGATCGTCTGTTCGTTCTTGTCCGAGGTCACGACGCCCTGCAGGATACGTTTCGGCATGGCTGTTCCCTCTTATTTCGCAGCTTCAGCGGCTTTGGCATTCAGCACCGTCTTGATGCGGGCAACGTCACGGCGGACGATGCGCACCCGGGCGGTGTTCTCAAGCTGGCCGGTGGCCTGCTGGAAGCGCAGGTTGAAGGCTTCCTTCTTCAGCGCCAGAAGATCGTCGCGGAGCTGGTCCGGCGTCTTCGAGTTCAGTTCCTTGGCGTTCATTCGCCTTTTCCTTTTCACAATCACCAGCGGGCGCCTACAGATGTCAGGGTCACCTTGAACCTGGTGGATCAATGATAAACCACCGATTCCGAGTCACCCCGAAGCCGTGGATGCGCCTCCATACAGGGGGATGCGCCGGGGGGCAAGCAGAGATTGGAGGGGACGGTAAGACGGCCTTGGAGCGGTTCCGATGAGGTGATTTCCTTCCTACCGGTCAATCCTCAACCGAACAGGATGGACGCGCCCAAAACAACTTAATTCCAGGATCAGCTTCCTACCTTGGCTTACCCTACTACCGAACGAGATCTTGTCTTCATTCGAAAAGGTCAAGGTATGGCGACTGTGACCTGATACTGTGAAACAGCTGAGTTCGTCTTGGAAATCTGGCGTGACATCAATCACTTGCGCCCTGCTACCGAACCATTTCGGTCGCCACTCAAGCTTCCAGCCTGAAACAAGCACAGGCAGCAAAGAAAGATTCGCAATTACAATTTCATCATCAAGATCAGGATGACCGCGGAAGACATAAGTAGAGTCGAGCGTGATGCGCTTCTGATTCTGGAATTCCCAAAGCCGAACGGCCGCCAAAACGGTTGAAACGACGGCACCCCAGAGCGCCACCCAAGGAGCCAAATCGGCCATTGCGAACCCCAGCCAGAAATCCCCGAATAATAGAAATGTTTGCCGATAGTACAGTGGGCTACAACCCCTACCGGCCGCTAAACGAGTTCCTTTTCAACCATACAAATGAAATAGGCGCGGTACTGGACCGCGCCTATTTAACTCTCTCATGCCGAGTCAGGCCTTACCAGTCTTCGCGCGCCACGATGCGGGTCAGGACCGGAAGCTTCATCGCACCCAGGCGCAGGGCTTCACGCGCGATCGGTTCGGCAACGCCGTCGATCTCGAACATGATCCGGCCCGGCTTGACCTTGGCCGCCCAGAAATCGACCGAGCCTTTGCCTTTACCCATCCGGACCTCGGTGGGCTTGCCGGTGACGGGGACGTCCGGGAAAATGCGGATCCAGACGCGGCCCTGACGCTTCATGTGGCGGGTGATCGCGCGGCGGGCCGCTTCGATCTGCCGCGCGGTGACGCGCTCGGGTTCGGTTGCCTTCAGGCCGAAGCCGCCGAAGTTCAGGTCGAATCCGCCCTTTGCTTCGCCGTGGATCCGGCCCTTGTGCTGTTTGCGGAACTTTGTCCGTTTCGGTTGCAGCATTGTCCTTACTCCTTACCGGGCGTCGCGGCGGTCATCGCGCCGCGGCCCACGCGGAGCCGGCCCATCCTGGGCTTCGGCAGCGCGGCGGTCGCGGGCCTGCGGATCGTGTTCCATGATCTCGCCTTTGAAGATCCAGACCTTCACGCCAATGATGCCGTAAGGGGTCGAAGCTTCAGACAGAGCATAGTCGATGTCGGCCCGCAGCGTGTGCAGCGGCACCCGGCCTTCGCGGTACCATTCGGTCCGCGCGATTTCGGCACCACCGAGGCGGCCACCGACGTTGACACGGATGCCCAAGGCACCCATGCGCATGGCGTTCTGCACGGCGCGCTTCATGGCGCGGCGGAAGGACACCCGGCGTTCCAGCTGCTGAGCGATCGATTCCGCCACCAGCTGCGCATCCAGTTCGGGCTTGCGGACTCCAACGATGTTGAGGTGCAGTTCCGATTTGGTGAACGCGGCCAGTTTCTTGCGCAGGGTCTCGATATCGGCGCCTTTCTTGCCGATGATGACACCCGGACGCGCGGTGTGGATCGTCACGCGGCACTTCTTGTGCGGACGTTCGATGATCACCTTGCTGACACCGGCCTGCTTGGCGTCTTCATGGATGAACTCGCGCATGCGGAGATCTTCCAGAAGCAGGTTGCCGTAGTCCTTGCTTTCGGCGAACCAGCGGCTGTCCCAGGTCCGGTTGACCTGGAGGCGCATCCCGATGGGGTTGACCTTCTGTCCCATTACGCTTGCTCCCCAGCTGCTTCTTCGACCTGCCGGACCTTGATCGTCAGTTCGCTGAACGGTTTCATGATCTTGCCGAACCGGCCACGCGCCCGCGGACGACCGCGCTTCATCACCAGGTTCTTGCCAACCCAGGCTTCCGCGACAACCAGGTTGTCCACGTCGAGGCTGTGGTTGTTTTCAGCGTTGGCGATGGCCGACTGCAGGCACTTCTTCACGTCGATGGCGATGCGCTTCTTCGAGAAGGTCAGGTCAGACAGGGCCTTTTCCACCTTCTTGCCGCGGATTAGCTGGGCGACGAGGTTCAGTTTCTGCGGCGAGGTGCGCAGCATCTTCGCCTTGGCGAAGGCTTCGTTATCGGCCACGCGGCGCGGATTCTTTTCCTTGCTCATGGCTTATTTCCTCTTGGCTTTTTTATCGGCCGCATGGCCGTAATATGTGCGGGTCGGCGAATATTCACCGAACTTCTGGCCGATCATCTCCTCGGTGACGTTCACCGGGATATGCTTCTGGCCATTGTAGACCGCAAAGGTCAGACCAACGAATTGCGGCAGGATCGTCGAACGGCGCGACCAGATCTTGATCACGTCGCTTCTGCCCGAAGCGCGCGCCTTCTCTGCCTTCTTCAGCAGGTAGGCGTCGACAAAGGGGCCCTTCCAGATAGAACGTGCCATAAATTAACGCCCCTTCTTCGCGCTGCGCGACCGGACGATGTACTTGTCGGTCGATTTGTTCGAGCGGGTTTTCTTGCCCTTGGTGTCCTTGCCCCACGGAGTAACCGGGGTCCGGCCACCCGAGGTGCGGCCTTCACCACCACCATGCGGGTGGTCGATCGGGTTCATCGACACGCCGCGAACGGTCGGGCGGATGCCCATGTGACGACGACGACCGGCCTTGCCGAGGTTCTGGTTCGAGTTGTCGGGGTTCGACACCGCGCCAACGGTCGCGATGCATTCCTGGCGCACCATCCGCAGTTCGCCCGAGGACAGGCGGATCTGCGCATAGCCACCGTCACGGCCGACGAACTGGGCATAGGTCCCGGCAGCGCGGGCCAGCTGGCCGCCCTTGCCCGGTTTGAGTTCGACGTTGTGGACGATCGTGCCGATCGGCATGCCCGAGAAGGGCATCGCGTTGCCCGGCTTCACGTC
>DJWG01000091.1 GCA_002440945.1 Rhodobacteraceae bacterium UBA6236 | reverse complement strand
TGTAAGGCGCGGGAAGCCCGAAAGCGACAGGTCGCGCCCTTGGGGCTGCGATGGGACTGACGGCGCGGGGCACTATGCCCTGCGCCGCAACAATTCAGGCGACTCGCTCAGGATTCAGTGATTCTCCGGCCCGGGCCCGGGAAGTTGATTGGCGAATTGCCAACAACCTGCGGGTGCTGCGCGCCAATTTATCATTAACGCGCCAATTGTTTCGCGGTTAACAGCGCCCGGGGCGATCTTCACAGGGCAAACGCTGTAATTAATGCGGAATGCCCAAGTTCGGCCATGATTGACCCACTGTTTGATCGCGTTCTGTAGAGAAATCTGCAGCCAAACCCGTTGGTGGAGCCCTCCGATGTCCTTGCGCTTGTTCCGTGCTGCCCGCTTGAAATCGTTCCTCCGCCGTCAGGACGGGGGCGCGACGATCGAGGCCGTCCTGTGGTTGCCGATGTTCTTTTATGTGATGGCCCTGGCCATCGACACGACCATGATCTTCCACGGCTACAGTCGCGTCATCCGCGCGGTCGAGGACGTGAACCGCGGCCTTTCGGTCGGGCGCATCAAGTCGATCGACGAAGGCAAACAGAAACTGGCGGCTTCGCTGTCCGACTACAAGGACATCAGGATGCAGATCGGCGTCACCCCTGACAACGTCATCGTGTCGAATGTCGAAGTGCCGGTCACCAGCTTGATCTTCCTTGGTGCCATCAAGCCGATCCTCGGCAAGGGCATCTCGGTCCGCACCCAGCAGTACAAGGAATTTTGAGATGAGCGATCTTCTCCGTATCCTTGGCGCGGCCCCGAAAGCCGCGCGCCGTATCGTGCGCGACGAAACCGGCGGCATCGGGATATACGGCCTTTTCGTCTTCGCGACGATCGCAAGCGTGATCGGCCTGTCGATGGACGTGGCCAATGCCTACAAGGTCAAAAGCGAAATGCAGGTTGCGGTCGACACGGCCGCCCATGCGGCCTTGGTGACACGCTTCCGCGACGGGCGTATCAAGGCGATCGACAATGCCGTCGTAACGGCCCGGAAGGGCCTGTCCGCTTCCGGCGCCGAAAGCGCGGTGGTCGATTCGGACGTGGTCTTCGGACATTGGAACCCGGACACCAAGACCTTCGCCCCCGATACCTCCTCAAGGGAAGCGGTGATGGTCACGGCGCGCCGCAGCAAGGCACGCCACAACGCGGTGTCCACCTTCGTATCGAGCTTCGTGGGCCTGACGGATTGGGAAGTCACGGCGGCCGCCGTCGCGGAAACCTACCGGCCAAGCTGCCTGCGCGAAGGTTTCGTGGCCGACAAGGGCGTGGACATCCAGTCGAACAACGGTTTCGCGGCGGGGTTCTGCATCCACTCGAACACGGGCATCAAGATTAACCAGAACAACACGTTCGAGCCGGGAACCATTGTGTCGATGCCCTCGCTCGATGGCTTGCAGGTGTCCGCTTCCGGGTTCCGCCAGAACAACGGGCTTCTGGATGCCTTGCGCGAATCCTTCTACAAGATCCGCATCCTGAACCGGATCACCGAGATCACTGCGGCGCTTGAAAGCGGCGATCTGACCCGGCTGTCCGATTACAGCGCGGGCGGTGTTTCGCAGTCGCACCTCTATCTCAAGACGCCCGGCGTGGTCGAAGTGACCGTTGCGGGTGGGGTTCTCGACCCTGCGCAACTGACCAAGGGCCGCATCCACCGCCTGAGCTGCACAGGGACGGTGAAGATGATGCAGGACAAGACCTATTCCGAGGTGGCGATCCTTTCCCCCTGTCCGATCCAGTTTGCGACCGGCACGAAGTTCGAGGATGTGCTGCTGGTCACAAAAAGCACTGCAACCGACAGCTTCAAGGGGCCCTCGGGTAACGGGGGCACCAAGATGAACTTCGGCAAGGACGATGGTTGCGCCAATGGCGGCGGGGCGCAGCTTGTCACGCCGGGCGGGATCAAGCTCGCGGCGGGCATGAATGTCTACGGGTCGCAGTTCCTTGCGGCGGGCGACATCCAGTTTGCAGCCAACGCCGATGGTATCGAGGGGATCTCGCTGGTATCGGGCGGTCGGATCGACGGAACCTCCAACATGGAAATGGGCTTCTGCGGATCGGGCTTCAACGACAATTTCGAGGTGGATTACTACCGTCTTGCCTACTGACGGCCGCCTGACAGGAAAAACGCCCGGGGACGCGCCTGCGCGCCCCGGGTTTTTTCATGTCCGGGCGGACCTCATGCGGTTCAACCACCGGGTTGCGACGCTGTGACATAGCGAAAAGGCTTTGCCTTTCGGTTCCACCGTCGCACAAAAGCATGAAAAGACCCGCGGCCGAACCTGCCGGGGCCGGAAGATGGGGCAGGGGATGCGCTACAACGGGCTGAACGTGATCTGGCAGGGCCTGACGGGCAATATGGGCTGGAAGCCCGCCTGGCGGACGCCGGTGCCGAAATCGGCCTATGACGCGATCATCATCGGCGGCGGCGGGCATGGGCTGTCGACGGCCTATTATCTGGCCCGCAACCACGGGCTGAACAACATCGCCGTGGTCGAGAAGGGCTATCTGGGCGGCGGCAACGTCGGGCGGAACACGACCATCGTGCGCGCCAACTACTTCCTGCCGGGGAACCAGGAATTCTACAGCCATTCGCTGAAGCTCTGGGAGGGGCTGGAGGCGGAGCTGAACTACAACGTCATGCATTCGCAGCGCGGGATCATCAGCCTGTTCCATTCGGACGGCCAGCGAGACGCCTTCGTGCGGCGCGGCAACGCCATGGCGGCGCAGGGCGACGATGCGGTGCTGCTGGACCGGCAGGGGGTGCGCGACCTCTTGCCCTATCTGGATTACGACCAGCCGCGCTTTCCGATCGTCGGCGGGCTTTTGCACCCGCGCGGCGGCACGGCCCGGCATGACGCGGTGGCCTGGGGCTATGCGCGGGCCGCGGACCGGCGCGGGGTCGATCTGATCCAGAACTGCGAAGTGACGGGGATCGACATCGAGAACGGTCGCGTGACCGGCGTCCAGACGACGCGCGGGCCGATCCGGGCGCCGAAGGTGGGCATGGTGGTTGCCGGACGTTCAAGCCAGGTGGCGGCGATGGCGGGGATGCGGCTGCCGGTGGAAAGCCACGTCCTGCAGGCCTTCGTGACCGAGGGGCTGAAGCCGGTGATCGACCATGTGATCAGCTTCGGCATGGGGCATTTCTACATCAGCCAGTCGGACAAGGGCGGCCTCGTCTTCGGCGGCGATCTGGATTTCTATTCCAGCTATGCGGCACGGGGCAACCTGCCGATGGTCGAACATGTGATGGAGGCGGGGATGACGCTCATGCCGATGATCGGCCGCGCCAAGGTCTTGCGTAGCTGGGGCGGCATCATGGACATGACGCCGGACGGATCGCCGATCATCGACCGCACCCATGTCGAGGGACTTTATCTGAACTGCGGCTGGAACTACGGCGGCTTCAAGGCCGTCCCGGCCAGCGGCTGGTGCATGGCGCATCTGATGTCCACCGCAGAGCCGCACCCGGTGGCGCGGCGCTTCCGGCTTGATCGTTTCGCGACCGGCGATCTTCTGGATGAAGAAGGCACCGGCAGCCAGCACAACCTGCACTGAGGGAGCCGACCGATGCGCATCACCTGCCCGCATTGCGGCCCCCGCGACCGGCGCGAGTTCACCTATTACGGCGCCGCCGACTATCTGACGCGCCCTGCGCAAGACGCGGAGCCCGAGGCCTGGGACGCCTATCTGCACCTGCGCGAAAATCCGGCCGGGGTGACGAAGGATCTCTGGTATCACGAAGTGGGCTGTTCCGCCTGGATCGAGGTCACCCGCGATACCGTCAGCCATGCGGTCCTGGAGACCCGGGCGATTGCCGGGGTGGAGAGTGCGGATGCCTCCGGCGGGAGTATTTCGACAAAGAAGAAAAGCGCGCCACGCAGGAAGAAGGGGACGACATGAGGATCGCGGGCAAGGGACTGATCGACCGCCGCGCGCCCGTGGGCTTCCGCTTCGACGGGCGCGAGTATGTGGGGTTTGAAGGGGATACGGTCGCTTCGGCGCTGCTGGCGTCGGGCGTGAAGGTCTTTGGCCGGTCCTTCAAGTATCACCGTCCACGCGGGGTTCTGACAGCCGGATCGGAGGAGCCGAACGCGCTGATTTCGGTGGGTCCGGCGGGGGCGCGGGTGCCGAATGTCCGCGCCACGGTGCAGGAGATCTGGCCGGGGCTGGAAGCGCAAAGCCAGAACCGGTTCCCGACCTTGGGCCTTGATCTGCTGGCGGTCAACGATCTTGCGGCGCCGGTCCTTGGCGCGGGGTTCTACTACAAGACCTTCATGTGGCCGCGCCGGATGTGGGAGGGGCTTTACGAGCCGCTGATCCGCCGCGCCGCCGGCCTTGGGCGGTTGGAGCAGGATCCCGACCGCCGGGTGATGGAGAAGGCCTGGGCCTTCTGCGACCTGCTGGTGATCGGCGCGGGGCCTGCGGGCCTGATGGCGGCGCTGACGGCGGCGCGGGCGGGGGCGGATGTGATCCTTGCCGATGAAGAGGCGCGGATGGGCGGGCGGCTCCTGTCGGAGACGATCGATGTCGGTGGTCAGCCCGGTGCGGATTGGGCGGCCGGGGTGGTGGCGGAACTGACAAGCCTGCCGAATGTCCGCTTGATGCCGCGCACCACGGTGACGGGGGTTCATGACGGCGGCACCTATGGGGCGCTGGAACGCGTGGGGCTTCACCGCGCGCCTTTGGGGGATCTGCCGCAGGAATGTTTCTGGCGGATCGTGGCGCGCCGCGCAATTCTGGCCTCGGGCGCGCATGAACGCCAGATCGCCTTTCCGATGAACGACCGGCCGGGGATCATGGCGGCGGGTGCGGTGCGGGCCTATCTCAACCGGTGGGGCGTCACGCCGGGGCGGAACGTGGCGGTCTTTGCCAATAACGACGACGCCTATCGCACGGCGCGGGATCTGGCCGCTGCCGGGGTGCGGATCGCGGCGCTGATCGATGTGCGCGACGATGTTTCGGTGCTGGAGGATTTTCGCGTGCTGCGCGGCGCCCGGGTCATCGGCACGCGCGGGCGGATGGGGCTTCGGCAGATCTCGGTCCAGACCGCCTCGGGGGTCGAGGTGATCGAGGCGGATTGCCTGGCGGTGTCGGGCGGATGGAACCCGGCGGTGCATCTGACCTGCCACATGAATGGCCGGCCCGACTGGCAGGAAGACATCGCGGCCTTCGTTCCCATCCCCGGTGCGGTGCCGGGGATGGCGGCCTGCGGGGCGGCGGCGGGGGTGTTTTCCACCCATGGCGCGCTGGCGGGCGGGCAGGCGGCGGCGCTGGGCGCGCTGGAGAATCTGGGGCTGGCGGCTTCGGCCAGTGCCGCCTTGCCGCAGGCCGAGGATGCGCCCTATCGGGTCCGGGCCTATTGGGAGGTTCCGTCCGAAAAGGGTCGGGCCTGGCTTGACCTTGCCAATGACGTGACGACCAAGGACGTGAAGCTTGCCGCGCGCGAGAACTTCGCCAGCGTCGAACACATGAAGCGCTACACGACGCAAGGCATGGCGCCCGATCAGGGCAAGAATTCGAACGTGGCGGCCCTGGCGGTTCTTGCGGATGCGACAGGGCGCATCATCGCCGAGACGGGGACGACGACGTTCCGGCCCCCCTATACCCCGGTGTCGATCGCCGCGATGGGCGCGGGCGGCGGCGGTCAGGGCTTTGCGCCCCGGCGCCTGACGACCTCGCATCAGGCGTCGGTGGAACGGGGCGCGCCGATGGTCGAGGCCGGGCTCTGGTATCGGGCGGGCTATTTCCCGCGGCCGGGCGAGGTCGACTGGCAGCAGTCCTGCGACCGCGAGGCGATGATGGTCCGGTCGCGCGTCGGGGTCTGCGATGTCTCGACGCTGGGCAAGATCGACATCCAGGGCGCGGATGCGGCGCGGTTTCTGGACTTCGTCTACACCAACACCTTCTCGACCCTGGCCTTGGGCCGGGTCCGCTACGGGCTGATGCTGCGCGAAGACGGGATGGTGATGGACGACGGCACCGTGGCCCGTCTGGGCGAGACGCAGTTCCTGATGACCACCACCACGGCGGCGGCGGCGCAGGTGATGCGGCATCTGGAATTCGTCCAGCAGGCGCATTGCGCGGATTGGGACGTCCGGATGATCTCGGTCACCGAACAATGGGCGCAATTCGCCGTCGCCGGGCCCCTGGCGCGCAACCTTCTGCACACGATGACCGACGATCCGCTGGACGACTCGGCGCTGCCGCATCTGGCGGTGCGCGAGGTCACGCTGATGGGGGTTCCGGCGCGGATGTTCCGGATTTCCTTCTCGGGCGAGTCGGGGTTCGAGGTGGCGGTGGCCGCCCGCTATGGCGCGGGGCTTTACCGCGATCTGGTGGCGCGGGCGGAATCGCTGGGCGGTGGGGCTTACGGGCTTGAGGCGCTGAATGTGCTGCGGATCGAGAAGGGTTTCCTGACCCATGCCGAAATCCACGGTCGCGTGACCGCCTTCGATCTGGGGCTGTCCCGGATGATGTCGCCCGCAAAGGATTTCATCGGCAAGGCGGCAAGCCAGCGCCCCGGCCTCAGCGGACCCGCGCGCCAGCAGCTTGTCGGCCTGCGCCCCTTGCGCGGGGAACAGGCGGTGACGGCGGGGGCGCATCTTTTTCCGCAAGGGGCGGCGGCCACGGTGGAAAACGACCAGGGCCATGTCACCTCGGCCTGCCATTCGCCGGTGCTGCAATCGAACATCGCGCTGGGCTTTCTGGCCAACGGCCGCGCCCGCCTGGGCGAGGTCGTGCGGCTGGTCGACCGGATGCGCGGGATCGAGACCGCCTGCGAGGTCGTCGATCCGGTGTTCTTCGACCCCGAGGGAGGGCGCGTGCGTGGCTAGTCTTATCGAAACCGACGTTCTGGCTGACCTCTTGCCTGTGGCGCGTGGCGCGGCGCGGCTGGTGGCGGCGGCGCCGACCCGCATCACTTCGGTCATGCCGTTCCGGGGGCAGGCTGGGGCGGTTGCTTCGGCCTTGGGTAAGCTGGGGCTTGGCTGGCCGCAGGCGGGCAACAGCCTGACAGCCGAAGGGGCGGCGGTCCTCTGGACGGGGCGCGGGCAGGCGTTCCTTCTGGGGGCGGACCCTGCGCCGCTTGCAGGGATCGCGGCCCTGACCGACCAGAGCGACGGTTGGGCGGTCATGCGGCTGGAAGGGGGCGCGGAAGCCGTGCTGGCGCGTCTGGTTCCGGTTGACCTGCGGCCTGCGGTCTTTCCGCTTGGGAAGGTCGCGCGCAGCGGGCTGAACCACATGCAGGCGATCTTCCGGCGGGTGCCGGAGGGGATCGAGATCTGGGTCTTCCGTTCGATGGCCGCAACGGCGGTCGAGGAACTGACCGGGGCGATGGCCAAGGTCGCGGCCCGCGGATGACCCGCCCCTGTTCGGACCGGCTTTGACGCCGCCCCGAAACAGGCTAAGGCTCAGGCCCATGACCCAAAGCTTCGCCGCGCGGCTTGCGCGCTGTCCCATTCCCTATGACGATGCCCCCGCCGCCGAGGCGCGGGCGCTGTTTCCTGATCTTGCCCCCGAACTCCGCGATCTGGTCGCGGGTGCGGCGGGGTGCAGCCCCTATCTTTTCGGCCTGATGCAGACCCAGCGCGACTGGATCGCCGAGGCGCTGGCAGGTGGTCCCAAAGCGGCGAAGGACGGCGAACTTTCCGGTCTGTCGGGGCTGTCGGTCGATGAGTTGGGGCCGCGCCTCAGGCGCGCCAAGGCGCGGCTGGCGCTGCTCACTGCGCTTGCGGATCTGGGCGGCGTCTGGCCGTTGGAGATGGTGACCGGCGCGCTGACCGACCTTGCCGATGAGGCGGTCCACCAATCGATGGTGGCGCTTGTCGGCGAGGAGATCCGGCGCGGCAAGATCCCCGGCGCGACGGCGGATGACGCTGCCACAGCGGCGGGCATGGTCAGCCTTGCGATGGGCAAGATGGGCGCGGGGGAGCTCAATTATTCCTCCGACATCGACCTGATCTGCCTGTTCGATGACGACCGCTTCGATCCCTCCGATGTGCAGGACGCCCGCGCCGGCTTCATTCGCGCCGCGCGCAAGATGGCCGCGCTGCTGTCTGACCGGACGGCGGGCGGTTATGTCTTTCGGACCGACCTGCGCCTGCGCCCCGACGCCAGCGTGACGCCGGTCTGCATTTCGATGTCGGCGGCCGAGCTGTATTATGAGGCGCAGGGCCGCACCTGGGAACGCGCCGCCTATATCAAGGCGCGCCCGGCGGGCGGCGATCTGGCGGCCGGTGAACGGTTCCTGAAGACGCTCACGCCCTTCGTTTGGCGCAAGCATCTGGACTTCGCCGCGATCCAGGACGCCCATGACATGCGGCTCCGCATCCGCGACCACAAGGGCCTCGCCGGTCCGCTGGTGATCGAGGGCCACAACATGAAGCTCGGGCGCGGCGGCATCCGCGAGATTGAATTCTTCACCCAGACCCGCCAGCTGATCGCGGGCGGGCGCGACCCCGATCTGCGCCTGCGCGGCACGGTTCCGGGTCTGCGGGCGCTCGCGGCAAAAGGCTGGGTGCCCGACGCCGACGCCGAGGAACTGATCGAGCATTACCGGGCCCACCGCCTGGTCGAACACCGCATCCAGATGGTCAACGATGCCCAGACCCATGACCTGCCGGTGACAGCAGCGGGGGTAGACCGCATCGCGCGGATGATGGGCATCGCCGAAAGTGGCCAGATGCGCGAGGCGCTTCTGATGCGTCTGGCCCGCGTCCATGAGATCACCGAAGGCTTCTTCGCCCCCGAAAAAGCCGTCCCGCGCCCCGCAATGGACCCCGAAACCGCCGCTGTCGTCGATGGCTGGCGCAGCTACCCCTCGCTCCGCTCTGATCGGGCGATGACGATCTTCCGGCGGCTGGAACCCGAAATCCTGACCCGGCTGGGCCGCGCCGCCCACCCGGGCGAGGCTCTGCGGCAATTCGACGGCTTCCTGCTGCGCCTTCCCGCCGGGGTGCAGCTTTTCTCGCTGTTCGAGGCGAACCCGCAGCTGATCGACCTGATCGTCGATATCTGCGCCACCTCGCCGGCGCTGGCGGGTTATCTGTCGCGCAACGCAAGTGTTCTGGATGCGGTGATCGGCGGCAGTTTCTTCGCGCCCTGGCCGGGGCCCGCTGCCCTGACCGCCCTGCTCACCGACCACCTGGCGCAGGTGCCGGATTATGAACGTGCGCTGGATTCGGCGCGCCGCTGGGCCAAGGAATGGCACTTCCGTGTCGGGGTGCATCACCTGCGCGGCCTGTCCGATGCGGCGCAGGCGGCGCGGGAATATGCCGATCTGGCCGGGGCGGTGGTTTCCGCCCTCTGGCCGCTCACGCAGGCGGAATTCGCCCGCAAACACGGACCGGCCCCGGGGCGCGGCGCTGTGGTCCTGGGCATGGGCTCGCTTGGGGCCGAACGGCTGAATGCAGCCTCTGATCTCGACCTGCTGGTGATCTACGATGCCGAGGGCGACGATGTGTCCACCGGGCCCCGTCCGCTCAATGTGCGGACCTATTACGCGCGGCTCACGCAGGCGCTGGTGACGGCGCTCTCGGCGCCGATGGCCGAAGGGCGGCTTTACGAGGTCGACATGCGCCTGCGCCCTTCGGGGCGGCAAGGGCCGGTCGCGACGTCGCTCACCGCCTGGAGCGATTATCAGATGACCGAGGCCTGGACCTGGGAACATCTTGCCCTGACCCGTGCCCGGGTGATCACCGGCCCCGCCGACCTGGCCCAGGATGTCGAGGCCGCGCGCCGCGCGGTGCTGACCGCCAAATCCCGCGGCGCCAGGGTGCGCGGCGACACCGCCGCCATGCGGATGCGGATCTTTGCCGCCAAGGCGACGGACGGCGAGTGGGAGGCCAAGATCGGTCCCGGACGGTTGCAGGACATCGAGCTTCTGGCGCAATGCGCCGCCCTTCTTTCCGCCGATCCCACCCGCCGGGTCGAGGCGCAGCTGCGCTCCGGCGCCTGGACGGGGGTGATCCCGCGCGAGGATGAAGCAAAGCTCCAGTCCGCCTATCGCTTCTTCTGGCGACTGCAGGCGGGGGGGCGGCTTCTGACCGATCGCGCGCTTGACATGGACGCGATCGGCGAGGGCGGGCGGGCCTTCCTCTTGCGCGAAACCGGCATGGCCGATCTTGCGGCGCTGGCGGCGGCGTTGGCGGGTCATGTCGCTGAAACGGCAGGAATCGTCGCTCGTGTCTTGGGTGAGCCGGCCGAGGATATGACAGGATCGGACTGACATGGGGAGACGCGTGATGGACATGAGCGAGGCGGACCCGAAAGGGTTGATCCGGGAAAGCTACCGGATCGAGGGCATTTCCGCCCCCGAATGCCGGTCGATCTTTCTTGACTGGGCGCTGAGCCTCCGCTCCGGCACCGACCCGCGCGAAGCGATGCGCGCGGCCCTCGCTGAATATGGCCAGGGCGGGGATCACCCGATGACCCGGGTGCTGACCGACGGACTGCTGGCCCCTGCGGCCACGCCGGCCCGGCGACGGCGGTCGGGCCGGATGGGCCAGCCGGGCTGATCCGCCTGCTCAGCGCGGCAGGCGCGCGGCTTCGGCGGCCAGGGCGGTGATGCCGGCCCAGTCTCCGGCAACCATCCTGTCTTTTGGCCCCACCCAGCTGCCGCCGACGCAGAGCACATTCGGCAGACACAGGTAATCGGGCGCGGTCTTAAGGCTGATACCGCCGGTCGGGCAAAAGCGCACCTGCGGAATCGGCGCGCCGATGGCTTTCACGGCAGCGGCACCGCCCGCGGCCTCGGCGGGAAAGAACTTCTGCACGCTGTAGCCGCGGTCCAGCAGGATCATCGCTTCGGTCGCCGTCGCGGCCCCCGGCAGAAGCGGCAATCCTTCCTCCGCGCAGGCCCGCAGAAGTGCCTCCGTCGCGCCGGGCGACACCCCGAAAGTCGCGCCCGCCGCCTTGGCCGCGCGGACATCCGCCGGAGTGAGCAAGGTGCCCGCCCCGACCATGGCCCCGTCAACACCGGCCATGGCGCGGATCACCTCAAGCGCCGCCGGGGTCCGCAACGTGACCTCCAGCGCAGGAAGCCCCCCCGCCACCAGCGCCCGCGCCAGCGGCAGGGCATGGGCCGCATCATCGATCACAAGGACCGGCACCACCGGAGCAAGGCGGCAGATCCGTTCGGTGGCAAGCGACTGTTCGGCAGGGGTCATCGGCGGCTCCATCGTCAAGCTCGGACGCCTCCGGCGGGAGTATTTTTACAAAGAAGAAAAGGGCAGGCCGCGCGGGTTTCGATGCCCCGGTCGCTGCGGCAGAGGGGCCGCGGACCGGGCATCCTGACGGAGGCAGAAATTCTGGCTTCCGTAGTCCCGAGACTTGCCGATGATCCTTTCATCTTGGTTAAAATATCCCCGCCGGAGGCGAAAATTTCTTCATAGCACTACAGCAGCCCCGGTCACTGCCGGACCGACTGACCGTCGGAAGGCTTCGAACAATTCGCGCCCGTGGCCATGGCGATTGCGGGACAAATCCGGCAGGACCGGTGCGCGCGCCTCGAAACCCGGTTCCAGAACCTCGATCGTGCCTGCGACAGCATCGACGCGGATCCGGTCGCCATCCTTCAGGCGCGCAAGCGGACCGCCATCTGCGGCTTCGGGACAGACATGGATCGCCGCCGGAACCTTGCCGCTGGCGCCCGACATGCGGCCATCGGTCACCAGCGCGACCTTCAGCCCGCGATCCTGCAGGACCGAAAGCGTGGGTGTCAGGGAATGAAGCTCCGGCATGCCATTGGCGCGCGGGCCCTGGAAACGGACAACGATCACGGCGTCGGCGGTCAAGTCACCGCGCGCGAAGGCGGCCTTCACTTCGGCCTGGTCGTCGAAGACCCGGGCCGGGGCTTCGATCACGCGATGATCGGGGGCCACGGCCGAGACCTTCATCACCCCGCGCCCGAGGTTGCCTTGCAACTGGCGCAGGCCGCCGGTCGGCTGGAACGGGTCCGCGACCGGGCGCAGGATCCGGTCGTTGAGGGTGTGGCCCGCCCCTGCCTCCCAGACCAGGTGGCCGTCGCGGAGTTTCGGTTCCTGCGTGTAGCGCGCCAGCCCCGGACCGGCGACGGTGCGGGTGTCGTCATGCAGAAGCCCCGCCGCCAGCAGTTCGCCGATCAGGAAGGCCAGTCCGCCCGCGGCATGAAAGTGGTTCACGTCGGCAAGGCCATTCGGATAGACCTTCGCCATCAGCGGCACCACGTTCGAGATGGCATCGAAATCCTCGAGGTCCAGCACGATCCCGGCGGCGCGGGCCATGGCGGGCAGGTGGAGGACCAGGTTCGTCGATCCGCCGGTGGCCATCAGCCCCACAAGACCGTTGACGAAGGCGCGTTCGTCCAGCACCTCGGACACCGGGCAATACTCCGCCCCTAGCGCCGTGATGGCCGCCGCCCGTTCGACGGCTGCACCCGTCAGGGCGGCGCGGAGGTCGGTTCCCGGATTCACGAAGCTTGATCCCGGAAGGTGGAGGCCCATGAACTCCATCAGCATCTGGTTGGTGTTGGCGGTGCCGTANNTGCCGGGGCCGTGGTAGCTGGCCATTTCGGCTTCCATCAACGCCTCGCGGCCCACTTCGCCGGTGGCGAACTTCTGCCGGACCTTGGCCTTTTCGTCATTGGGCAGGCCCGAGGTCATCGGCCCCGCCGGAACGAAGATCGCGGGGACATGGCCGAAGGTCGCCGCCGCCATCACCAGCCCCGGGACGATCTTGTCGCAGACGCCCAGATACAGCGCCGCATCGAAGGTGTCATGCGACAGGGCCACCCCGGCGGCGAGCGCGATCACGTCGCGGGAAAACAGCGACAGCTCCATCCCCGGTCGGCCCTGCGTGACGCCGTCGCACATGGCGGGAACGCCGCCCGCAACCTGCGCGGTGGCGCCGGCGGCGCGGGCAGCCGCGCGGATCAGGCGGGGATAATCCTCGAAGGGCTGATGGGCGGAAAGAACGTCATTATAGGCGGTGACGATGCCGATGTTCGGCCCGCGTCCGGTGGCAAGGTCGTCCTTGTCGGCGCCCATCGCCGCATAGGCATGGGCCTGGTTGCCACAGGCCAGATGGGCACGGGCGGGGCCTTCCTGCGCCGCCGCAGCCATCCGCGCCAGATAGGGCCCACGCGTGTCGCGCGACCGGGCACGGATGCGTTCGGTGACATCGGCGATCACGGGGTGAAGCGGCATGGCGGGCACCTGCGCGGAAGTCGGACAACACGGGGCAGGCTTCCAGTGAAGCACCCCCGCCCCTGTTGCGCTACTACGTTAGCGCTAACGATACAAGGGTGGAATACCTCGAATGCCGTGAAGTCGAAGCCTTTGGGCTTTCCGGCGGGCCTCCTTTCGGACTATGGCGGGGAAAAGCCCCGAAGGGAACCCGTCATGTCCGATACGCCTGCGTCCGAGCCCACTTCCGCCACCCCGACTGTCCGCCTGCGTCCCAAGGCCGAGGCCCGCGCCATTCGCCACGGGTTTCCCTGGGTCTATGCCGATGAACTGGTCACCGACCGGCGCACCCAGGGTCTGCGGCCCGGCACGCTCGCCCGGCTGGAAGACAGCGAACGCCGGCCACTGGCGCTGGTCACGGTGAACCCCGGCTCGAAGATCATCGCGCGCGTTCTTGACCGCGACCCCGAGGCGGTGATCGACCGCGCCTGGATCGCCGCCCGGATCGCCCGCGCGCTCGCGCTTCGGGCGCGGCTTTATGCCGAACCCTTCTACCGCCTTGTCCATGCCGAGGCCGATGGCCTGCCGGGCGTCATCATCGACCGTTTCGGCGATGCGGCGGTGATCCAGCCGAACGCCGCCTGGGCCGAGGCCATGATCGATGATCTGGCCGGCGCGCTTGCCGATGTGACCGGGGTGACGGCGATCCTGAAGAACGGCTCCGGCCGGGCGCGGGGGCTGGAAGGCCTGCCCGAAGAAACGGTGCTTCTGTCGGGGCGGATCGAGGCGCCGATCCCGGTGCCGATGAACGGCGCGACCTACATGGCCGATCTGATGGGCGGGCAGAAGACCGGGCTTTTCTACGACCAGCGCCCGAACCAGGCCTTCGCCAAGGCGCTGGCGAAGGGGTCGCGGGTTCTGGACGTCTTTTCGCATGTGGGGGGCTTTGCGCTTGCGGCGCTGGCCGGGGGGGCCGCATCCGCGCTGGCCGTCGACGCCTCGGCCCCGGCGCTGGCGCTGGCAGGGGCGGGGGCCAAGGCAATGGGCGTGGCCGACCGCTTCGACACCCGCCAGGGCGATGCCTTCGCGGTGATGGAGGCGCTGGCGTCCGAGGGGGCAGAGTTTGACCTGGTGGTCTGCGATCCGCCCGCCTTCGCGCCTGCGAAACCGGCGCTGGACGCGGGCCTGCGCGCCTATGAACGGGTCGCGCGCCTTGCCGCACCGCTGGTCGCGCCGGGGGGCTATCTGGGGCTGTGTTCCTGTTCCCACGCCGCCGACCTGACAAGCTTCCGCAACGCCTCGGCCCGAGGCATCGGGCGCGGCGGACGGCGAAGCCAGCTTCTGTATACCGGGACGGCGGGGCCGGATCATCCGATGCTGCCGCAACTGGCGGAAACCGGCTATCTCAAGTCGCTGTTCTTCCGGCTGGACGGATGAAGGCCTGCCTTGACGCCTGCGTCCTTTATCCGACCGTCCTGCGCGAAATCCTGATCGGCGTCGCGCGGGCGGGGCTTTACGCGCCGCTCTGGTCGCCGCGCATCCTTGAGGAGTGGGCACGGGCGACCGCGAAGCTTGGCCCGGTCGCTGAAACCCTGGCGCGGGCCGAGGTGACGCGGCTGCGCGCCGACTGGCCGCTGGCCGAGGTTCTGGTTCCCGACGGGTTGGAACGGCGGCTCTGGCTGCCCGATCCGAACGACATCCATGTCCTTGCCGCCGCCATCGCAGGGGGCGCGGACGTGATCGTCACCTTCAACGCCGCCGATTTCCCGCGCGGCCTGCTTGCCGAAGAGGGGATCGCGCGGCAGGACCCCGATGCCTTCCTTCTGGCGCTGCACGACCGGGCGCCTTGCGCAATCGAAGGCGTCTGCGAAGCTGTCCGGGCCGAGGCCGAGCGACTTTCCGGCGAGGCGCAACCGCTGCGCGCGCTTCTGAAACGGGCGCGGCTGCCGCGGCTGGCCAAACGTCTGGCGGCGCGGATCGACTAGTGCTGGCCTTTGCTCCAAACGCGTGGCAGGGTTTCGCCGACCCGCCTGCCGAAGTTGAGTCAAAAATTGAATGTCGCTCCATAAGCTTCTGAAAAGACTCCATCATCGACAAGATCAACCCGGCTGGATCGACCAGCCGGTGCCCGAGGCTCTTTGGGCGGTTGGGGATGTTCATGGCCGGTTCGACCTTTATGACCGGCTGGAGGCGTCGATCCGCACGCGGGCCCCGCAAGCGACGATCGTTCTCTTGGGCGATCTGATCGATCGCGGCCCCGGCAGCCGCCAGATGATCGCCCGGATGCTCGATCCCGATCCGCAGATCACGCGGTTGGCGGTGCTGGGCAATCACGAAGACATGGCGCTGCGGTTCCTGGATCACCCGCAGACGGCCGAGCGCTGGCTCGATCACGGCGGGACCGAGGCCCTGGCGGATTGGGGGATTGTCCGCGCCCCCGGCGAAAGCGCCACGACGCTGCGCAACCGCTGGCAGGCGGTGCTGGGGTGGGGGGAACATGACTTCCTGCGGTCGCTGCCGCTGGCGCGTGCATTCGGCCGTCACATCCTGACCCATGCCGGTGCCGCCGCCGAAGTGCCGCTGGCGATGCAGGGCAAGGCGGAACTGGTCTGGCAGCGTCATGGCGAGATCGACGACCTGCTTCCGCCCGTCGATCTGGGGGGCCGCATCGTCGTCCATGGCCATGTGCCCGGAGAAAGGATCCGGGCGGCGGGCTGGCGGATCAACCTTGATACGAACGCCTGGAGGTCGGGGCGGCTGTCGGCGGCGCGGCTTTTCCCGGACCGGGCGCCGGAATTTCTGACCGTCACCTGAGCGTGGGGCCTTGCCCTTGCGGCGATTGCCCGGCCTTCTGGGGCCGATCCAGTCCGATCCCGGGAATTGCGCAATGATCTTGCCGCAGGGGCCGCTGCGCGGCATCCTTCTGAAGCTGACCTCGGTCGTCATTTTCGTGGCCATGTCGAGCACGATCAAGATCGTTGCCGACCGGATCCCCCCCGGTGAGGTGGTGTTCTTCCGGTCTGCCTTTGCCGCGCCGGTGATCCTTGTCTGGCTGCTGTGGCAGGGCGGCGGGCCGGGGGGGCTGCGCAGGGGGCTCGCGACCGCAAATCCCCTGGGGCATTTCTGGCGGGCGCTGGCCGGGACGGCCTCAATGGGGTTCACCTTCGCGGGGCTTGGAATGCTGCCTTTGCCCGAGGCGACGGCGATCGGTTACGCCGCGCCGATGCTGACCGTGGTCTTCGCCGCGATGTTTCTGGGCGAAAGGGTTCGGAGTTTTCGGATCTTTGCGGTAAGCTTGGGAATGGCGGGGGTGGTGATCGTCATGTCGCCGCATCTGACCGCCTTTCGGGGGCAGGAGGCCGGCGCCGTTGGACAGGTCGCCCCGGTGGCGACGCTTGGCGCCATCGTGATGCTTACGGGCGCGGTTTTTGCGGCCTTGGCCCAGGTCACGGTGCGCCGGCTGGTTGCCGAGGAAAAGACCACGGCGATTGTCTTTTGGTTTTCGACAAATGCGGCACTCTTGTCGCTTCTGACGCTTCCCTTCGGCTGGTCAATTCCCGACATGCCGACCTTTGCCATCCTGGTCGTGATCGGCCTTCTGGGCGGATTGGGCCAGGTGTTCCTGACCTCGTCCTATCGCCACGCCGATGCCTCGGTCGTGGCGCCCTTCGACTATGCCTCGATGGTTCTGGCGGTTGCGGTCGGATATATGGTGTTCGACGAGGTTCCGACCCGCATGGTGATCCTTGGCGCGGCGCTGATCATGGTGGCGGGAGGCCTGATCATCTGGCGCGAGCACAAGCTTGGGCATGAACGCGCCGATTAGTGCAATTCCGTCATCAATCAATCTTGATCGCTGGCCGATTCTCGCCCTAATTTCGCCGCGTTGAATTGAAGACTCCGAACGCAGGAAACGACGCTCGGAACGGCGGAGAATCGGCCCATGTCGGTGCGAAAACTGGCTTGCTGCCTTGCGGTGGCAGGCATTGGAATGGTCATGTCTTACGCACCCGCGAAAGCCGAGGGCTGCGGGGTTCCCGATGGCCTTCACAGCGAGGTTCGGGTTCTTCTGGATCAGGTGAACGCCGTTCGCGCGACTCATGGCCTTGCGGCGCTGCGGCTTGACGTTTCCCTCACGCAATCGGCCCAGGGCCATGCCTGCACCATGGCCCGCGCCGGGACCTTCACCCATGACGGCAGCGGCGGCGCCAAGGCGCGGATGAAACGCGCCGGCTGCAAGACGCGGCTTTCGGGCGAGAACATCGCCATGGGCTTCGCCTCGGGGTCGCGGACGATGGATCTGTGGATGAATTCGCCCGGGCATCGGCGGATCATCCTGACGCGCAACTTCACCCGTGTCGGTCTGGGCGTGGCAAGCCCGGCGCCCGGCACCACCGGGGGACCGCGCTGGGTGCTGGACGTCTCGGCCGGGTGCTGAGCGTCGGATCCGAGTATTTGGGCAAAGGAGAAGACGGGTCCGTCAGGCTTCCATCCAGATCGTCACCGGGCCCTGATTGACCAGCGACACATCCATGTCGGCGCCAAATTCGCCGTTCGCCACCGTGATCCCTTCGGCGCGGAGCCGGTCCGAGAAATATTCGTAAAGACGGCGGCCTTCGTCGGGCGCGGCGGCGGTGGAAAAGCCGGGGCGGTTCCCGCGCGAGGTATCGGCGGNNGCGGCCAGGGTGAACTGGCTGACCACCAAGGCCGCGCCACCCGTATCGCGGACCGAGAGGTTCATCTTGCCCTCCGCGTCCTTGAAGATCCTGAGCTTGGCGATCCGCGCCGCCAGCCGGTCGGCGGCGGCGTCGGTATCGCCTTCCATCGCGCAGACGAGGATCATGAGGCCGGGGCCGATTTCGCCGGTGACCCGTCCATCGACGGTGACGCGCGCCTCGCGCACGCGTTGAAGAAGGACTCGCATCTAGGTGATCTCCGTTGCCCAGGGGGAATTGGCGCCGGGGCGCGAGACGGTGATTGCCGCAGCGCGGGTGCCGAGGTCAAGGGCCCGGATCAATGCCGGCTCTGGGAGGTCGGCGAGGGCGTCAGGGTTCAGCAGGTTCGCGCGGAAAAGCGCGGCCAGGATCCCTGCGTTGAAGGTATCGCCCGCGCCGACGGTATCGGCGACCGTGACCTTTGGCGCGGGGACGAAGACATGGTGCTTGCGGGTGAAGGCTTGTGCGCCCTTTGCGCCTTCGGTGACGAAGACGGCGGCGGGGCCGCGGGCGAGAAGGGTTCGGGCGAGGTCTTCGACGGGGCCAGCGCCCGACAGCCAGCGCAGGTCTTCTTCCGACAGTTTCACGAGATGCGCCATGCCGATCATCCGGGCGATCCGGGCGCGGTAGCCGGGTTCATCGGCGATGAAGGCGGGGCGGATGTTCGGGTCGATCATCAGCACGCGGCGTGATACGGCCTCGCGGGTCATCAGGGTTTCATAGGTGGAGGCAGAGGGTTCAACCATCAGGCTGATGCCACCGAAGAACAGCGCCTGGATGTGATCGGGCAGGTCCGGCAGATCCGCAGGGACGATCATCCGCCCGGCGCTGTTTTCGTCGTGGAAGGCGTAGCTGGCCTGACCGCCCTCCAGCCGGACAAAGGCGAGCGTCGTGGGCCTGGATGACCGGATCGCGAGCGTCGTATCGACGTGCGACGCCGCGAGAGCGTCCGTCAGCATCTGGCCGAAGAGGTCCGTCGACAGACCCGAGAGGAAGGCCGAAGGCACCCCGAGCCGCCCGAGCGCGATGGCGGTGTTCATCACCGCACCGCCGGGATAGGGGGCAAAGCAGGGCTCACCTGCCGTCGAGGTGCGGGGCAGCATGTCGATCAGGGCTTCGCCGCAGCTGAGGATCATGGGGTGCCTTGCCATGTGTCCCAGGGCAGCACGACCTGACCATCGGACTGCTGCTGGCCAAACCAGACCGCCGCCGCGACGACAAGCGCGGCCAACAGCACCGCGAAGGCGATCTTCACCGCCGACCAGGGCCGTTCGCCCTGGACCTTGCCGGTCTGGCCGTTGACCACGAAGCGGTAGCTTCGGCCCCGGAACTTGTAGGCGGCGGTCCAGACCGGCAGGAGGATGTGCTTGAAGGTCACTTCGCCGATCCTTGTGTCGATGTGCTGGATCTGCTGCTGGTCGCCGCCGATGTCGAAGCGCACGTCGCGTTCGATCATCGCGTCCATCTGGGCCCGGGCGTCACGCATGCCGTCTTCAAGCCCGATGGTATAGCCCTCGGCCCCGAAGCCTGCGAGGTATTCGGGGCGGTAGGGATCAAGGCGGCTCAGATCCCAGGGCTGCAGCGCATCGGTATGGGATTTTGGCAGCGAGCGCGAGGCAAGGACCAGCACATCGTCGAAGAACCGCGCCACGCGGCCTGACACAGGCGTCCAGCGGATGCGCGGCACCTGGCGGAGTTCGCTGCGGATCTGGCCGTTCGCGTCGCGGACCTGGACCTGTTCGGTGACGTAATAGACCGTGCCGCGCTGGCCGGTGTAGCTGGATTGCGTATCGGCGTCGTAGGTCCAGAAGGGGACGTAGATCCCGGTCATCGCACGGCCCTTGCGGGCGTATTCCGTCAGGCCCGAAGGCGCGAACCACAGCGACCCGAGCCAGCCGGTCATCGCCTCGCGTGCCTGGCGTTCGGTCAGAAGGAAGGGCGCAAGGCCTGCGGGCTTGATGTGGCGCATCTCGCCCGTGTCGGTGACGACGGGCGTGGCGCAAAACGGGCATTCGGTGGAATGGACCGCGGGGTCGAATTCGACCTCGGCGCCGCAGTTCGGGCAGCGGGAAAAGCGCGCCGTTTCCATCTTGGCCTCGGGGAGGCGCTGTTCGAGGGCGCGGCGGAAGTCGAGTTCCGGGATCGGCTGGTGGCGGACCCGGTCGGCGCCAAGGGGTTCGGTATGGCCGCAGTGATCGCAGACCAGTTGCGCCTCGGCAGGCGAAAACCGCATGTCCGCGCCGCATTGCGGGCAGGGGAAGCGGTGTTCCTCGCTCTTGTCGCCGCCATCGTCTTTCCTGCCGCCTCTGCGCGGCACGCGAGGAAGGTCCGAGAGCGACAGGTCGGGGTCCGAAGCCACGGCGGCGCGCCCCGGTCAGGCCTTCGGGGCCGGAGGCGGCGGGGGCGGGGGCATCACGGTAAAGAGCTGCGCGAGTTCGGGGATATCGCCCGCCGCCTTCCAGCCATCCTGCCCGGCGGTCCAGACCAGGGTTTCGCGGCTG
Source organism: Rhodobacteraceae bacterium UBA6236 (assembly GCA_002440945.1). Next base: position 13,337 of record DJWG01000091.1, on the reverse strand, counting down.
AAGCTGCCTTCCGTGACCAGCCGGCCCAGATGTGCGCGACCGAAAGGCCCCTTGGTCGCGCCATCCTCGGCGATGTGCCAGGCCTTTTCCGGCGCAGGGGGGGCGGGCGGTTGCTGTGGCGCGGTACCCCAGGGTCCGGCATAGGCGCCCGCCATCTGGCCGCCGACAGCCATTCCAAGCCCCGCGCCCATTCCGGCGCCCATCGCAGCCCCCATCGCGGCGCTGGCGCCCGAGGCGGGGTTGCCCAAAGCCTCGGCGGCGTTGAACTGGGTGTAGCGGTTCAGATCGCCGACGATTCCCATCGAGGTGCGCTTGTCCAGCACCTTCTCGACCTCTTCGGGAAGCGAGATGTTTTCGACGTAGAACTCCGGGATCGACAGGCCATAGGCGGCGACGGCGGGCGCGATGGCGGTCGCCACCAGCTTGCCGAAGTCGGCGGTGTTGGCGGCCATGTCCAGAACCGGAATCCGGCTGCTGGCGATCATGCGGGAAAACTCCTGCACGATGATGTTGCGGATCTGGAAGCTGATCTCATCGGCGGTGAATTCGCCGTCCGTGCCGACGATCTCGCGGATGAAAAGCCCCGGATCGGTCACGCGCATCGTGTAGGTGCCGAAGGCGCGCAGGCGGATGGGGCCGAATTCCGGGTCGCGGGTGATGATCGGGTTCTTGGTGCCCCATTTCTGGTCGTTGAAGCGGGTGGTGTTGACGAAGTAGATCTCGGACTTGAAGGGCGAACGGAAGCCGTGATCCCAATGCTGGAGCGTGGTCAGGATCGGCATGTTGTTCGTCTCAAGCATGTAAAGGCCCGGTCCGAAGACATCGGCGATCTGGCCTTCGTGGACGAAAACCGCCGCCTGTCCTTCGCGGACCGTGAGCTTCGCGCCATACTTGATCGCATGGCCTTCGCGTTCGAACCGCCAGACCATCGTGTCGCGGCTGTCGTCGACCCAATGGATGACGTCGATGAATTCGCCGGTCAGAAAATCGAGAATGCCCATCTTGGCCTCCGTCAGTGTCAGGTTTGCGGGCCCAGAAGCTCGGCCGCCATGGTGTCGATGATCGGGCGTGCCTCGGCCAGCGTCATGCCGGCCTTCAGGCGCGGATCGTAAAGCATTTTCAGCATCAGCTCGTCCTGCCGCGTCAGGGTGGCGAATTCTTCGTCATCGTTGAAGATCGAGGGCCGGGCGGCGGGGCTGTCGTTGGGAAGGCCAAGCCCCTGGGCCAGTTCTTCGTGCAGACAGGCCAGCCGCGCCAGTTCCGGCTGTTCGCCCCGGATCACGGCGATGGCGTCGGTATAGGCCGCGCCGGGGCCGCGGGTGAAGGCGAACATCTGGCAATCCGTTTCCTGCGGCATCCGCGTGACGGCGCGGATCGCCCCGGGCGCGATCTGCGGAACGGCGGCGCGCAGGCGGCCTTCGGCGGCTTCGCGTTCGTCAAGGTTGAGGATCATCACCGTGAAGTTGCCGCTGTCGGCCACCCGGATCGAATGCCCGGTGATCGCCGCCAGACGGTTCACATAGTCGGTGATCGTGGCGCGGTCGCGATCGCGCTGGCCTTGCGGGATCGATTCGCCAAAGAGGATGCGGACCCGCACCGGCCTGTCCCAGCGGCGCAGGGGTGCGGCCACCTGACGGGCCACCAGATCGCCGCCCGAGGCCACATATTCGTCGAAGAAGGCGATGGTGGCGAAGTTCTCTGCCAGTTGCCGGTCGGTGAAGGGGGTATCCTTGCCGCCGCCATCGGTCCGCAAGAGCCCTTGGGTGATCAGGTGGTCCTGCATCCTGAGAAGACGGGCGCTTTCGGCGATGGAGCGCGCCGAAGGGTCAAGGATCTGCGGCGCGGCGGCAGCCACCTTCGGCGCGGTTTTCGGCCTTGGGCTGGTGGCGACCGGCGCGGTGCAGGATGCCAAAAGCGCGAGGATCGGCAGGACGGCCCAAACTCCGACGCGCCGCAGCCGGCCCCTGTGTTCAGTTCGTGGCATTCGTGCCACCCATCCCCGTCTTCCGCGCATGCGCCGAAGCAAGCGTCATGCGCAGGTCCGCTTCCAGTTTCTGCAGATCCGCCTCGGCCGCGGCGCGCTTGGCCTTGCCTTCGTCGGCGATCCGCAGGCTGTCCTCGATCGTGGCGATCAGGTCGGCATTGGCGGCCTTCACCGCCTCGATGTCGAAGACGCCGCGTTCGGTTTCGGTGCGGATGCTGGCATTGGCGTCGCGCAGGTTCCTGGCGTTGGCCTTCAGAAGCTCATTCGTCAGGTCGTTGGCCTCGCGCACCGCGACCGCCGCGTCCGAGGACCGCTGGATCGTCACCGCCTGCGCCAGTTGCGTTTCCCACAGCGGCACGGTGTTCATCAGCGTCGAGTTGATCTTGGTGACCAGGCTCTTGTCGTTTTCCTGCACCAGCCGGATCGAGGGCAGCGACTGCATCGTCACCTGCCGCGTCAGGCGCAGGTCATGGACGCGGCGTTCCAGATCGTCCCGCGCCGCCCGCAGGTCGCGAAGGCCCTGGGCCTTCTTCACCTTGTCCTCCTCGGGCGCGGTGGCGATGGCGGCCTCGCGGGTCGGAATGTCGGTCGCGTCGATCTCGCGCAGCTTTTCGGCGCCCGCCGCGATGTAAAGACCCAGTTCATCGTAGAAGGTCAGCGTGCGGGCATAAAGGATGTCCAGCGACTTGATATCCTTCAAAAGCCGATGTTCGTGCTGCAAAAGCTCGCCCGTGACCTTGTCGATCTGGGTCTGCACCTCTTCGAAGCGGGCCACGAATTCGGCCACCGGCGCGGCGCGGCCCAGCAGCTTTTCCCACCAGCTTTGCCCGCGGTTCAGGTCCAGCTCATCGCCGGAAAAGCCGCGGATGGTGCTGACGATCTCGCGCAGCGCCTGGCCGGCGGGGCCGACATCCTTGTTCTTCACATCCGCCAGCATCGCCTGGCTGATCTCTTGCAGTTCCGCCTGCGCGGCTGAACCGAAGCCGACGATCGATCCGGTGTCGCCCAGGTCAAGTTCCGCCATCCGGCGGCGGATCTCGGCGGCCTGCGGGGGGGCGGCATCGGCCAGAGGCACCACGGTGCTTGCGGGTTCGGGCAGGACCACGGCGGTCACCTCCTGGACGGCGGGAAGGGCGGCGGCGGCTTCGGTGCGGATGGTATCAGACATGGGAGCTTCCTTCATACGGTCACGCCGTCACGACGCAGGCGGTCGCGCAGCACATCTATTTCCAGGTCCAGATCGGCGCGGCTGCCGGACAAGAGCGCCTGCGACTGGCGGGCAAAACCGGCCTCAAGATCCGAAAGCAGCTGTTCCCAGGCGGCCTTGGCCGTGGCATCGCGGCTTTGGGCCCAGACATCGGCAAAGCGCGCCGTCGCATCGCGCGCCCCCATCAGGTAGACGCCCAGATATTTCCGCGCCGCCGCAAGGTCGCGGGGGTCGGCCTCGATCCGGGCCGCCATGTCACGGGCCGAACCCTGGAAGGCTTCGACCCGGCGCGTCAGGCGCGGGTCATTGGCGCGCTGGATGGCGTCGGACATGGCGCGCAGGTAGCCTTCCGCCTCGGTCACGATGCGGGCGGCACGGTCGCGCTGGAAGCTGTCGATGCCCTCTGCGCCCTTGTCACGCAGGGGATCGGGCCCGAAGGCGCCCAGGTGCAGGAAAAAGCCCATGCCGGCAAAAAGGATCGGGTTCACCAGCGACGCGCCGGGATCAAAGGCGCCAAGCGCCAGGCCAAGGCCGGTCAGGACCGCGCCCAGGATCTTGCGCGGCAGGGCCGGCCGGCGCGCGGCAGGTCGGGCGTCATAGGCTTCGGCCGCGCGGATGCCTTCGCGGGTCAGGCGCGCTGCGAAGATCAGGCAGGCTGCGGCGGCCAGGTGGCAGGCCAGCACCACCGGGGTCTGGAAGAACGCCGTCAGCAGGAAGGGCACGGCGGCAAGGCCGAGCCACCCTGCGCGCCCCGCCCGGCTGGGGCGGGATCTGGATGGCGGCGAGACGGGCGGCACCTGCCCACGCGGCGCGGATGCGCCCTGCGGGCCGGGACTATAGGGGCCTGAATAGCGCTCCGCCATCGTTTGACCTCAGACATAGCCCGCGAAGGCGACGTAGCACGACAAAAGCACCAGGAGCCACAGAGAAAGCCGCTGGATCGACCGGTCCTTCATCGACGCAAAGCCCCCAAAGTCCTGCCCATAAGATTCGCCCCGAATGCTGCCTGGTCAAGCGCTGCAACCCGGGCGTGTCGCATGTCCGCATCACATAGGCATGACGCCAAGCCCGGACGAGGGGAAAAGTTTCCCCTTGCGGTGATTTTTCCGCAGGAGCGCGGTCTGAAAGCCCGACCTGACAGGGGCTTGCACCGGTAAAGGTGCCGGATCAGCCGCCCCGGCGCGGCCCCGAAGGGCCCTTGCGCGGCCCTTTCGGCCCGCCGGCAAAGGGCTTGGACCCGCTGCCCGCCGGCCGGGAACCACCTGCCTTGCCCTTGAAGCCACCGCCCGGCTTGTCGCCGAACCGCGCCCCGCCCGCAGGTTTTCCGCGCGCGCCGCTGTCGGGGCGATCCCCCTTGTAGCCGCCTTTCGCCGGACCACGGGGCGCATCGCCCTCGCGCGGGGGCCTGGGCTTGTATTCCCGGCGTTCGCCTTCGGCCTGTTCGCGGGGCTTCCGGGGCCGGTCGCCATCATCGCCACGCGGACGGTCGAAGGATTTCGGTCCGTCGAAGCGGGGCTTGCGCGGCGCATCGCCCTCGCGCGGGGGCCTGGGCTTGTATTCCCGGCGCTCGCCTTCGGCCTGTTCACGGGGCTTCCGGGGCCGGTCGCCATCGTCGCCACGCGGGCGGTCGAAGGACTTCGGCCCGTCGAAGCGGGGCTTGCGCGGCGCATCGCCCTCGCGCGGAGGACGCGGCTTGTAGTCGCGCCGTTCGCCTTCGGCCTGTTCCCGGGGCTTCCGCGCCCGGTCGAAGGGCTTGTCGCCGTCGAAGCGGGGTTTCCGGCTGTCGGCCTCGCGCGGGCGGCGCGGGCGGTCCTCGCCGCTTTCCCCGCTCGTCTCGTCGCCCAACTGATCGCGAAGCACCCGGGCCTTCACCTCGACCACATCGCCGGGTTTCATGGTGTTCAGCCGGAAGGGGCCGTAGCTGACGCGGATCAGGCGGTTCACGATCAGCCCGACCTCGGACATCGCGCGGCGGATCTCGCGGTTCCTGCCTTCGCGCAGGCCCACGGTCAGCCAGGCATTCGCTCCCTGCTGCTTGTCCAGCACCACTTCCATCGGCAGGAACGTCTCGCCCTCGATCACGACACCGCGGCGCAGGGGGTCGAAAGTCGCGTCATTCGGCCGTCCGTTCACCCGGACCCGATACTTCCGCAGCCAGCCGGTGGAAGGAAGCTCCAGTCGCCGCTTCAGCGCGCCGTCGTTGGTCAGCAGCAAAAGCCCTTCGGAGTTCAGGTCAAGCCGCCCGACGCTCATCACCCGGGGCATATCCTCGGGGAGCGTGTCGAAGACCGTCTGGCGGCCTTTTTCGTCGCGGGCCGAGGTCACAAGGCCCAGGGGCTTGTAGTAAAGCCAAAGCTTCGCGGGCTGCGGCGCGTCGATGGGCTTGCCGTCCAGCGTCACCCGGTCCGAGGGCAGGACATCCAGCGCCGGGCTCGCCACCACCTTGCCGTTCACCGCCACGCGCCCCGCGACGATCAGCTTTTCGGCATCGCGGCGCGACGCCACGCCCGCGCGCGCCATCACCTTGGCGATACGCTCTGCGGCGCTGGAGGAGGAGGAGTCGGTCATGGCATATCCTAACGCGGCGCGGGCTTTCGGGAAAGCGCAGGCTCTAGCCGGTTTCGCAGGGTTTGGGAAGGCTTGCGCGGCGCGGATTTGGCGGGCATCACGGGAGGCATGACCTTCCGTTCCCACATGGACGCCGCCCTGGCCGAGGCCCGTGCCGCCGCCGCACGCGGCGAGGTGCCGGTGGGCGCCGTGGTGGTGGACCCGCAGGGCAGGGTGATCGCCCGCGCCGGGAACCGCACGCGCGAGCTGTCGGACCCGACAGCCCATGCCGAGATCCTCGCGCTCCGCGCCGCCTGCGCGGCACTCGGGTCCGAACGGCTTCCCGGCCACGACCTTTACGTCACGCTCGAACCCTGCCCGATGTGCGCCGCCGCCATCGGCTTTGCCCGCATCGCGCGGCTCTACTACGGCGCATCAGATCCCAAGTCGGGCGGCGTCGCGCATGGCGCACGGGTCTATGCCCATCCGCAATGCCACCATGCGCCCGAGGTCTATGACGGGATCGCGGCGGGCGAGGCGGAGCGGCTCCTGAAGCGGTTCTTCGAGGCCCGGCGCGGCGGAGTGGACTAAGACCGGACACTCCCCGACCGCATGGGAAAACCTGCCGGTTTCTTCTTTGCGCAAATACTCCCGCCGGAGGCTCCGACGGATCGTGCGGGACGCCTCCGGCGGGAGTATTTTTCGGCAAAAGAGAGGCCAGGGGCGGGACCGGGACTCAGACCTCGATACCGACCAGCACCTGCGGCTCGATCACCTTCACCCCCGGCAGCGCCGCCGCCAGCGCCTTGGCGTCCTGCGCCAGAAGCCCGAAGGTGCGGTAGTGGCTGGGGATCACGGTCTTGAAGTTGAAGTAGCGTTTCGCCGCATAGGCCGCGCGGGTCATGTCCATGGTGAAATGCCCGCCGCAGTTCAGGATGCCGATGTCGGGTTTGTGCAGATCGCCCATCCAGTCCATGTCGGCCATGATGTCGGTATCGCCCGAGACATAGATCACATGCCCATCGCCCGCGATCATGTATCCGGCCTCGGCCCCGGCGTAGACCGGGCCTTCGACCCCGGAGAGCGAGGAGGAATGGCAGGCGTTGACCATCGTCACCTTCGCCCCGCCCAGATCGACCGTGCCGCCCTTGTTGTAGCCGATGCCCGTCACGCCCTCGGTCTGCGAAGTCCACCAGTGGATCAGGTCGTAGATGCCGACGAGCGGGATCTTCAGCTCTTTCGCGATGGCGACGGCGTCTCCGGTATGGTCGCTGTGGCCGTGGGTCACGAGGATATGGGTGGCGCCGGCCAGCGCCTCGGCCCGGCGGTCTTCGGGGAACATCGGGTTGCCGGTAAGCCAGGGGTCGATCAGGATCGAGGCCTGTTCGATATCAAGGCGGAAACCGGCATGGCCGAGCCAGGTGATCTTCATGGGACATACTCCGGGGCGCGCGCAAAGGTGTTTCAGGGCCAGTGTGCCGTCTTGACCCGCGCCCCGCAACCGTGACGCGCGGGTCTTGTGCGGGTGTCGCTGCCTCGGCTAGCCTTTGCGCAAGCTTTGGGGGAAGTCACGGGGGACAGAGTTGGCCGATATCCTGCTTTCGCAGCTGATTGATCCGTTTCGCATCGTTCTGGCGGTGGGGCTGGTCCTGACGATGATCCGCAACCGCTCGGTCACCGGGACGGTGCTGCCGCTGGCCGCCGGGATCGTCTTCATCGCCGTCCTCATCCCGATGACGCTCGAACGCGTGACCGAAGGCCTGCCGCTGCGCATCGCGCTTGGCCTCGTCTCGACCGCGATCATCGTGGCTGTCATCCTTGCCATCCGCGAGGCGGTGCTGCACTTTCGCTGAAGCCGCGCCTCCAGACCGCTTGCAGCAGCGCGGCTTGGCTTTTATACCCGGCGCCTGACGAAAAGACGGTCGCGTGGCGGGCTTGCCCCTCTGCGCCGCCGCCCAACGAAGAGGTCGGCCATGTCCATCGACATTGATACCGCGCGGCGCGTCGCGCATCTGGCGCGCATCGCCGTGCGCGAGGAAGATCTGCCCGCGCTGGCGGGCGAGCTGTCGGGGATCCTGACCTTCATGGAACAGCTGAACGAGGTCGACGTGACGGGGATCGAGCCGATGACCAGCGTGACCCCCACGCGTCTGAAGCGCCGGGCCGACGTGGTCACGGACGGCAATATCCAGGACCAGATCCTTGCCAATGCCCCCGATGCCCGCGAAGGCTTCTTCGCCGTCCCGAAGGTGGTGGAGTAATCGCGATGACCGACCTGAACCGCCTGACCATTGCCGAGGCCCGCGACGCGCTGCGCAAGGGCGAGACGACTGCGAAAGACCTGACCGAGGCCTGCCTCACCGCCATCGAAGGGGCAGGGGCGCTCAATGCCTTCGTCCATCACACGCCCGATATCGCCCGCGCCCAGGCCGCCGCTGCCGACCAGCGGATCGCGGCGGGCGACGCGCCCGCGATGTGCGGGATTCCCCTTGGCATCAAGGATCTGTTCTGCACCAGGGGCGTGCCGAGCCAGGCCGCAAGCCGGATCCTCGAAGGCTTCAAGCCCGAATACGAATCCACCGTCACCACCCAGCTTTTCGGCGCGGGCGCGGTGATGCTCGGCAAGCTGTCGATGGACGAATTCGCCATGGGGTCGTCGAATGAAACCGCCTGCTACGGCCCGGTCATCAGCCCCTGGCGCCGGAAGGGCGACAGCGCGGCGCTGACGCCGGGCGGGTCATCGGGCGGGTCGGCGGCGGCGGTGTCGGCCGACCTCTGCCTTGGCGCGACCGGGACCGATACCGGCGGGTCGATCCGCCAGCCCGCCGCCTTCACCGGCATCGTCGGGATCAAGCCGACCTATGGCCGCGTCAGCCGCTGGGGCGTCATCGCCTTTGCCTCGTCGCTGGATCAGGCGGGGCCGATGACCAAGACCGTGCGCGACGCGGCGATCATGCTTGGCGCAATGTGCGGCCACGACCCGAAGGATTCGACCAGCGCCGATCTTCCTGTGCCGGATTTCGAGGCCGCGCTGACCGGCGACATCCGCGGCAAGGTGATCGGCATTCCCCGCGAATACCGGATGGAGGGCATGCCCGCCGAGATCGAGGCGCTCTGGACGCAGGGCACCGAGATGCTGAAGGACGCCGGCGCCCGGATCCGCGACATCAGCCTGCCGCATACGAAATATGCGCTGCCCGCCTATTATGTCGTGGCCCCGGCGGAAGCCTCGTCGAACCTCGCCCGCTATGACGGGGTGCGCTACGGCCACCGGGCGAAGCTTGCGGCGGGCGACGGCATCACCGAGATGTACGAAAAAACCCGCGCCGAGGGTTTCGGCAAGGAAGTGCAGCGCCGGATCATGATCGGCACCTATGTGCTGTCGGCCGGGTTCTACGACGCCTATTACAACCGCGCCCGCAAGGTCCGCGCCCTGATCAAGCGCGACTTCGAAGCGGTCTTCGCTGAAGGTGTCGACGCGATCCTGACCCCTGCCACGCCGTCTTCGGCCTTTGGCATCGGCGAAATGGCGAATGCCGACCCGGTCGAGATGTATCTGAACGACGTCTTCACCGTGACGGTGAACCTCGCGGGCCTGCCGGGCATCGCGGTGCCCACCGGATTGGATGCCAAGGGCCTGCCGCTGGGCCTGCAGCTGATCGGGCGGCCCTGGGAAGAGGGGGCGCTTCTCAATCACGCCTATGTGCTGGAGCGGGCGGCCGGTTTTGTTTCCAAGCCGCAGAAATGGTGGTAAGGGCTGCGGCCCTTGCCTGATTGACCGGAAGCGAGTTGACCCGATGCGCGCAGCCTTTTCCCTTGGTGCCTCTGCCCTGACGCTGATCCTTCTGGCCGGATGCGTTCCGTCCGAGCCCGAGATGATGCAGGAAACGCGGAACGGGTTGGAAAGCTACCCGGAATATCAGCGCCGCGTCGCCGCCGAACAGCGCGCCGCCGCCCAGTCGGCGCCCTCGGGCGTGGCGAACTACACCTCGCCTTACCCGGACGCGACCGGTGCGCCGATGGCCACCACCGACATCGCCAATCCGATCGAAACCGGAACCCCGACCGGCGCGCCGACCGCCGCGGAACTGGCGCAGGCGGGGGTAAGCGGCGCCGCGGGACTTGCCGGGGCCAGTGCGCCGCAGCCCGCCGCCACCTATCCCTCGACCCTTCCGTCACCCGCCGCAACCTATGCCCCGGGCACCGGCCCCGCCATCGGCACGCTTCCCGCCGCAGGGGCCGAACCGGCGGCCAATCATGCGGGCATCTCGGACGAAAACGACTTCTCGGCGGTGTCGTCGCGGGAATCGATCGAATCCGACAAGCAGCGGATCGAACGGAACAAGGCCAATTACCAGGTCGTCCAGCCCACCGCCCTGCCGCAGCGCACGGGCGATACCGGGGTGTCCGAAATCGTCCAGTACGCCATCGCGGCCCAGAACCGCCTGGGCGAATCGGTCTATGAACGTTCCGGCAGCCCAGAGAAACAGGCCCGCAACTGCGCGAAATACGCCACTGCCGAAGACGCCCAGGCCGCTTTCCTGAAGGCGGGCGGGCCGAAGCGCGATCCGAAGGGCCTTGATCACGACGGCGACGGCTTCGCCTGCGCCTGGGATCCGACGCCGTTCCAGAAGGCCCGCAACTGATCCCTTTGGCAGTCACCGGCTTTCCTTCCCCGAACTTCGGCCCGCGTCGCGATGGCGCGGTGCCGGACCTCATCGTTCTGCACTACACCGGCATGTCCGATTGCGACGCAGCCCGCGCCCGGCTTTGCGACCCGCGGGCCGAGGTCTCGGCCCATTGGCTGATCCGCGCCAACGGCATGGTCGAAGCGCTGGTCCCCGAAGAGATGCGCGCCTGGCATGCGGGCGCAGGCGAGTGGCAGGGCAGGGGCGACGTCAATTCCCGCTCGGTCGGGATCGAGATCGACAATCCCGGCGACCGCCCCTTCACGGAACCGCAGATGGCGGCGCTCGAACGCCTGCTTCCACAGATCATGGCCCGCTGGTCGATTCCGGCCTCCGGGGTCATCGGCCATTCCGACATGGCCCCCGACCGCAAACGCGATCCCGGCCCGCGCTTCGACTGGCGGCGGCTTGCCCGGCAGGGGCTGGCGCTCTGGCCGGAGGAAGACCGCCCGCCTTCCGAAACTCCGCTGCAGGTGCTTCTCGACCGGATCGGCTATCCCGCCGGTTCCGCGGAAACCCGCCTCGCCGCCTTCCGCCTGCGCTTCCGCCCTTGGGCCAGCGGCCCCGAGGACGAGGAAGACCGCAGGCTGGCCGCAGGTCTGGCGACCGCCTGACCCTCAGTCCCGCCTTTTCATCTTGGAAAAAATATCCCCGCCGGAGGCTTCCCCGGCCGGGGCCGGGCTCTCACCCCGCCTTCCGCGCCAGCCAATTCTCGAAGGCCTGAAGCGTCGCGTCCGAGACATGGTGCTCGATCCCTTCGGCGTCGATCTCGGCCGCGTCAGGGGGCACGCCCACGGCGCAAAGCAGGTCCACTACCACCCGATGCCGAAGCCGCACCCGTTCGGCCATCGCCAATCCGGCTTCGGTCAGGAAGACGCCGCGATAGGGCCGGGCGCTCGCCAGCCCCTCGCGCTTCAGCCGCGCCACCGCCTTGGTCGCGGTCGGATGCGTGACCCCCATCTGGCGCGCGATATCGGTGATCCGCGCCTCGCCATGATCGCGGATCAGGTCGTCGATCATCTCGGTGTAATCTTCCAGAAGCGCCTGCGACTGCGCCGTGCGCGCCTGGCTGAAACGCTCGGCAGGGCTGTCCTCAAGCTCAGGGGCGTCGATGGGGATATCGCTCAACGGGACCGTCTCCTTGGTGAAGGCGGAGCATAGGCCGCGACGGGGGGGAAGTAAACCGCGAGGGTCGGATCTGTTCGTCCGGCAATGAGTTCATGCCTGTTGACAGAAGTGTAGCCGTGTCTACATTAAAGGCACCAGCACACAGGATGACCCATGACTGACCAGCTTGCCCAAGGTCCTGCCCGACATCCCGCCGGCGACCAGAGCCTTTCGGGCCGGACGCGCGCGGGCGTGCATGAGGTTCTCTCGAACGGCGGCGGCGGGCCCCGGTCCTTCCTTCTTTTCGCCGGGCCAGCGGTCATCGCCTCGATCGCCTATATGGACCCGGGCAACTACGCGACGAACATCCAGGCCGGCGCCGGCTACGGTTTCGCGCTCCTCTGGGTGGTGCTGCTTGCCAACCTGATCGCCATGCTGTTCCAGGCGCTCTCGGCGAAACTCGGCATCGTCACCGGCCGCAACCTGGCCGAGATGTCGCGCGATCACCTGCCGCGCCCGCTGGTCTGGCTGCTCTGGGCCGTTTCCGAAATCGCCGCCATGGCCACCGATCTGGCGGAATTCCTCGGCGCCGCCATCGGCCTCTCACTCCTTTTCGGCTTTCCGCTCATGGTCGGCATGGGCATCACGGCCATCGTCACCTATGCGATCCTGCTTCTCGAAGGCCGCGGTTTCCGCCCGATGGAGCTGGTAATCGGCGCCCTCGTCGGCGTCATCGGCCTTTGCTACCTAGCCGAGCTGTTCATCGCCCCGGTCAACTGGGCCGCCGCCGCCGATGGGCTCCTGATCCCTTCGATGCCCGACAGCGCCGCGCTGACCATCGCCGTCGGCATCATCGGCGCCACCGTGATGCCCCATGCGATCTACCTGCATTCGAGCCTCACCCAGGGCCGGATCCTCCCGCGCAACGACCAGGAACGCCGCAAGCTCCTCAGGTTCTCCAACATCGAGGTGGTGCTGGCCCTCGCCGTCGCGGGCATGATCAACATGGCCATGGTCATCATGGCGGCGAGCGCTTTCCACGGCGGCCAGACCGAGGTGGCCGAGATCGAAACCGCCTACCATCTGCTGACCCCGATCCTCGGCGGCGCGGCGGCGGCGGCCTTCCTCGTGTCGCTGATCGCCTCCGGCGTCTCCAGCTCGGTCGTGGGCACGATGGCGGGGCAGGTGATCATGCAGGGCTTCGTCCATTTCCGCATCCCGCTCTGGCTCCGCCGCGCGGTTGTGATGGTCCCGGCCTTCGTCGTGGTCGCCCTCGGCGTGAACCCGACCCGCGCCCTGGTTCTGAGCCAGGTCGTCCTGTCGATTGCGCTGCCGGCGCCGATGATCACGCTCGTTCTCTTCACCAGCCGCCGCGCGATCATGGGCGATTACGTCAACTCGCCCCTCGTCCGCTGGCTCGCCATCCTCGGCGCGGCCATCGTCCTGTCGCTGAACTTCGTCCTTCTCGCCGCGGTCTTCGGCCTCTCCATCCCCGGCCTCGCCTGACGCCCTTTCATCTTGGCCCAAATATCCCCGCCGGAGGCATATTCCCTCTGGGATGCCGGGTGACGCAGCTTCGGTGTGGCGGCCCTTGTATCGCCGCACCTTTCCCCGTATCTCCAGCCTCGCGCGGAGAGCTGGATGACCGCGGTGGCGGGGGCGCAAGTCCCGCGCCGTCGAGGAAAGTCCGGACTCCCCGAAGCAACGGTGCCGGGTAACGCCCGGCGGGGGCAACCCCAGGGAAAGCGCCACAGAGAACAGACTACCGCCCCCCGGGGCCGGAAAAGGTGAAACGGTGGGGTAA
>DJWG01000046.1:14836-22931 GCA_002440945.1 Rhodobacteraceae bacterium UBA6236 | reverse complement strand
GAAGAAATCCTCGCGGATGGACAGGCCGTCGGATCGGCCGTTCTGCAGCAGATTCATGAAGGTGGTCACCACCAGATCGTCGGCGTTGTGCCCGAAGGCCAGGTGGGTCATGCCGTAGTCCTGGCAGAGGCGGAACAGACGTTTGCGGCGCAGCATGGCGCAATAAAAGCAGGGGGAATTCTTGCGGTTCTCCGGGGAGTGGGCGCGGGGGCCGAAGTCCGTGAGTTCCGCATGCAGAGCCACGCCTTCCGTCGCGCACCAGTCCGTCAAGGCCNNGAGCAGGGTCTTGAGCAGGACGAAGCTGTCCACCCCGCCGGATACGGCCACGCCGATCCGGTCGCCCGGGCGCAGCATGCCCGTGCGCTGCATGCATAGTCCCACCAGCGCGACGCACTTTTTTTGGGCGTAAGTGAGTTTTCCGAATTTCGACATGGCTGTTGCGGCCTTGGCCCCTTTGGGGAGTGATAGTGCATCTTGTCTTGACTCGCAAGGTTCCGCCGTATATGTTTCTTGCCTTTGCCCGGGCGGGGGGTCGCCTGCCTGTGGGGGATGGAGCCGGTGTTTCGTCCCCGACCGCCAACCTGACGCTTATCCGGAGGCGCCGGATTCTTGAAACGCTGGTTTGCCCTGGCCCTTGGTCTGGCGGTGGCCGCCATCGGCGTGGCCTTGTTCTTGTCCCGGACTCCCCTGGACAAGAGCCGCCAAACGGTGGAGCCCGTCTGGCCGAGCGTGACCGTCGATTCGGTGCGTGAGATTTCGATCGCCGCGCCCGCTGGTCGGTACGTTTTGACGCGCGAGGACAAGGTCTGGTACGTCCGTCCCGGTGAAGCCTCCCTGCCTGCCAAGGCCAAGGCCGATCCATTCAAGGTGGCGGCCCTGCTTGACCTCCTGTCCCTGAACAAGCCCATCCGGGCGCTGCCGTCCGCCGAGCGCCGCGACGACGCGGCCCTGGGACTGGATCGGCCGCGCATCCGGATTTCCGTGACCCTGGAGAGCAAGGATCAGGCCCTCTCCGTGGTAGAGCTGTCACTGGGACGGGCCGTTCCTTCGGGCGAGGGGCTCTACGCGGTCAACTCCATGAACCCGGGCACCGTTTTTCTCCTGGCGAAGGCCTGGGAACGGCAGTTGGATCACCAGAGTGAATACTTCTGCGACACCCGGATTTTTTCCGCGCCGGAGGACAAGATATCCCGTCTGCGTTCCCTGGGGGCCGCTGGGCCGGACTGGGAGGTCGCCCGCAAGGACGGAGGCTTCGTCTTTCTCCTGCCGGAAGCGGCCAAGGACAAGCCCGTGGCCGAATCCGAGGTCAAACTGCTGATCCACAATCTTACCGGTCTACGGGCCCGATTGCTTCCCGACGGGACGCGGACCGTCGGAGACCCCTGGCTTCGGTACGAGTTGTGGAGTGGCGGCGCGGTGCCGGAGTTTCTGGAGATTTTCGGCCAGGAACCCCTTCCGGGAATGATTTTGGCCCGGTCTTCCTGGCAGCCCGGCCCGGTGGCCCTGGACCGCGATGTGCTGGACCAACTGGCCAAGAGCGGATTCGATCTTGAGGGCCGCAAGGTGCTCAGCCTGGACACGGGAAAGGTCCAGTTTTTCCGCATCGTCCTCGGCGGGCAGCTCCTGAACATGGAGAAGACCCAGGACGGTTGGATGGACTCCGCCACGGGCAAGGCCTTGCGGGGCATTGACATGGCGTTGTGGCGTCTTAGTGATGTGAAGTTCGAGGCGGCGGCCGTGCCCGCCCTGCCGCCTTCGGCGGATGAGGCCATGACCTGTGAAGCCCGGGACAAGTCCGGAACTTCGCTGGTTTTGCTGCGTTTTTACACGGACATCGGACTGAGCCCCGGGCTCTGTTGGCTTCGGGTCGAGGGAAGTCCGCTCTGTTATCCGGTTTCGGCACAATTGTTCAAGGATCTTCAAGGGCTTTTTCCCTTGAAGAAATAAGACGGCCGGGCTTTCGAGTCCGCCGCGAGGAGTCGACATGGCGAGAATCACGGTCGAAGATTGTCTGGAAAAGGTCAGCAACCGCTTCCTCATCGTCCAGATGGCCATCAAGCGGGTCAAGCAGTACCGCGAGGGCTACGAACCCCTGGTGGAGACCAAGAACAAGGAAGTGGTCACCGCGCTGCGCGAGATCGCCGAGGGCAAGGTTCTGCCCGGCGCGTCCATCCCCGAGGCGGGGCTGATGATCGAGGCCGAGGCGGAATAATCCATGGCCAAGCGGGACTACTACGAAATCCTCGGCGTGTCCCGAACCGCCTCCGAGGACGAGATCAAGAAGGCTTACCGCAAGCTGGCGTTCGAATTCCATCCGGATCGCAACCAGGATGACCCGGAGGCGGAAACCAAGTTCAAGGAGGCCGCCGAGGCCTATGAAGTCCTGCGCGATCCGGAGAAGCGCAAGCGTTTCGACCAGTTCGGCCACGAGGGCTTGGGCAACGGCTTCTCCGGCTTCAACAGCGCCGAGGACATCTTCGGGGCCTTCAGNNCGGCTTCGCCTCGGCCTCCCGCGGGCCCCGCCCTCGCGCCGGGTCCGACCTGCGGTACGACCTGACCATTTCCTTCCGCGAGGCGGCCCGGGGAACGGAGGTCGAACTGGAGATCCCCATGGACACGGTCTGCTCCACGTGCAAGGGCACGGGCGCCGAGCCGGGCACCTCGCCGGAGGTCTGCCGCCAGTGCGGCGGCAGCGGCCACGTGCAGCAGTCCCAGGGCTTCTTCCGCATTTCCGTGCCCTGTCCGGTGTGCCACGGCCAGGGGCGCGTCATCACCCGTTATTGCCCGGACTGCCGGGGACACGGCCAAGTGACCGAGACCAAGCAATTGCACGTGCGCATTCCCGCCGGTGTGGACACCGGGGCCAGACTGCGCCTGCGCGGCGAGGGCGAGGCCGGCCGCCACGGCGGCCCCCACGGCGACCTCTACGTGGTCATCACCGTGGAGCCGGATAAGACGTTGCGCCGTCAGGGCCAGAATCTCGTGGCTTCCTGCGAGATCGACATGGTCCAGGCGGCGCTCGGGGCCAAGGTCGAGGTGCCCACCCTGGACGAGACCGTGACCGTGGACGTGCCCAAGGGCACCCAGCACGGCGAGGTCTTCCGCCTGCGTGGACTGGGGCTGCCGCACGTGGGCAGCACCCAGAAGGGCGATCTGCTGGTTGAGGTGCGCGTGCGCATTCCCAGCCGTTTGAACAAGCGCCAGGAGGAGATCCTGCGTGAGTTCGCGGAGATCGAGTCCGGCAAGGCCGTGAACAAGGTCCAAAAGCTTTTCAAGAAGACCATGGACAAGGTCATGGGAGAGTAGAGTGGGAGAGGACTTCACCCATATCGCCGCCGATGGGTCGGCCCGCATGGTCGATGTTTCGGACAAGCGCGAAACCGTCCGGGTGGCCATCGTCCGGGCGCATGTGGCCATGTCCCCCGCCACCCTGGATCTTCTGGATCGTCGGGCCCTGCCCAAGGGCGACGCCCTGAACACCGCCCGCGTGGCGGGCATCCTGGCGGCCAAGAAGACCGCCGACCTCATCCCGCTGTGCCATCCGCTGCCGCTGTCGAGCGTCAAGGTCGAAGTGACGCCGGATCCGGCGGCCCACGCCTTCATCGTCACCGCGCGCGCCGCCACGACAGGCCAGACCGGCGTTGAGATGGAAGCGCTCACCGCCGTCTCGATCGCCTGCCTGACGATCTACGACATGCTGAAGGCGGTCGAGAAGGGGATGGAGATCACCGGCCTGAGGCTGCTGGTGAAAGACGGCGGCAAGTCGGGCCGTTATGTCGCGCCCATGCCGGATTGCTGACGATTGACGCTTAGGCGCGCCCGTGAAAGGCGCTATGTCTTGATCAAAGCCATCGCCCGCGTCGATCCGTCGCGGCCCGCATCAAAGGTATCCCGCCATGTCCGCAGACGCACCGCTTATCGCCATCATCGTCGCCTCGGACCGGGCGGCGCGGGGCGAATATGAAGACAAGGGCGGCCCGGCAGCCGAGGAATGGCTGTCGAAGATCATCACGTCGCAGGTCCGCTACCTGCGCCGGATCGTGCCCGATGGCGCGGAAAGCGTGGCAGAGGCGATGCGGCAGATGGCGGATGTGGAAGGCGCCGACCTGATCCTTGTGACCGGCGGCACCGGCCCCGCGCCCCGCGACCAGACGCCCGAGGCGCTGGAGGCCGTGATCGACAAGCGCCTGCCGGGCTTTGGCGAAGCGATGAGGCTGGCCAGCCTTGCCGAAGTTCCGACCGCGATCCTGTCGCGGCAGGACGCGGGCATTCGCGGCCAGAGCCTGATCATCTCCCTGCCGGGCAAGCCCTCGGCCATCGCCACCTGCCTGACGGCCGTGTTCCGGGCGGTGCCTTATTGCCTTGACCTGATCGGCGCCGGCCGGATCGAAACCGACCCCGAACTTTGCGCGGCCTTCCGGCCGAAGTGAGGGGCGTGCCTTCCGAGCCCAAGTCAGGGTCATGGCGGGCCGGATGCGATCCGCCATGACCCTCAGCTCACCGCACCACGGGTTACTTCACCTCGGCCATGTCGGCGGGGGGCAGGTAGTAGATGTGCATGTCATAATGGGGAATTTCGTAGCCTTCGTGGCCATGCGGTTCGAACCCCATGTTGACATGATTGACCGGCGGCAGGCCCTCGAGCCCCGGCAGGTCCGGCCAGGATTTGCCGGCCGCGAAGTCCGCCTGTGCGATCATGAATTCCAGACAGACGATCTTGCCCTGATAGACGCAATAGATGGGCCCCAGCGGCAGGTTCGCCGGATCGGCCCAATGTTCGCCCATGCCGGGCACCACGGGCGAGATCTGCACGACCCCTTTCGGCAGCATCGAGACATCGGGCAGGTGCGACAGGTCAAGCGCCTGCGCGGGCAGGGTGGCAGACAGCAAGGCCAGAAGTGCCGCCGAAGCGGGCAACGGGTAGAGCTTCATGCTTTCCTCCATGTTGGCGGCGTGCGTTTTTCGGGATTTCCGGATCGGCTTGCACGCGTGGCGCATCTTGGCAGGAGTTTTGCAAATTGCATGACATTTCCTGCATCTTTCTTGCAGGAAATCGACAGGGCGGCAGGGGCGGTTTCGTCAGGGGGGGCTCGGGTCAGCCGAAGGCCGCCCGCAATCCCGCTTCCAGCGCGACGGGATCCGCCACCGTGGTGAAATGGCTCCGCAAGGACGGGTCGGCAAAGCCTTCGTCGATGACATGGTCCAGAAGCCGCAAGAGCGGTTGCCAGTAGCCTTCGACATCCAGAAGGAAGATCGGCTTGGCGTGCAGGCCGATCTGCGCCCAGGTCAGCACCTCGAAGAATTCGTCGAGGCTGCCTGCGCCGCCGGGCAGGACCGCCACCGCGTCCGAGTTCATGAACATGACCTTCTTGCGTTCATGCATGTCCTCGGTGATGACGAACTGGTTCAGGTCGCGCTTGCCGACCTCCATCTTCATCAGATGGGTGGGGATCACGCCCATGGTCTGGGCGCCCGCCGATTGCGCCGCCCGCGCCACTTGGCCCATCAGTCCGATATCGCCCGCGCCATAGACCAGCCGCCAGCCATTCGCCGCCAGCATCCGGCCCGTGGCGATGGCCGATTCGGTATAGGCGGGCCGGGTGCCGCTGCGCGAACCGCAGTAGACGCAGACCGATTTCATGGACATGATCGCCTCTTCGCCTCCCGGGTTCCTTTGACCCCTGTTAACGGCGTTGATATTCTGATGCAATCAGCGCGGAGCCGGGGGTGGAGATGACGCAGGAGAGGCACGTCGAAAGCGGCGCTGCAAAGGGCCCCGGGGTCCGCATTCCGGCCGTGATCGGAGGCGTGGCCCTTGGCGTTGTCGCCGGGGCGGTGATCTGGATCGTGGCGCTTTCTGGGGACGTCGCGCTTCGGTCACCGGAGGTGGCGCAGACCGGGGGCGTGGGGGCTCAGGCGACGCAGGGTCATGCAGGGTCCAGCGAACCGGGGACGGGCAGCACATCCGCGGTCGGTGAGACAGGCGCTGAAACGACCGGCGTGGGGGCTCCCGGCTTTGACACCGTTCGCGCGGAAGGCGATGGATCGGTCGTCGTCGCCGGACGCGCCAGTGCGCGGGCGGTGGTCACGATCGAGGTCAACGGCGCCGCCGCCGCCGAGGCGCAGGCCGACGGGCAGGGGCGCTTTGCGGCGTTTCTGTCCCTGGCCCCCGGGGAAAACCCCAATGTCGTCACGCTTTCGGCGAGAGGCATCGATGGAACCGTGACCCGGTCTGCCCAGTCGGTGATCCTGAAGCCGGTCGATGCTCCGGTGGCGACAGCGGGGGCAGAGGCCGGGGCCACGCCCGATGCGGTGGCCGGGACGGAAACCGGGACGGGGGCGCCCGAAGCGGCTGCCCCGGTACTTCTGGCGGATGCGGAAGGGGTGCGGAAACTGGACGCCGGGGCCAGCGCCTCGGTGGTGATCGACACGATTTCCTATGGCGCGGATGGGGCGGTGGAACTGTCGGGCCGCGCCGTCGCCGCGGCGGGGCCCCATTCAGGAACCCATGTCCGCGTCTATCTGGACAATGCCGAGGCCGGAACCGCCCCCGTCGCCGGCGATGGCCACTGGACGCTGCGGCTTCTGGATATTGCCCCGCGCGTTTATGCGCTCCGCGTCGATCAACTGGACGAAAGCGGCAAGGTTGTTTCCCGTTTTGAAACGCCATTCCAGCGTGAAGACACGGCGAAGCTGGCGGATGCCGGGGCGGGTTCTGAACCTGTTGCGGGACCGGCGGATGGGGCGCGCGGCGGGGCCACTGGCGGGGCAGAGGCTACGCCCCCGGCCAGCGCTACTGCCACCGCCACCACCGTCGTCCCGCCGCCGGTGGAGGCTAACATCATCACCGTGCAGCCGGGCTATACGCTCTGGGCGATCGCAAAGTCGTCCTATGGCGACGGGCTGCTTTATGTGAAGGTGTTCGAGGCCAACCGCGACCAGATCCGCAACCCTGACCTGATCTACCCCGGTCAGGTGTTTTCGGTTCCCAGGGACTGATCCCCGGCGCCGTCGCTGCAGCAGGCCCTGACCTTCGGGTGGGCGGCGCAGCAGTCGTGCAGCAGAAAGCCGATGGTCTGGCCCAGCCGCGTGAAACCCGCGCTGTAGAAGATGTTGCGCGACACCTTGCGCGCCTCGACCACGCCTGCCTGTTCAAGCGCCGCCAGATGGAAGGACAGGCGCGACGGCGACAGCCCCAGACGCTGCGCCAGCACGCCCGCAGACAGACCGTCTTCGCCCGCCACGATCAATGATCGCACCAGATCAAGCCGTGTGCCGTTGGCAAGCGCCTGCAGGGCGGCCAGCGCCTGATCCCGGGAAGCGTCACCTGTGGGTCCGGTCACGTTTCAATCTTTCAAGTAGGGTTGAACGATACCCCCTTGATACCGCCCCGCTCTGCTGCGATCAAGGCCGCCAATGCGGCGAGGACGAATCCGCCGCGCTTTTGCAATCGGAAAAGTGACATGTCGGACAAGGCGACCCCCGCCAGCGCGACCCCTGCCAGCAGCGCACCCCCCGTCGAGGCCATGCGCGCAAAACCCGCCCGGGCGGAACACGGCGCCCTGCAGACGATCATTCGCGTGGTGCCCTACCTCTGGCCCAGGGATCAGGCCTGGGTGAAGCGGCGCGTGGTCTTTGCATTGATCGCGCTGGTTCTGGCGCGGCTTGTCTCGGTGGCGACGCCGTTCTTCTACAAGGCCGCGGTGGATTCGCTGGCCGGGGAACAGCGGGGCGAGGGCTGGCTTCTGGCCTATGGCGCGGTCGGCCTAACGGTGGCCTATGGTCTGGCGCGGCTGGGGGCGACGGCGTTTTCCGAACTCCGCGATGCGATCTTCGTCCGCGTGGGCCAGCGCGCGCTGCGGCAACTTGCGCTTGAGACCTTCACGCATATCCACCGCCTGTCCCTGCGCTATCACATCACCCGCAAGACCGGCGGNNTCCTGCTGCGGTTCCTGCTGTTCTCCATCGGGCCGCTGGTCATCGAACTGACGCTGGTCGCGATCATCTTCCTCTTCGCCTTCAACGTCTGGTATGCGCTGGTCGTCGTCGTGACCATCGCGATCTATGTGGCCTTCACCTTCAAGGTCACCGAATG
>DJWG01000046.1:0-14807 GCA_002440945.1 Rhodobacteraceae bacterium UBA6236 | reverse complement strand
TGCTGAACTACGAAACCGTCAAGTATTTCGACGCCGACCGGCGCGAAGCCGCGCGCTACGACGCGGCGATGTCGCGGTATGAGGCGGCGGCGATCAAGACCGGGCAATCGCTGTCTTTCCTGAACGCGGGACAGGCCTTCATCATCACCACGGGTCTGGTCATCGTCATGGTGATGGCGGCCATCGGCGTGCAGGCGGGAAAGCTGACGGTCGGCGATTTCGTCANNTGATCCAGATCACCATGCCGCTCAATTTCCTGGGCACCGTCTATCGGGAAATCCGACAGGCCCTAGTGGACATGGGAGAGATGTTCGGCCTGCTGGGCCAGCCGGCCGAGATCACCGACAAGCCCGGCGCGCCGGACCTGAAGGTGGAGGGCGGCACCATCGAATTCGACGCGGTGCAGTTCGGCTATGACCCGGAACGTCAGATCCTGAAGGGCCTCAACGTCACCGTTCCGGCGGGGCAGACGCTGGCCATCGTCGGGCCGTCGGGGTCGGGGAAATCGACCGTGGGGCGGCTTCTGTTCCGCTTCTACGACGTGACGGAAGGTGCGATCCGCATCGACGGGCAGGACCTGCGCGACATCACGCAGGCCAGCCTTCACGCCTCGATCGGGGTGGTGCCGCAAGATACGGTGCTGTTCAACGACACGGTGCTTTACAACATCGCCTACGGCCGCGCCGATGCGACGCAGGCGGAAATCGAGGCGGCGGCGAAGGCCGCGAAGATCCATGATTTCATCATGTCGCTGCCCGACGGCTACCAGACCAAGGTCGGCGAACGCGGGCTGAAGCTGTCGGGCGGCGAAAAGCAGCGGGTGGGCATTGCCCGGACGCTTCTGAAGAACCCGCCGATCCTTCTGCTGGACGAGGCGACATCGGCGCTGGACACCCAGACCGAACGCGGCATCCAGGACAGCCTGCGCCAGATGGGCCGGGGCCGCACGGTCATCACCATCGCGCACCGGCTGTCGACCATTGCCGATGCCGACCGGATCATCGTGCTGGAAGAGGGCCGGGTTGTCGAATCCGGCACGCATGAAATGCTTCTGGCCCATCACGGACGCTATGCCGCGATGTGGGCGCGCCAATCCGCGGAAGAGGCCGAGGACGCCGCCTGAAACGGGTTCCGCGCGCGCCACCGCAACGGATGCCGGACAAAGCCCTGAAACGGCCCGCAGCCCTTGGCAAGCGGGCTGTTTTGCCGCTATGAGGGCAGCGAAAGGGCGGCAGAGGCCGCCCGCGACCGGGGCCGGGACGTGCACAACAACGACAGTTTCATCGACGAAGTCACCGAAGAGGTCCGTCGCGACCGTCTTTTCGCGATCATGCGGCGCTATGGCTGGATCGGGATTGCGCTGGTGGCGCTGATCGTTGGCGGCGCGGCCTGGGTCGAATGGCAGAAACTGTCGAAGGAAAACGACTCGCAGGCCTTTGGCGATGCGATCCTTGGTGCGATGTCCCACGACGATCCGGCCCAGCGGCTGAAGGCGCTGGGTGCCATCCACGCGCCCGGGGCGCGCAAGGCGGTGCTTGAGATGCTGGCCGCTGCCGAGGCGCTGGTCGCCAAGGATAAGGCGGCGGCGCTGGCGCAACTGGATGCGATCGCCGCAGATCAAAGCCTGCCCGCAAGCTACCGCCAGCTGGCCGATCTGAAGGCCATCATCATTGCGGGCGCCGCGCTTCCGGCGGCGGACCGGGATGCACGGCTGGCCGCGCTGGCCGCGCCGGGCGCGCCCTACCGGATTCTGGCGCTTGAGCAGCAGGCCTATGTGCTGGTCGCCGCCGACCGCAAGGACGAGGCGATCAAGGCCTTCGAGGCCATCCTTCAGGACGCCGAGGTGACGCCGGGCTTGAAAGCCCGCGCGGCGCAGATGATTGTGACGCTCGGGGGCAAGGTCGCCGCCTGAGGCGAAGCGCAGGGGTTCCCGGGGTCGACAGACCACCAGGACGGCAAGGCAGGTCGGGGAGAGCCCGGCAGGATCAAGCAGGACGAGAGGCGCCATGTTCGCAACGATTTCCCGGTTCCGGTCGCAAGCCGCAGTCACGCTGCTTTTGGCCGCGACGGCGCTTACCGCCTGCACGCAGAAGGAAGTGATCCTTCCCGGCGAACGGCTGGACGTGCGGGCGCCGCTGAGCGAGGGCTCGGTCCCGGTCGAGGGGTATGAACCCGGCACCCCCGCGAACCGGACTGCGGCCGTGGCGCTTCCTACCGCCCGCAGCGCGGACTGGAGCCACCGCGCCGGAACGCCCGATCACCTGCCGGGGAATGCAGCACTTCCCGCCAGCCTGACGCCGGTCTGGTCGGCGAACATCGGGCAGGGCAATGACCGCAAGCACCGCATCGCCGCCGATCCGGTGGTGTCTGGCGGTGTGATCTACACGCTTGACGCGCAATCGCGGGTGACGGCGACCGCCACGAATGGCGGCACACTCTGGTCCGCCGATGTGACGCGGGGGGTGGACCGGGCCGCCGAAGCCTCGGGCGGCGGGCTCGCCGTGGCTGCTGGCCGGGTCTATGTGACCAGTGGCGCGGCGGAGCTTGTGGCGCTTGATGCGCGGTCGGGCGCCATTGTCTGGCGCCAGCAGCTTGGCACAACGGCCGGCGGTGCGCCGACGGCGGCGGCGGGCAAGGTCTTCGTCGCCTCGCGCGATGGCACCGGCTGGGGCATCGACGCCGGCACCGGCAAGGTGGACTGGACCGTCCCCGGCCTTGGCCGCGCCGGGATCATGGGGGCGTCTTCGCCGGCGAGCGATGGTCAGATCGTCGTCTTCCCGTTCCCGAGCGGCCAACTGGTCGCGGCAGAGGCGGGAAGCGGCAAGATCCTTTGGAAAGCCAATGTCGCTGGCAAGCGGGTGGGGGAATCCTACACCTCGATCAACGACGTGACCGGCGATCCGGTGCTGGCGGGGAACACTGTCTACGCCGGAACTGCCGCGGGGCGGATCGCGGCCATCGACAAGACCACCGGACAGGTGATCTGGGCGGTCGGACAGGGCGCGGCAAGCCCCCCTGCGGTCGCGGGCGGGGCGGTCTTCATCGTGACCGATCAGGGCAAGCTCATGCGGCTGGATGCCGCGTCGGGCGGCACCGTCTGGGCGGTCGATCTGCCGTGGTTCCAGCCCTATCGCAAGGAACGCAAACGCGGGCCGATCTTCGCAAGCTTCGGCCCGACGCTGGCGGGCGGGCGGCTTGTCGTCGCTTCGGGCGACGGCATGGTGCGCAGCTACGATCCGGCCTCGGGCACGCTGGTCGCGGAAACGCCTCTCAAGGGCGGTGCGGCGGCGGCCCCTGCGGTTTCGGGCGGGGTGCTTTACGCTGTCACGAAAAACGGCCAGTTGACCGCTTTGCGCTGACCGAAAATCGGTGTAAGGGGGCGGCTTGCCTTCCCGGAGTCTCGCCCATGTCCTTCACCCTTGCCATCGTCGGCCGTCCCAATGTCGGCAAGTCCACGCTGTTCAACCGGCTGGTGGGCAAGAAGCTGGCGCTGGTCGATGACCAGCCCGGCGTCACCCGCGACCTGCGCGAGGGCGAAGCGCGGCTGGCCGACCTGCGGTTCGTGGTTCTGGACAGCGCGGGGCTGGAACTGGTCGAGGATGACAGCCTGCAAGGCCGGATGCGCCGCCTGACCGAACGCGCCGTGGAAGAGGCCGACATCTGCCTTTTCGTGATCGACGGGCGTGTGGGCGTGACCCCTGCGGACGAAATCTTTGCCGACATCCTGCGCAAGAAGAACGCCCATGTCATTCTGGCCGTCAACAAGGCCGAGGGCAAGGCGGGCGATGCCGGTGCAATCGAGGCCTGGAGCCTGGGATTGGGCGAGCCGATCCGCATTTCCGCCGAACATGGCGAAGGGATGGATGACCTTTATCTGGCGCTGCGCCCGCTGGCCGATGCCTTCGACGAACGCGCGAAGCTTGACGCGCCCGAGGTCGATGTCGATGTCACCGACGAGACCGCCGAGGATGGCCCGCGGGTGCCGACCAAGGAAAAGCCGCTCCAGATCGCGGTGATCGGGCGGCCCAATGCGGGAAAATCGACGCTGATCAACAAGATCATCGGCGAAGACCGCCTTCTGACCGGGCCGGAGGCCGGGATCACCCGCGATGCAATTTCGGTTTCGGCGGATTTCATGGGCACGCCGATGCGGATCTTCGACACTGCCGGGATGCGCAAGAAGGCCAAGGTGGTCGACAAGCTTGAAAAACTGTCGGTCGCGGACGGGTTGCGCGCGGTGCGCTTTGCCGAAGTGGTCGTGGTGCTGCTGGATGTCGAGATTCCGTTTGAAACGCAGGATCTGCGCATCGCCGATTTCGCCGAAAGCGAAGGCCGGGCGGTCGTTGTCGCGGCGAACAAGTGGGATCTTGAGGACGACAAGCCGCAGAAGCTGAACGAGCTGCGCGAGAACTTCGAAAAATACCTGCCGCAGCTGCGCGGCGCCCCGCTGGTCACGGTCTCGGCCAAGACCGGCAAGGGGCTGGACCGGCTGCACGCCGCGATCCTGAAGGCGCATGACGTCTGGAACCGCCGCGTGACGACGGCGAGGCTCAACCAGTGGCTTGGCGCCATGACCGAGGCGCATCCGCCCCCCGCGCCGGGTGGCCGCCGGATCAAGCTGCGTTACATGACGCAGATCAAGACCCGGCCGCCCGCCTTCGTGGTGATGACGAACCATGCCGACAAGCTGCCGGAAAGCTATTCGCGCTATCTGGTCAACGGCTTGCGCGAAAGCTTCGACATGCCCGGAACGCCGATCCGGCTGACCTTCCGCGATCAGGGGCACGACAACCCCTACAAGGACCGCAAGAAATCGACGCCCTCGCGGCTGAAGAAACACGTCGATGCGGGGCGGACGAAAAAGGCCGACTGACCCCGGTCTTGGAAAAGCAAAGCCCCCGCAACGGATTGCGGGGGCTTTTTCATGTCCGGGCTTCGGGTCAGGCCAGTTGGCCGTCCGGTGTCAGGCAGGTTCTGCCGCCCAGCCACGGGATCAGCGCCTCGGGCAGGATCACCGATCCGTCTTCCTGCTGGCCATTTTCCAGCACCGCGATCAGGCAGCGGCCCACGGCGACGCCCGAGCCGTTCAGGGTATGGACGAATTCCGGCTTGCCGCCCGGGCGCTTGAAACGGGCGTTCATGCGCCGCGCCTGGAAATCGCCGCAGACCGAAACCGAACTGATTTCGCGGTAGGTGTTCTGGCCCGGCAGCCAGACTTCAAGATCATGGGTCTTCTGCGCGCCAAAGCCCATGTCGCCGGTACAAAGCACGATGGTCCGGTAGGGCAGGCCCAACCGTTCCAGCACGGCTTCGGCGCATTTCGTCATGCGGGCGTGTTCGTCAAGGCTCGCCTCGGGGGCGGTGATTGACACCATTTCCACCTTTTCGAACTGGTGCTGGCGCAGCATCCCCGACGTGTCCTTGCCCGCCGATCCCGCCTCGGACCGGAAGCATTGCGTGTGCGAGGTCATGCGGATCGGCAGGGCGTCGTCAACCAGCACCTCTTCGCGGACCGAGTTGGTCAGCGTGACTTCGGAGGTGGGGATCAGCCACCAGCCATTGGTGGTCTGGTAGCTGTCTTCGGCGAACTTCGGCAGCTGGTTGGTGCCTACCATCGCCTCGGATTTGACCAGCACCGGCGTGATCCATTCCGTCAACCCGTGTTCGGAGGTGTGAAGGTCAAGCATGAACTGCGCCAGCGCCCGGTGGATGCGCGCGACGCCGCCCTTCAGGACCACGAAGCGCGACCCCGACAGCTTTGCCGCCGTTTCGAAATCCATCCCCGCTTGCACGCCCTTGATCTGGAAATGCTCGACCGGGGCGAAGTCGAAGGGGCGGGGGGTGCCCCAGCGGCGAATCTCGATGTTGCCGGTTTCATCCGCGCCTTCGGGCACATCCGGCAGCGGGCTGTTCGGAATCGTCAGCAGCAGGTCGCGCAGGCGGGCGTCTTCGGTATTGGCTTCTTCGGTCAGGCGGGCAACTTCGGCCTTCTTCTCGGCCACCAGCGCGCGCAGCCGTTCGAATTCGGCATCGTCACCGCGGGCTTTGGCGGCGCCCACGTCCTTGCTCGCGGCGTTCTGGGCGGCCTGCGCGGTTTCGGCGGCGAGGATCCTGGCGCGGCGGCCTTCGTCCAGCGCCAGGATCGCGGGCGACATTGGCGACAGGCCGCGGCGCGCCAGGGCGGCGTCGAACTGGGCGGGGTTTTCGCGGATGGCGCGGATGTCGTGCATGATCCTGGTCCTTGACTGTCGCTGTCGCCCGACATGGGCGTTTTCCATATGCCCGAACATGTCGGGGCTGTGAACCGGGATTTCAGCCCAATTGCTTGCCAAGCCGGGGCCGAACGCATAGGTTCCGCGCAACTTTCGGCAGGCCCCTGAAAACCGGCCCGATCAATCCAAAAAAGGGATGTAGATGTTCATTACCCCCGCCTATGCCCAGGCCACCGGCGCCGCCCCGACCAGCCTTCTGACCTCGGGCCTGATCCCGATGGTGCTGATCTTCGCGATCATGTACTTCCTGATGATCCGCCCGCAGCAGAAGAAGATGAAAGAGCACAAGGCGCTGGTTGAATCGCTGCGCCGTGGCGACCAGGTGATCACGCAGGGCGGCATCCTCGGCAAGATTTCCAAGGTGAAGGACGGCGAAAGCGACGTCGAGGTCGAGATCGCCGAAGGCGTCCGCGTCCGTGTCGCCCGCCAGGCCATCACCACCGTCCTCTCGAAGACCGAACCCGCCGCCGCGCCGGCCAGCAAAGCCTGAGTTTATCCATGTTGCAGTTCCCCCTGTGGAAGAAGCTGATCATCTGGGGGCTCTGCCTTCTGGGCCTGGCCGCGGCTGCGCCGAACCTGTTCTACGACCGGGTCGAACAGCATAACGACGCCGTAGAACGGATCCAGAAGACCGGCGCTACGACCGAAGCCGATGCGGCGGCGCAGGCGCTTT
Organism: Rhodobacteraceae bacterium UBA6236; assembly: GCA_002440945.1. The sequence continues at coordinate 7,862 of DJWG01000046.1, read as the reverse complement.
GGCCCGATTGGCTGCCCTCGAAGATCCTCTCGCTGGGCCTTGACCTGCGCGGCGGGGCGCATCTGCTGGCCGAAGTGAAGCTTGCCGATGTCTACAAGTCGCGGATGCAGGCGCTCTGGCCGGAAATGCGCCGGGTTCTGGGGGACAAGCGTGCCGAAATCGGCGGCGTCCGCCGTGCGCCCGCGCCCGATGGCGAATTGAAGATCCAGATCGAAAAGCCCGAAGCCCTGGCCGCGGCGGTTGCGGCGGCGAAGACGCTTTCGGCCCCCGTCGTTTCGCTGACCGGCGTCGGACAAAGCACCTTCGAGATCACCGGCGAAGGCAATACCATCACCGTGCGCCTGTCGGACGCCGAAAAGGCCGCAACGAACGACCGCACCATGCAGCAGGCGCTGGAGATCATCCGCCGCAGGGTCGATGCCGCGGGGACTCGCGAACCGACGATCCTGCGTCAGGGCGCCGACCGCATCCTGATCCAGGTGCCGGGCCTTGGCTCCGCCGAGGAATTGAAGGCGCTGATCGGCACGACCGCCAAGCTGACCTTCCAGCCGGTGATCAGCCGCACCCAGGATGCGAACGCCAAGCCCGGTGCAGGCAATGTGCTGGCGCCCGCAGAGGATGAACCGGGGATCTACTACATCCTCGAAGACCGTCCCGTGGTCAGCGGCGACGATCTGGTCAATGCGGCACCGGCCTATGACCAGAACGGCGCGCCCGCGGTTTCGTTCAACTTCGACACCACCGGCGCGCGGGCCTTCGGGCAGTACACCGCCGAAAACATCGGCCAGCTTTTCGCCATCGTGCTGGACGGCAAGGTCATCTCGGCCCCGCGGATCCAAAGCGCGATCCCGGGCGGATCGGGGATCATCACCGGGAACTTCACGGTGGAATCCTCGACCGATCTCGCGGTGCTGCTGCGTTCGGGCGCGTTGCCTGCCGGTCTGAACTTCCTTGAACAGCGGACCATCGGCCCGGAACTGGGGCAGGACAGCATCGACGCGGGCCGGGTTTCCACGCTTGTGGCGATCGTCACAGTCGCGGCCTTCATGATCGCCTCTTACGGGCTGTTCGGGGTCTTCGCGATCATGGCGCTGTCGGTCAACATGGCGATGCTGCTGGGCGGCCTCACCATCATCAACGCGACGCTGACGTTGCCGGGGATCGCGGGGATCGTGCTGACCATCGGCATGGCGGTCGATGCCAACGTGCTGATCTTCGAGCGTATCCGCGAGGAACTCCGCGCCGCGAAATCGCCCGCCCGCGCGATCGAACTGGGCTACGAACGGGCGCTGCCCGCGATCATCGACGCCAACCTGACGACGATGATCACGGCGCTGGTGCTGTTCTTCGTCGGTGCCGGTCCGGTGCGCGGCTTTGCCGTGACGCTGGCACTTGGCATCATCACCTCGGTCTTCACGGCCATCTATGTCACCCGGCTTCTGATGGTCGGCTGGTATGAATGGCGCCGTCCTAAGACGATCACGGTCTGAAGGGGAAACACATCATGGCATGGCGTCTGAGACTGGCCCCCGAAAAGACCAACATCGACTTCTTCAAGCACCAGTGGCTGACCTTCGGCGGCTCGGTGATCCTGATGATCATTGCCTTCATCATCTGGGCGATCATGGGCCTGAACTTCGGTATCGACTTCAAGGGCGGCACCACGATCCGCACCGAATCGACGACCGCCGTCGATGTGGGCGGGATGCGTCAGGCGCTGGAAAAGCTGCCGCTGGGCGATGTGGCGATCACCGAGGTCTTCGATCCCTCGTTCCGCGCCGATCAGCACGTCGCGCAGATCCGTCTGGCGGCGCTGGACCAGACCGAAGCGGTTTCGCCGGAAACCATCGCCCAGGTCGAGGCGGCGCTGAAGACGCTTGACCCGCAGATCCGCTTTGCCTCGGTCGAATCCGTGGGCCCCAAGGTGTCGTCCGAACTGATCTGGAGCTCGGTCATGGCGGTGGGCCTCACCTCGCTGGCCATCATGGGCTATATCTGGCTGCGGTTCGAATGGCAGTTCGCCGTGGGCGGTGTGCTGGCGCTTCTGCATGATGTGTTCATCACCATCGGGATCTTCTCGCTTTTCCAGCTGAAGTTCGACCTGACGATCATTGCGGCCTTGCTGACGATCCTTGGCTATTCGATCAACGACACGGTGGTGGTCTTCGACCGGCTTCGGGAAAACCTGGTCAAGTACAAGACCATGCCGCTGAAGGACGTGATGAACCTCTCGGTCAACGAAACCCTCAGCCGGACGTTGATGACCTCGATCACGACGCTGATCGCGGTCGGCTCGATGCTGGTCTTTGGCGGCGACGTGATCCGGGGCTTTTCCTTCGCGATCTTCATGGGCGTCCTTCTGGGCACCTATTCCTCGGTCTTCGTTGCCAAGAACATCGTTCTGATGATCGGCATGGACCGGACAGAGAAGGCCGAGAAGAAAAAGAAGGACACGAACGAATTCGCCAATATCGACGCGTGATCCCATGATCCGCCTGACGGAAATCACCTTCACTTCGGCCCGGCCCATCGACGGGTACGGGCCGGATTTCTTCCGTGTCGGCGGCCAGGTGATCAAGGGCGCGGTGATCGTCACATCCGTCGGCGCGCGGTCCTGGGGCGGGATGTCCGATGTCGCGGCGCTGCTGGCATTGCGGGATGAGGTCGACGTGATCCTTGTGGGCACCGGCAAGCTGATCGCGCACCTGCCCAAGGATCTTCGCCTTGCGCTGGAAGCGGCGGGCATCGGGGTCGAGCCGATGGACAGCCCGGCCGCGGCGCGCACCTACAATGTGCTGCTGTCGGAAGGCCGTCGCGTTGCGGCGGCGCTCTTGCCGGTCCAGCCGGAATGACAGCTTCTGCCGCGATCCTGTCGGTCAAGGCGCTGGCCGTGGCCCGGGGCGGCGTGCCGGTGCTTGAGGGTGTGGACTTTTCCCTTCCTGCGGGCGGGCTTCTGATCCTGCGGGGGCCGAACGGCATCGGCAAGACGACGCTCTTGCGCACGCTGGCGGGGTTGCAGGCGCCGCTGGCGGGGCAGGTTTCCTGCATTCCTGACGCGATCGCCTATGCCGCCCATGCCGATGGCCTGAAATCCACCCTGACGGTGGCCGAGAACCTGCGGTTCTGGGCGGCCATCTATGGCGCGGGCGGGATCGAGGAGGCGCTTCGCGCCATGAACCTGACCACGCTTGCCGACCGGATGGCGGCCAATCTGTCGGCGGGGCAGAAGCGGCGGCTGGGGCTTGCGCGGCTTCTGGTCACGGGGCGGCCGATCTGGGTGCTGGATGAACCAACGGTGTCGCTGGATACTGAATCGGTCGCGCTGTTCGGGCGGGCGGTTGCCGGCCATCTGGGGCAGGGCGGCGCGGCGGTGATCGCCACCCATATCGATCTGGGACTGTCCGCGGCCGAGGTGCTGGACTTGACGCCCTTCCGTGCGCGTTCGCCGGCGGAAGGTGGCCGCAGCACCGCCTTCGAGGGCGACTTCGGCGAGGCATTCCTTTGATCGCGGTCCTGATCCGCGACCTGCGGCTTTCGGTGCGGTCGGGCGGCGGTTTCGGTCTGGGCCTCGCCTTCTTCCTGCTGGTGGCGACGCTGGTGCCCTTCGGCGTGGGTGCCGAAGCCGCCGTGCTGTCGCGCATCGCCGCCGGGATCCTGTGGGTCGGGGCGCTCTTGGCCTGTCTTCTGTCGCTTGACCGCATCCTTGCGCTCGATCACGAAGACGGCTCGCTCGACCTTCTGGCAACCGCGCCGATCCCTCTGGAGGGCGTGGTCGTCATCAAGGCGCTGGCGCACTGGATCGTCACGGGCCTGCCGCTCACGCTGATTGCGCCGGTGCTGGGGGTGCTTCTGCACCTGCCGGGGCCGGGCTTTCAGCCGCTGGCGCTGTCGCTTCTGCTGGGCACGCCCGCGCTGTCGGCCATCGGCACCTTCGGCGCCGCGCTGACGGTGGGCGTGAAGCGCGGCGGGCTTCTGATGTCGCTCTTGGTGCTGCCGCTTTATGTGCCGACCCTGATCTTCGGGGCCGAAGCCGCGCGGCGCGGCGCGGACGGGCTTGCCAACGGGACGCCGCTTCTGTTGCTGGCCGGGATCACGGCGGGAACCATCGCGCTTCTGCCCTTTGCCTCGGCTGCGGCAATCCGCGCAGGGTTGCGCTGAAACCGCGCGTGATAAAGGGTTGAGGGTCCGGGAAAGAGGGGCTAGCAAGCCGAAATGTCGATCTGGGAATATGCCAATCCGAAACGGTTCATGCAGACCTCTGCCACCATCCTGCCATGGGTGAGCGTGGCGGCGGTGGTGCTGTCCGTGACCGGCCTGGTCTGGGGGTTCTTCTTCACCCCGGATGACTACCGGCAGGGATCGACAGTCAAGATCATCTACCTGCATGTCCCTTCGGCCATGCTGGCGATCAATATCTGGATCATGATGCTTGTCACCTCGGTGATCTGGCTGATCCGGCGGCACCATGTCTCGGCCTTGGCGGCCAAGGCGGCGGCCCCCATCGGGCTGACCATGACGCTGGTCGCCTTGGTGACCGGGGCCTTCTGGGGCCAGCCGATGTGGGGAACCTGGTGGGCCTGGGATCCGCGCCTGACCTCGTTCCTGATCCTGTTCCTGTTCTACCTTGGCTATATCGCGCTTTGGGAAGCGATCGAGACACCCGACGTTGCCGCTGACCTGACGTCGGTGCTGTGCGTGGTGGGTTCGGTCTTTGCGCTTCTGAGCCGCTATGCGGTGCTGTTCTGGAATCAGGGCCTGCATCAGGGCGCATCGCTGTCGATGGACCGCAAGGAAAACGTCTCGGATGTGTTCTGGCTGCCGCTGGTGGTGACGATCGCGGGCTTCATTCTGGCCTTCGTGGCGCTGGTGCTGCTGCGCACCCGGACCGAGATCCGGTCGCGCCGTCTTCGGGCGCTGGAAGCACGCGAGAGGATGTCATGATGCCTGATCTGGGGAAATACGCCGCAACCGTGCTGTCGGCCTATGGGGTGTCGCTGGTGCTGGTGGCGGGGCTGATCGCCGTCAGCCTCTGGCGGTCGGCGCGGGTGCGGAAGGCCCTTGCGGCGCAAGAGGCGAGGATGCAGCAGAATGGCTAGGCTTTCGCCGCTGATGGTGCTGCCGCCGGTGCTGTTCTTCGGGCTTGCCGGCGTCTTCATCTGGGGCATGGCGCGGCCGGACCCGAACGCGATCCCCTCGGCGCTGATCGGACAGGCGGCGCCTGCCGTGACGGGGGCCGAATTTCCCGGCGCGCCCGCCTTCACCACCGCAGAGCTTGCCGACGGCAAGGTCAAGATCGTGAACTTCTGGGCCAGCTGGTGCGGACCCTGCCGGGCCGAGCATCCGAACCTGATGGCGCTGACGAAGGAAGGCATCCCTGTCTACGGCGTGAATTACCGCGACCGCCTTGACGACGCGCAGGCGTTTCTGAAGGAACTTGGCAATCCCTATGCCGGGATCACCGCCGACGAAAAGGCCCGGATGGGCTTTGAATGGGGGGTGACCGCGCCCCCGGAAAGCTTCGTCATCGACGGTCAGGGCCGGGTCATCAAACGCATCACCGGTCCCCTGGTGCAGCGGGTGATCGAAAGCGATCTGCGCCCGGCCTTGAAAGAGGCCGCTGGCGGCTGAATGGCCTGACTTTCGGGCCGAAGGGCGCATCACCCAAGGCCGTCAGTGGCCGTGGATGAGCGCGATCCAGAAAATGAAGACAAGGATTTCGCAAAGCGGGATGCACATCCGCCGAAAGATGTCCGTCATTCAAACCAACTCGCTACAAAGGCTAAAATCGTTTTCAGCCGCATGGCCAGAACTTGCGTCAGATATCAGGTGATTGCATGGTCCTGGTTTGAAATCTGCAACCTGACCGGGAATAAGAGTGTTTCCGTTGGAATGAAAAAGCCCCGGGTGATGAACCCGGGGCCTTTCCAGTCTTTGATCCGGCCCGTTCAGGCCTTGGCGAGGTTCCGCAGCACATAGTGCAGCACGCCGCCGTTTTCGAGGTATTCGATTTCGACCTCGGTATCGATCCGGCTCTTGATCTGGATCGTCTTCGTGGTGCCGTCCGCGTAGGTGATGGTGCAGGGCACCAGGCTCAGCGGTGCGATCTTGCCTTCCAGACCTTCGATGGTGACGGTCTCGTCGCCCTTCAGGCCGAGCGTCTTGCGGTTTTCACCCGGCAGGAATTCGAACGGAATGACGCCCATGCCGATCAGGTTCGACCGGTGGATACGTTCGAACGATTCGGCCACCACGGCCTTGACGCCCAGAAGGTTGGTGCCCTTGGCCGCCCAGTCGCGGCTGGAGCCGGCGCCGTATTCGATGCCGCCGAAGATCACCAGCGGCACGCCCGCCGCCTGATAGGCCATCGAGGCGTCGTAGATCGAGGTCTGCTGTCCGTCCGGCCCCTTGGTGTAGCCGCCTTCGACGCCATCCAGCATCTCGTTCCTGATGCGGATATTGGCGAAGGTGCCGCGCATCATGACTTCGTGGTTGCCGCGGCGCGAACCGTAGCTGTTGAAGTCCGCCGGAGCGACCTGACGTTCGGTCAGATACTTGCCGGCCGGCGTGGTCGGCTTGAACGAACCCGCGGGGCTGATGTGGTCGGTGGTGATCATGTCGCCGAGGATCGCAAGGATGCGCGCGCCTCGGATGTTCGAGATGTGCCCCGCGTCCTTCGACATGCCGCGGAAATAGGGCGGGTTCTGGATATAGGTCGAGGTCGGCGGCCAGTCGTAGGTTTCCGAATCCGTCGTCTCGACCGCCTGCCAGAGGGCGTCGCCCTTGAAGACATCGGCGTATTTCGCCTGGAAGGCCGCGCGGGTCACGGTCGCTTCGACCAGATCCGAGACTTCCTTCGAGGTCGGCCAGATGTCTTTCAGGTAGACCGGCTTGCCGTCCGGGGTCTGGCCCAGCGGATCCTTCGTCAGGTCGATGTTCATGTCACCGGCGATGGCATAGGCGACGACAAGCGGAGGGCTGGCCAGATAGTTGGCGCGCACGTCAGGGCTGATGCGGCCCTCGAAGTTGCGGTTCCCCGACAGGACGGCCGTGGCCACCAGATCGTTGTCCGCAATCGCTTTCGAGATCGCCGGATCGCCCAGCGGGCCTGAGTTGCCGATGCAGGTCGTGCAGCCGAAGCCCACCAGGTTGAAGCCGATGGCGTCGAGGTCTTCCTGCAGGTTCGCGGCGTTCAGGTATTCCGCCACCACCTGCGATCCGGGCGCAAGCGAGGTCTTGACCCAGGGCTTGCGGGTCAGGCCAAGCGCGCGCGCCTTGCGGGCCACGAGGCCCGCACCGATCATCACATAGGGGTTCGAGGTGTTGGTGCAGGACGTGATCGCCGCGATCACCACCGATCCGTCGCGGATCGCATAGTCGGTGCCAGCCACGGCTGCGGTGCGGCGCGGGTCCGCCGGCGGGGCGGAAATGCCACCTTCCGATCCCATGTCCTTGGCATCGCAGGAAACGTCCACGCCGCGGTAATCGGCGACGACGCGGTAGAAGCCACGCGCCGAGTCGGTCAGCGGAACATAGTCCTGCGGGCGTTTGGGGCCCGAGATCGCGGGGACGATCTCGGCCATGTCGAGGTGCAGGGTCGAGGTGTAGATCGGCGCGTAGTCCGGGCCGCGCCACATGCCGTTTTCCTTGGCATAGGCTTCGACCAGCGCGATGCGATCCTCGTCGCGGCCGGTGTTGCGCAGGTAGCGCAGCGTTTCATTGTCGATGGGGAAGAAGCCGCAGGTGGCGCCGTATTCGGGGGCCATGTTGGCGATCGTCGCGCGGTCGGCCAGCGGCAGGTGATCCAGGCCTTCGCCGTAGAATTCGACGAACTTGTTGACCACGCCGTGTTTGCGCAGCATCTG
>DJWG01000098.1 GCA_002440945.1 Rhodobacteraceae bacterium UBA6236 | reverse complement strand
CTTCGGCAGCCAGTCGTAGCCCCAGCCGTTTTCGGCCGTGGCCTTGTCGCCCCACATCGCCTTCATGAAGCTGACCATGAACTTGCCGTAGTTCTGCCAGTAGCTCGTCTGGTTGGGGAACAGCGGCTTGTTGGCCCGGGTCGAGATATAGGTGGCATAATCCACCTCGCTCTCGCGCGGGATGGCAAGATAGCCGGGGATCAGGTTCGACATCAGGCCTACATCGGTCAGGCCCTGGATGTTGGAATGCCCGCGCAAGGCGTTCATCCCGCCACCGGCCAGCCCGATGTTGCCCAAGAGAAGCTGGAGCATGGCCATGCCGCGGATGTTCTGCGACCCTTTCGAATGCTGGGTCCAGCCCAGGGCATACATCGAGGTCATCACCTTGTCGGGTGCCGAGGTTTCGCCGATCATCTCGCAGATCTTGAGGTAGCGGTCCTTCGGCGTTCCGCAGACATTTTCGACGAATTCCGGCGTGTAGACGTCGACATGCGCCTTCAAGAGGTTCCAGACGCAGCGCGGATCCTGCATCGTCGGGTCGGCCTTCGCAAAGCCGTCCTCGCCGATCTGGTATTCCCAGCTGGTCTGGTCATAGCTCCGGGTCTCCGGGTCATAGCCCGTGAACAGCCCGTCCTCCCAGCCGAAGTCGTCGCGCACCAGATAGGTCGCATTGGTGTAGTTCTTCACATACTCCCACTGCACCTTGTCGTTCTCGATGCACCAGCGGATCACGCCCATCAGCCAGGCGATATCGGTGCCGGGGCGGATCGGGGCATAATAATCCGCCACGCTGGCCGAGCGGGTGAAGCGCGGATCGACCACGATCAGCTTGGCGCCGCGTTTCGCCTTGGCCTCGGTCACCCATTTGAAGCCGCAGGGATGCGCCTCGGCGGCGTTGCCGCCCATGATGACGACAAGGTCGGTGTTCTTGATGTCGGTCCAGGAGTTGGTCATCGCTCCACGGCCAAATGTCGGGCCCAAACTGGACACCGTGGGGCCGTGTCAGACGCGCGCCTGGTTGTCGAAGCCTACAATTCCCATCGCCCGGACCGTCTTGTAGGTCAGCCAGGCGGTTTCGTTCGTGGTGGCCGAGGCGGCAAGATAGCCCGCCGTCGTCCAGCGGTTGACGGTCACGCCCTTGCCGTTCTTCTCTATCAGGTTCGCGTCGCGGTCGTCCTTCAGCGCGCGGGCGATCTTGTCCAGCGCCTCGTCCCAGCTGATGTCCTGGAAGCGGTCGGTGCCGGGCGCACGATAGCGCGGGCGGGTCAGGCGGGTCTCGGCCCGGACGTAATCCTTCAATGCCGCGCCTTTGGGGCAAAGCGTGCCGCGGTTCGTCGGGTGGTCGGCATCGCCCTCGATATGCAGAAGCTCGGCCGTCTCGCCCGCGGCGAGGTTGCCCTTGGAATACATGATGATCCCGCAGGCGACCGAGCAATAGGTGCAGATGTTGCGGGTTTCGGTCGCGGCGACCAGCTTGAAGGGCCGCACATGCGCCGCCTCTGCCGCCTCGGCCGCCCCGAATCCCATGGCCCCCAGTGTGCTTGTCGCTACCCCTGTTCCGGCCAAGGCCAGAAACCCGCGGCGCGAAAGGTCGATTGTCATCAGCCCCTCCATCTGCCCGTCGATCGGTATGTCCGGGGATGGTCGCCCTAGCGTCGCCCCGTGTCAACTGTCGCGGATCGATTGGGATCCGAAAGTATTTCAGGATCAAAGAAAAACCATTCCAAGATCAAAGAAATCGAAGCTGCGCCATTACGAAACGCCACGGGTCACCCCTCCGGACGTTGCCCGAAGTGCTGCCAAAATGCGAACCAGTCTCAGTTTTGCTGCCTGCCTTGATTTTCAGGCAAGCAGGAGCCCACGCCACTCGGCCAACGCGGTGGCGCGGTTGGTCTTGAAACTGGTGCGGTGCTGTCAGGCGAATGCGAACCAGTCTCAGGTTACCCCAGACAGGATGCCCGTCAGGCAGCGAGACGGCCGCGCCACTCGGCCAGAGCGGCGGCGCGGTTGGTCTTGAAATTTGTCCGGCTGTAAAGGGCGCGCTCCTGGTTGAAGTGGTTATGGACCGAGGCGTGGACGGCAACGAACTTCTGCAAGCTTCGCATGCGCCGGAAGCGCAGCATTGTCCGCTCGCGCCTTCGGAACGGCTGGTGCGAATTCTCGGCGCGATTGTTCATCCACCGGCCGGTCTCCCGATCATCGCCGCGGCCCATTTCCTTCAGGGCGGCCCCGTAGGACCGCAGGCGATCCGTGACGAGACTGTCGGGTCGACCGTGTCGGCGCATCGCTTTCTTCAGGAATTTCAGGGCTGCCTTGCGGTCGCGGGTCGGCACCGCCGACAGGGAAGCAGATCACTTGCTCAAAGTAAAAGACCGCAATCCGGCGGCGCGTCCCGCATGCGCAAGACCGCTTGACCGGGGCGGCCCCGTTACCGAAGTCTGGACCCTAGCTGCGAAGCCGCACCGGACACATGCGGGCGGGCGCAAGCGCGGGAATTCTATGGCTAAGTCGATTGGAACTCTGCAATATTTCGAAAGCCAAAACTATCCGGATATCCGATGCGCATCCTTCACACCGCCGACTGGCATATTGGCCAGACCCTGAATGGCTGGTCTCGCGACCATGAACACCGGGCGTTTCTGGATCGTTTCCATGATGTGATCCTGGAGGCTCTGTTGCATAAATCGGGT
>DJWG01000069.1 GCA_002440945.1 Rhodobacteraceae bacterium UBA6236 | reverse complement strand
TGTAAGGCGCGGGAAGCCCGAAAGCAGGAACAAAGCCCACAGGCGCATGGGAAGCCACGCGCCTGTTCGATCACGGGGTCGGCTTGCTCAGGCCGCCGACTGGGCTCCGCTGTCTGTGTTGGTCGGGGCCTGTGTACCGGCCCGGAATTCCGACGGGGTCTGCCCGAATTTCGCCCGGAACTGGCGGGAAAAGCTCGCCTGGTCTGCAAAGCCGAAGCGGTAGGCGATTTCCGCCATCCGCAGAAGTCCGGGCATCCCCAGTATGTCGCGCGCCGCCAGCAGACGTTGTTCGCGGATGAATTGCGCGACGGTCCGGTCGGTGTCAGCGAAAACGGAATGCAGGTAGCGCAGTGAGATGCCGCATCCATCCGCGACCGACTGCGGGGTGAGCGAGGCGTCTGCAAGCCGTTTCCTGATAAAGCTTTCCGCACGGCGAAGATGGGCCGCACGAACCACGCTGCCAGCCGATGTCGATGTCTCTGCATGGCGATCAAGCGTCAGCGCCAAAAGTTCGACGATATGTCGCCCGATCACCTCGGCGGCAGAATCATCCAGGGGCATGATCTGGGCCCGGCGGATTGTTTCGATCAGCAGGGCGCCCAGGCCTTCGGTCCCGTCGAAGCTTTGCGCGCAGAGCCGTTCTGGATTGTGGATGCGATCGGTAAGTGTTCGGTAGCTGACCTTCATGGCGCACAGCGCGTTGGCGTTGTCATAAGAGAAGCGGTAAGGCTCGCCGCCATTTTCCAGAACAAGACCGCCGGGATTGCAGATGATGTCGCGCCCCAGCTGCTGAAACCGCACGGCGGTTGCGAAAGGTATGGCGACGAGGAAATCCTCGATCTGAAGATCGCGGGTGTGGTCGCGGTTGCGCTCGTATTCGACCGCTTCCGATGTCAGATGGGTCAGAAGGACCGGACCCAGTCGCCGCCGCTCCATTGTGCCCGCGAAACGTTCGGGATCACGGAAGCGGATGTCCAGGGGAAAATAGGCCCTGGATACGATTGAGGCCCATTGCCCCACCCGATCAGATGCAGGCACGCCATTGGTGCTGTCACACTGAACATTCATGCTGTGCACGTTCATGCTGATCTCCCCTCCAGCACGTCGTCTTTCCTTGTGGAAAGTCTACAAGATTGCGGCCGGCCTTGTGCAACGAATTCTTGTCGATCGGGGTAAAGCTGCACATAGCGACAAAAGATCATGCGCGGGATGAGAAAACATCGACCCCGTTGCGCGCCCTGACAAGGAATCGCACGCCGTGACGCAAGACAAGGGAAGCGGCCCGGACTTACCAAAACAGAACGCACATGGCTCGGAGGCGCCTCGTGCAGGGGGGAGGACTGGTTGACCGCCGTTATCGGCGGCCCCTGCAAGGCTGCGCCGTTCCGGGCGGGAACTCACAGGGGAGGCAACCATGACGAAACGCAATGTGGACCCGATCACGCTTTCGGTTGTTCGTGGCGTGCTGGAGACGACGCAGCGGGAAATGACGCTGACGCTGGAACAGACGGCGCGATCATCGGTCTTCAACCTCGCGCATGATTATTCGACGGCCTTGTTCAACCACACGCCCGAGATGATCCTACAGGGCCAGGACATCCCGATCCATCTGGGCAGTCTGATCCCGGCAATGAAATCGGTGGCGAACTTCTTCGCTGGCGACATTCACGATGGCGATCTGATTCTTCACAACGACCCCGCCTATGGTGGCAGCCACATCATCGACACCTGCATGTACATGCCGGTGTTTTACGAAGGCGAACTGCTGTTCTGGACCGTGTGCAAGGGCCACCTGACCGACGTCGGCGGCCCGGTTCCGGCCGGATACAACCCCAACGCGACCGAGATTTACGCCGAAGGTTTGCGCATTCCGCCGCTGAAGATCTGGGACAAGGGCAAACCGCGCAGCGACGTGATGAACATGATCCTGTCCAACATGCGGGCGCGGCGCGATCAGGAAGGTGACTTCAACGCGCTGATCGGCGCCTGTCAGGTCGGCGCGCGCAACCTGGTCAACCTGGTGAAGAAGTACGGCAAGGATGTCGTGATGGACTGCATCGCGGAACTTCTGGACATGGCCGAAGCGCATATGCGCAAGCTGATCTCTGAGGTTCCCGACGGCACTTACAGCGGCACCGCGATCCTTGAGGACGCAGGTCACGGCTTTGGCGATTTCGAGATCACGGCCACGGTGACGATCAAGGGTGATGGTTGCCACATCGTTATCTCTTCGCCGCCGCAGATCCCCTATTTCATCAACAGCTACGAAGGGAACAGCCATTCGGGCGTCTATTTGGGCCTGATGATGTTCGCCCAGCTTCCGCCGCCCTACAATGAGGGACTTTATCGCTGCGTGACGACGGACATGGGCCCCAAGGGCACGCTTTGCAACGCGAAATCGCCGGCGCCGCACATGAACTGCACCACGACGCCGATGGAAACCCTGACCGATGCGGTGCGCCTTGCATTTGAACAGGCCGCGCCTGCCAAGGTGTCAGCGTCCTGGGGCCATGCCAACGGCTGCAATATTGCGGGCTGGGACAAGCGGCACGACGAGGAATATGTGACGATGGTGTTGGCGTCGATCATTTCGGGCGCCGGGGCAACGGCAAGCCAGGATGGATGGCACGCGGTCGGGCCGGAATGCTGCTTCGGCGCGTTGACAAGCGGTGACATCGAGATGCTGGAACACAGCTATCCGATCATCATCCACCGCTATTCCCTGATGGAGGACAGCGGCGGCGCGGGCCGGAACCGGGGCGGTTCCGGCACCTGCTGGGAGGTGGAGCCGATGGACAGCCCGATGACGCTGATCACTTTCGGCGACGGTCGCCGCATCCCGGCAATGGGCGCAGCGGGCGCGAAATCGAAAATGGTCCGGTCCAAGGTCGGGCGCCTTGAAATCACCCGCGATGGCGAAACCCGCATCATCAGCGAAAACGTGATCGAAACGATCCTTCCGGGCGAGCGCGCCGCGAACCGGAACCCGGGTGGCGGAGGATATGGTCCCGCGTTCGAACGCGACGTGCAGAAGGTCGTCGAGGACGTCCGCAACGGCCTTGTCAGCCTGGAAGGCGCCCTGCTGGATTATGGCGTGGTCATCACCGACCGCGAAACCCTGACCATCGATCAGGCTGCAACCGCCAAGCTGCGCGCCTGACCGCCGTCATTCAAAGGAAATTCCTCGGACCCGGGTCGCGAAGCGCCACCCGTGCGATCCCGATCATCGAAAAGGATGTTCTTCCATGCAGAACCAATATCGTCTTGGCATCGACGCCGGCGGCACCTTTACCGATTTCATCCTGGCCGACCGCAAGGGCGAGGTGCGGATCTTCAAGGCGCTGTCCACGCCGAACGACCCCACCGCCGCGATCCGCAATGGCCTGGCGCTTATCCAGGAGGAAACCGGACTCAGCCCCGAACACATCGTCTCGAATGCCGATCTGTGCA
>DJWG01000062.1:6686-6843 GCA_002440945.1 Rhodobacteraceae bacterium UBA6236 | reverse complement strand
CGCTGACCAACTGGAAAACCGTTTCGCAGTCCATCGCCCGCCTGAAGCAGATCGACGAGATCATGCAGAACGGCGCCGAGGGCCTGACGAAAAAGGAACGCCTGGGCATGGAACGCGAACAGGCGAAGCTTGAAGCCTCGCTGGGCGGCATCCGCGA
>DJWG01000062.1:0-6640 GCA_002440945.1 Rhodobacteraceae bacterium UBA6236 | reverse complement strand
ATCCCCGGCAACGACGACGCGGCCCGCGCCATCGCGCTGTACTGCGATCTGGTCAGCCGCGCCGCGCTGGATGGCATGACCGCCCAGATGGGCGCTGCCGGCGTCGACCTTGGCGCCCTGATCGACGCGCCAGCCGAGCAAGCCGCCGAAGAAGCTGCCGAGGCCTGATCGGCCCCGCGTGACAGGCTTGTCACATGACTGACATCGGGCGGGGGTATCCCCCGCCCATACCCGTTTTCCCAAGCAATGAGGGAGTTTTTCCATGACGATCACCGCCCAGATGGTGAAGGAACTGCGCGAGTCGACCGGCGCGGGCATGATGGACGCCAAGAAGGCGCTGACCGAGACGAACGGCGACATGGACGCCGCCGTCGACTGGCTGCGCACCAAGGGTCTGGCCAAGGCCGCCAAGAAATCGGGCCGTGTTGCTGCTGAAGGCCTGATCGGGGTCGCCGTTTCGGACGGGCGTGGCGTCGCGATCGAGCTGAACTCGGAAACCGACTTCGTTGCCAAGAACGCCGACTTCCAGACCCTGGTGCGCGAGATCACCAAGGTCGCGCTGGAAACCGGCGAGACGCTGGAAGTGTTGAAAGCCACCCACCTGAACGGCACTCCGGTCGAGGAAGTGCTGACCGAGGCCATCGCGCGCATCGGCGAAAACATGACGCTGCGCCGGATGCATGTTCTGGAAGGCGAAACCGTCGTCCACTACGTCCACAACGCGGCTGCGGAAGGCATGGGCAAGATCGGCGTGCTGGTCGCGCTGAACGGCCCGAAGGACAAGGCTGAAACCGTCGGCAAGCAGATCGCGATGCATATCGCCGCGACCTCGCCCGCCTCGCTGTCGGAAAAGGACCTCGACCCGGCGCTGATCGAGCGTGAAAAGGCTGTCCTGACCGAACAGGCCCGCGAATCCGGCAAGCCTGAATCGGTGATCGAGAAGATGATCGTCGGCCGCATGTCGAAGTTCTTCGAAGAAGTCACGCTGCTGGGCCAGAAGTTCGTCATCAACCCGGACCTGACCGTGGCCCAGGCCGCCGAAGAAGCCGGCGTCGAAGTCACCGGCTATGTCCGCGTCGCGGTGGGCGAAGGCATCGAGAAGAAGGAAGAGGATTTCGCGGCCGAGGTCGCCAAGACGCTGCAAGGCTCCTGATCCTTCGATCTTCCGGACATCTGACGGCGCCGATTCCGGCGCCGTTTTTTTGTCGCGGCGAAGGGGGCTTTGACGGCAGGACTACATGAAACCGGATCGCCCAAATGCAAAGATGCGCACCTGCAAAATAAGCAGGTACGCATCTCTGACACACCACCAATACGCACTGAATCCCTGGGAAACGGAACAGCGCGCCTTACTGTAACCACCCCGGGAGGGGGATAACTTCCCGAGGCCACACCGGTTTCCCGGCATCGGGCCCCTTTAAAATAAAAGGAAGGCCCGTGTTCCTAGCAAAGCCACCACTCGCGGAACACGGGTTATATGCCATCTGATGCATGTTTAGGGAAAGTAAGGGAAACCTTACCTTTACGTCATCTTCAAGATCGGATTGTTCCGCATTGAGGCTGAAAACCTTGTAAGCAATTGAATTTAAATTCTATTAACAAATATCAATTCAAAATCTCCATGCTCGAACCGCCCCTGGGCCGCTCAACCTGAGGTCGATCATGCGTGGGTCGGCTGGATGAAGATCTGGTTCTGGAAGGATGCCTTCAAGACCGCCTGCGCGGTCGTGTCGACGTCAAGCGCCTCGCGTGCCAGGCGCAGGTGTTTTTCCACCGTTGCCGGCGTCAGTCCCATGATCGTGGCGATGTCCTGCGTGGTCTTGCCTTCGCCGACCCATTCCAGCGTTTCGCGCTGGCGCTGCGTCAGTGCCCGGCGGGACGAGGCATAGGGCATGACGGTCATCCGCAGATGGGTGACGTTGTTGATCGTCAGGATCTCGTCCCCGAATTCGTCCCAGATGGCATCGGCGTCATCCTGGGTCTTGCCCGGCGGCACCGAAAGCCCGATCCCGCCCTTGGCGCGAACCGAAATATCACGAAAGCCGATGGTATAGCCCGCCGTCACGCCCCAGCGGGCGTTCAGCGCCATGATCTCGCGTTCCGCGACCGTCAGATCCGGCGCCGTGGCACGTTCGGCGATCAGCCGCCAGGATTGCGCGCCGTCATGGGTTGCGGCCCATTTCAGCATCGGCGCCTGCAGGCAAAGGCCCGAATAGAAATAGGCGTCCAGATATTCCTGCGGGTGGTTCGACAGGACGAGGATGTCGTCGACCTTGCCGAAGGAATTCGCGGTGCGGAAGCGGGTGAAGACGTAAAGCAGTTGCGGCAGGCCGTAGCTGGCCATCTGATCCACATGCAGCCGCCAGATTTCGGCGATGCTGCGGGCATCGAAGACGCGCTGCAGATGGGCGGTGAGAGAGCTACGCGACATCAAGACCGTCCCGACTGGTCGGGCGATGCCGATGATCCTCGTTCGGTATCCGCAAGACCTGCGATCCTTCCACACCCTGCATAAGTTGTCATGCCATGCCGATCCGGCCTTGTCGAGCGTTCTGGGCGCTCCTAGGGTGCGGCCGCGCAATTTGCGACAGCCGTGAGTCTGGGGAATGAAGGGGCAGGGCATGCAGGATCAATGGGATGTGGTCATCGTCGGGGGCGCGGTTTCCGGCGCCTCGACCGCCTGGTGGCTGAAGGGGATGCAGCCCGACCTGAGCGTTCTGGTGGTCGAGATGGACCCGAGCTATGCGAAATCGGCCACCGCCCTTTCGGCGGCCTCGATCCGGTCGCAGTTCTCGAACCCGGTCAACGTCAACATATCGCGCTTCGGAATTGATTTCGTTCGGAATTTTTCTGAATGGCTTGGGCCTGAGGGCGGCGTGCCCGATCTTGGCCTGCGGGAAACCGGCTATCTGTTCCTGACCCGCAGCGAAACCGGCGCGGCGCTGCTGGAAGAACTGGCCGTGATGCAGCGCGGCCTTGGCGCCGACACGCATGTTCTGTCCCCCGCCGAGGTCCAGAAGCGCTTTCCCTGGATGAACGTCGATGACCTGGCGGCGGGCAGTTTCGGCACCCGCGACGAGGGGTCGTTCGACAACATGGGCCTTGTGACCGGGTTCAGGAATGCCGCGCGGGCACGGGGGGCGGTCTTCGTGCAGGACCGCGCCATCGGCCTGGAACGCGACGGCGATCATGTCGTCGCCGTGACGCTGGAAAAGAACGGCCGCATGGCGGCGGGCGCGGTGGTTTCCGCCGCCGGAACCCGTTCGGCGCAAGTCTGCGGCTGGGCCGGGCTGTCGCTGCCGGTTGAGCCGAGGAAGCGCACGGTCTTCATCGTGGACGCGCCCGGGGCCCGCCACCCCGAGGCGCCGCTGATCATCGACCCTTCGGGCATCTACATGCGTCCCGAACACAACCAATGGCTGACCGCAACGGTCCCGGATCAGGATGGTCCCTGCGACGCGGATGATTTCGAACCCAACGCGCATGAGTTCGAAGCGGATATCTGGGAAAAGCTCTATGCCCGGGCCGAGGGCTTCGGCGCCGCCAAGGTCACGCGGCTTTGGGCGGGGCATTACGACTTCAACACGCTGGACCAGAACGCGATCATCGGGCGCTGGCCGGGAATGCAGAACTTCTACGTCGCGGCTGGCTTCTCTGGCCACGGGCTCCAGCAGTCTCCGGCCGTGGGCCGGGGGTTGGCCGAACTGATCACGGCCGGCAGCTACCAGACGCTCGATCTGTCCGACCTGGGCGTGGAGCGGGTGCTGGAAGGACGGCCATTCCTGGAACAGGCCATCGTCTGAGGGATCAGGGCAGGGCGGTCAGACGCCCTGTCACACTTTCCACTTGATCGAACAGCCCATTGAAGCGACTTGCTCCCTTGGCCCGAGGCCGGTTTCTGCGATCTGAACCATCGCCTCATACAACTCGCGCCTGGCATCCGCGGGCCCGGGCTTCCGCCCGGAGGCATCGAGCCTGCCGCGATATTGAAGCTGGCCGTCGGCGTTGAACCCGAAAAAGTCCGGTGTGCAGACGGCGCCGTATCCTTGCGCAACCGCCTGGGTCGCGTCGTAAAGATAAGGAAAGGGAAAGCCCTTGGCCGCGGCAAGTTCCTTCATCTCGGCAAAGCCGTCTTCGGGATAAGCCTCGACATCGTTTGAGGAAATCGCCACCACGCCGATGCCGATCCGCTGCAGGTCGTGTGCATCCCGCAGAATCCGGTCAAGCACCGACTGGACATAGGGGCAGTGATTGCACAGGAACATGACAAGCGTTCCCTTCGGCCCGGCGATGTCGCGAAAGCTCCAGCTGCGGCCATCGGTCCCGGGCAGCGTGAAATCAGGGGCTTGCCAGCCGAAATCGCAGACGGGGGGTGAGACGGCCATGGCTCAAGCTCCACTCAGATCTGCGCAAGTCCGCGCAAGGTGCTGATATTATGGCCATAAACCTCGGGCTTATCGACCGATCCGCCGGAAAAGACCGCGTTGCCGGCAACAAACACATCCGCGCCAGCCCGCGCGATATCCGCGATCGTATCCAGCGCCACGCCGCCGTCGATTTCGATATGGATCGGTCGATCTCCGATCATCTGGCGCAGTCGCTCGATCTTCACAAGCTGCGAACGGATGAATTTCTGCCCGCCAAAACCGGGGTTTACGCCCATGACGTTCACCAGATCCACAAGGTCGAGCAGGTTTTCCAGCGCCTCGACCGACGTGCCCGGATTGATCGCGATGCCCGGGCGCGCACCGGCGGCGCGAATGGCCTGGAGGCTGCGGTGCGTGTGCGGACCGGCTTCGACATGGATCGAGATGAAATCCGCGCCGGCGCCGGCGAAGGCCTCGATATAGGGATCGACCGGCGCGATCATCAGATGCACGTCCATGACTGTGTTAATATGCGGCCGGATGGCGCGGCAGGTTTGCGGCCCGAAGGTGATGTTGGGAACGAAATGGCCGTCCATGACATCGACATGGACCCAGTCAGCGCCTTGCGCCTCGATGGCGCGGATCTCGGCGCCGAAATTGGCGAAATCGGCAGAAAGGATCGAAGGGGCGATCTTCGGGCGGCGGTCAAAGGTCATGGCGGTTCTCCTTTGGCGAAGTCGTATCGGGATCGGCGACCAAGGTAAAGCAAGCCGGTTGCGGGCGATATATTTACATAATCTTCATTATCGGACTGAACGCAACGGACGACCGATACTGTTGCGGCTTACCCCCCGCGAACCTCTGCGGCTTCTTCTTTGTTCAAATACTCAGATCCCGCAGATGCCATCAGGTGATGACATCCGGGCCCTTCCGCCCGGTGATCTTCACAATTCCCGCCAGATCCTCTGCCGCCGCGATCAAAGGCGCCAGCGCGGATTGGACGTCTTCAGCCAGACCTTCCGGTCCCGGCACATAGCGTTCCAGATAGACCCGCAGCGTTGCGCCTTCGGTTCCCGTGCCAGACAGCCGCAGGACGACCCGCGATCCATCCGCAAAGACCACGCGAAGACCCTGGTGACTGGACACCGATCCATCGACCGGATCGTCATAGGCGAAGTCATCCGCCGCCGAGATGGTCATGCCCTGAACTTCGGTTCCCGCCAGCCCCTCCAGGCGGTTGCGCAGCCCCCCCATGACGCTGTCCGCGTCCGAGGCCGGCAAGGCATCGTAGTCATGGCGGGAATAGTAGTTGCGCCCGAATTTCCGCCAATGGCCTTCCAGGATTTCCTCAACGGTTTCCTTGCGTTCCGCCAGGATATTCAACCACAGCAAGACAGCCCAGAGCCCGTCTTTCTCGCGCACATGGTCCGAACCGGTGCCAAAACTTTCCTCACCGCAAAGCGTCACGCGCTCGGCATCCAGAAGGTTGCCGAAGAACTTCCAGCCTGTCGGCGTTTCGTAGCAAGGAAGCCCAAGCGCCTGTGCCACGCGGTCCACGGCGGCCGAGGTCGGCATGGAGCGTGCGACGCCCTTCAGGCCCTGCCGGTATCCCGGGGCCAGATGGGCGTTGGCGGCCAGCACCGCCAGGCTGTCCGAGGGGCTGACGTAGATCCCCCGCCCGACCACCATGTTGCGGTCGCCATCGCCGTCCGAGGCCGCGCCGAAATCCGGCGCCCCGGCCCCGAACATCTCGTCCATCAGCGCCTTGGCCCAGACCGGATTGGGGTCGGGATGCAGACCGCCGAAATCCGGCAGCGGCGTGCCGTTGACCACAGTTCCCGGTGCCGCGCCCAGACGGCGTTCGAGGATTTCGGTCGCATAGGGGCCGGTCACGGCATTCATCGCATCGAACCGCATCCGAAATCCGTTGGCGAACATGGCGCGCAACTTCGGGAAATCGAAAAGCTTTTCCATCATCGCGGCATAATCGGCGACCGGATCGACGACCTGCACCACCATCTCGGCGATCCGCACCTCGCCCACCCGCGACAGATCGACATCCGGCGTTTCAAGCGTCGCATATTCCCGCAGGCAGGTGGTCTGGTCAAAGATCGCCTGGGTCACGGATTCGGGTGCCGGGCCGCCGTTCGGAGTGTTGAACTTCACCCCGAAATCCTCGTCCGGGCCGCCGGGGTTGTGGCTGGCCGACAGGATGATGCCGCCGAAGCAGGCGTGCTTGCGGATCACCGCGCTCACGGCCGGCGTCGACAGCA
>DJWG01000086.1 GCA_002440945.1 Rhodobacteraceae bacterium UBA6236 | reverse complement strand
CGATCCGGTTCAGCCCGTCGCCCAGACCAACCGTCGTCGTCGTCTTCCCCTCGCCCGCCGGCGTCGGGTTGATCGCCGTCACCAGCACCAGCTTGCCATCCGCGCGGCCCGAAAGGCTCTGGATGAACGCCTGGCTCACCTTCGCCTTGTCATGACCATAAGGCAGAAGATGCTCCGCCTCGATCCCAAGCTTCGCCCCAATCTCCTGAATCGGCCGCTTCGACGCTTCACGCGCAATCTCAATGTCCGTCTTGACGGCCATGATCGTCTCCCATCTGACTTCCGGCACCGGAGGGTCCGGTCGGTTAAGGTTCTACCCTGCGGCACAGCCACCGAGGTGACATTTCCGACCTCTGGCACCGCAGATTCGCCATGTCGGTCGCCCCGTTTCAGCGCCGCAGCGTCAGGAACAGACGGCGAAATGGAAAGAGCACCGATCCGTCGCTTTCGACCGGATAGGCCGCATGAAGCGCGTCGTCATAGCGTTGCGCGAAGGCGGCGGATTGCGCGGGCCCCAGCCGATCCAGAAAGGGCCGCATCACGGTGGCTTCGGTGAAGCGTCGCACCGGATGGCCCGGCTGGTCGCCCGCAAGGCGCTGCACATAATCAGTTTCCCAGACATCCACCTGGCCCAGCGGAGACAACAGGCGCATGTAGTCGACTGGCGAGCGGACGGGCGGATGCGACTGGCTGAAGTCGAAGAACTCGGGGAACATTTCGGCGGCGAAGTCGCGCAGGAACCGGTGGGAGGGCGCGCCATACTGCCGGGGCATTTGCACGGCCAGAACGCCGCCCTCTGCCAGCATCGCCGCAAGGCGCGGGAAAAGCGCATCGTGGCCGGAAACCCAGTGCAGGGCTGCGTTCGAAAAGATCAGCGCAGGCGCGGTTTCCGGCTGCCAGGTGGTCAGGTCTGCGGCGATCAGCGCGTCGTAAAGGCCGCTGTCACCCGCCACCTTCAGCATCGCATCCGAACCATCGACGCCGACAAGCCGTCTGCCCGCGAAGCGCTGGCGAAGCGCCGGGGCCACCGCGCCATCACCGCAGCCAAGGTCGATGACCGCCCCTTCGGGCAGCTCGGCCACCTGCGCCAGAAGATCAAGCGCCGGCCGCAGGCGAAGGCCGCGGAAACGGGCATAGGCTTCAGGGTTCCAGTCGCTCATCCAGTCTTCCTTGCCCGGCGGGTGCAACCAGCCGACGCCAGACCTTGCACTGCGGAAGGCCTGGAATGCAACTGCGGCAAAAGGACAAAGGGCGGTCCTTTCGGACCGCCCTTCGAGTGTCGTGAAGCCGGATCAGACGCTGGGTTCGGCGCCCAAGTCGGGCTTTGGCCGGGCACGACCGGCCTTCGGGATCGCGGTCAGCGACGGCGTGTCCGAAGGTGCCGGGGGTCCGGCGTCGTCGCCGTCCATCGGTTCGCCCGCGATGACCTTGCGGATCTCGTCCCCGGTCAGGGTTTCGTATTCCAGAAGCCCCTTGGCCAGCCGTTCGAAATCTTCGGTCTTTTCCAGAAGGATGGCGCGGGCGCGCTGATAACCTTCCTCGATCAGGTCGCGGACCTCGTCCTCGATCATTTCCTTGGTCTTGGTCGAAA
Organism: Rhodobacteraceae bacterium UBA6236; assembly: GCA_002440945.1. The sequence continues at coordinate 1,217 of DJWG01000086.1, read as the reverse complement.
CCGAGAAGCCGCCAGTATTGCCCTGGTAGCCTTCATGCGCCTCGGAATAATCGATGTTGCCGACCCGATCCGACATGCCCCAGCGCATGACCATCGCGCGCGCGATGGCCGACGCCTGCTGGATATCGCCCGCCGGCCCGTTCGAGACGCGTTCTTCGCCCCACTTGATGATCTCGGCGGCCTTGCCCGCCATGGTCATGGCGATCTTTTCCTTGGCCTCGTCCTTGTGGTAGTTCAGCCGGTCCATTTCCGGCAGGCTGACCACCATGCCCAGGGCGCTGCCGCGCGGAATGATGGTGGCCTTGTAAACCGGGTCGCATTTCGGCAGCGCCAGCCCGACGATGGCATGGCCCGCTTCGTGATAGGCGGTCATTTCCTTCTGCTCGGGCGTCAGGACCATGCTGCGGCGTTCGACGCCCATCATGACCTTGTCCTTGGCGTTTTCAAAATCGTCCATCGTGACGAACCGGCGGCCGACGCGGGCGGCCATCAGCGCGGCTTCGTTGACCAGGTTGGCAAGGTCGGCGCCCGAGAAACCGGGGCTGCCGCGTGCGATCAGGCGCAGATCGACGTCTGGCCCCAGCGGCACCTTGCGGGCGTGGACCGACAGGATCTTCTCGCGGCCCTTGATATCGGGGTTCGGCACATGGATCTGGCGGTCGAACCGGCCCGGACGCAGCAGCGCCGGGTCAAGCACGTCGCGCCGGTTGGTCGCGGCGACGATGATGATGCCCTCGTTGGCCTCGAACCCGTCCATTTCGACAAGAAGCTGGTTCAGCGTCTGTTCGCGTTCATCGTTGCCGCCGCCGATGCCCACGCCACGCGACCGGCCGACGGCGTCGATTTCGTCGATGAAGACGATGCAGGGCGCGTTCTTCTTGGCCTGTTCGAACATGTCGCGCACGCGGGAAGCGCCGACGCCCACGAACATTTCCACGAAGTCCGACCCCGAGATGGTGAAGAACGGCACGCCCGCCTCACCCGCGATGGCGCGGGCCAGCAGCGTCTTGCCGGTGCCCGGAGGGCCGACCAGAAGCGCGCCCTTCGGGATCTTGCCGCCAAGGCGGCTGAATTTCTGCGGGTTGCGCAGGAATTCGACGATTTCCTCAAGTTCTTCCTTGGCTTCGTCGATGCCCGCGACGTCATCGAAGGTCACGCGGCCGTGCTTTTCGGTCAGCAGCTTGGCGCGGCTTTTGCCAAAGCCCATCGCCCCGCCT
>DJWG01000005.1:207-4508 GCA_002440945.1 Rhodobacteraceae bacterium UBA6236 | reverse complement strand
AGCACGTCGACACGATCTTTGCCCGGGTCTTCGGCAAGGCCTGAGTTAACCAACCCTGAAGATGGGAAGGGCGGCGCCACGGCGCCGCCTTTTTCATGCGCGAAGGACCGCCGCGACGTAACCCCATCTTAACGACGAGGGGCAAGAATGACCGCACCCCTGCCCCCTTCGCCCAAGGTTGCCCCGATGTCCGCCATGCCCGCCCTGTCGTCCTTCGACGCCCCCGCCTTTCACACCCCGTCGTCCCGCGCCCCCCTGACCGGGCGCCAGAAGGCCGCGATCATCGCCCGGCTTCTGCTGACGGAAGGTGCGCCGGTTCCGCTGCGCGATCTGCCCGACGACCACCAGATCGCCATCACCGAAGAAATGGGCCGGATGCGCTTGGTGGACCGGCAAACCATGCTTTCGGTCGTGGATGAATTCACCGCCCAGATCGAATCGGTGGGCGTGACCTTTGCCGGCGGGATGGAAGGCGCGCTGAAGATGGTCGATGGCCATGTCTCCGACCAGGCATTGACGCGGCTGCGCCGCACCTCGGGGGTCAAGGACGAACGCGACCCCTGGCAGGTCATCACCGGGCTTGACCCGGATCTGCTGATCCCGGTCCTCCAGGAAGAAAGCCCGGAGGTTTGCGCGATTCTCCTGTCGAAACTGCCGGTGGCGCGGGCCGCCAACATGCTCGGCCGCCTGCAGGGGGACCGGGCCCGCCGGATCGCCTATGCGGTGTCGCAGACCGGCGCTGTCGCGCCCCAGGCCGTCGAACGGGTCGGACGGGCGCTGGTGGCGCAATTCGACGCCCGCCCGGCAACCGCCTTTGCCCCCCCCCCCGTCAGCCGCGTCGGCGCCATCCTGAACGCGACGCCGGGCGCGCTGCGCGACGAACTCTTGCGCGGGCTGGAAGAAAACGACCAAGGCTTCGCCGACGAGGTTCGCAAGGTGATCTTCACCTTCGCCCATATCGCCAGCCGCATCAGCCCCCGCGACGTCGCCCGCGTGACCCGCGGGGTCGATCAGTCGGTGCTGGTCACCGCCCTTGCCGGCGCCGGTCCCCGCGAAGCCGATTCCGCCGAATTCATCCTGTCGAACATGTCGCAGCGCCTTGCCAACGCGCTCCGCGATGAAATGGCGGGTCTGGGCCGGGTCCGCGAAAAGGACGCCGAAGCCGCAATGGGTGCCGTGGTCGCCGCCATCCGCGACATGGAGGAGGCGGGGGAAATCACCTTCGTGATACCGGATGAGGACGAATGACGCCTGACGGTGTCGGGGCCGGTCGGGCCGTGGCGCAGCTGTGGGACGCGACTCCATCATCGTCACGGCATCGTTGGCGAGCCTGAGAAAGCCCCGCGACGTTCCAACTGGAGGCGACGCGACTCCGTCTATCCCGCCGGGGCTTCCCCCTTGGGCAGCGGCGGCGAGTGAAGGAACCGCGCCCCACAGCGATACAAGATGCACGAACCTGGGTGACGCTTTGAGAAGCCGGCTTTTCGGACCATTTGGGAAACCGCCGATCCGGCCCTGGCAGCCTTCGATATCCAGCACCGGAAAGCTTCATCCTCTCCAGACCGCACCTCCAAAGTGGATAGATGACGGCAGATCCAGCAAAGCCGATCCGCACCGTGGCGCAAGTCCGAACGGAGGCCACACCGCCTCTGAAGACCCTCCGCGGCAGCCGTTCCACCCTCAGCCGCGACATGGGTCTTCACCCCAAGCCAGCCAGTCCACCGCTTGCGCCGAACCGCTCCGGTCATTATGTCTGGCCCCGCCTGCGCGGTGGCTGTTCCGCGTCCCCAAGGTCAGCGCATGTCCGACGCCGCCTCCCGACCGACCGCACCCCGGCCGGCCGCTCCTCGCCCGAACCAGGCCGACCGGATGGTCAATGCGGGCTTTCTGGCCTTCATGGCGGTGCTGAAGCTTCTGCCCTACCGCTGGCGGGTGCCTCTTGCGGGCTGGCTTGTGGCGCGCATCGTCTCGCCGCTTGCGGGCTATAATGCCCGCATCCGCGCCAATCTGGCCAAGGTGCGCCCCGACCTGCCCGAGGCCGAGGTGCGCCGCCTGCTGCGCGCCGTCCCCGACAATGTGGGCCGCACGCTGGCCGAGATGTATTCCGGCCCCGAGTTCATCGACCGCATCCGCTCCATCCCGCTGACCGGCCCCGGCGCCCCGGCGCTTGAGGCCGCGCATCGTGAAAACCGCCCCGTGATCCTCGCCACCGGGCATTTCGGCAATTACGACGTGGCCCGCGCCGCGCTGATCGCCCGCGGCTACAGGGTCGGCGCGCTGTACAAGCCGATGTCGAACCCGCTTTTCAACGAACATTACCTCAAGACCATCTCGACCATCGGCACGCCCCTGTTCCCGCGCGGCAGCCGCGGCCTTGCGGAAATGGTGAAGTTCCTGAAATCGGGCGGAATGCTCGGGCTGGTGATGGACCAGCACATGAACCACGGCGCGCCGCTGACCTTCTTTGGCGAAACCGCCTTCACCGCCACCTCGGCCGCCGATCTGGCGCTGCGTTACAGCGCGCAAGTCATCCCGGTCTATGGCATCCGGCGGGAAAACGGACTCGACTTCGACATCATCGTCGAAGAGCCGATCCCGCCCTCGGACCCGCAGACCATGACCCAGGCGATCAACGACAGCCTTGAGGCGCTGGTCCGCGATCACATGGATCAATGGTTCTGGATCCACCGCCGCTGGCGGGGCTGACCGCCGCCACCGTCCGTGAATTCACCAAAGCCGCGCCGCACCCAGGATGCGGCCCGGTCCGGTTTCCTGAACGATGACGACCGTGGGATCGGTCCCGCTGATGGGCTGGCTGATCGTCAGGGGCGCCTGCCCGTCCCAGACGCCGATCTCGTTCCAGCTTTGCACGATGTTCGAATAGCGCACCGTCTGCCCGGCGTTTTCGCCCCGGGTGATCGCCACGGTTTCGGACGGCAGGTAGCGCACCACCTGCACCACGGCCGGACGGTCCAGGGGTTCGTCAGCGATAGCGTCGATCACCAGGCTTCCGTTCGACCGCCGCAGGCTGACCTCCACCGGCAAGGGCGCGGCAAGGTGCTGTCCGATCAGCGCCGACAGTTCTTCGGGAAGGACGCCGACCAGATGCTCCATCCCGCCCACGATCATCTGAGGCGTATAGATCGTGCGCGCGCCCGCGGCGCGGGCATACATCTTCTGTCGTTCGGTGAAGGCGGGATCGGCGAATTCGTCTTCCCAGCCGATGTAGTCCCAGTAATCGACGTGCAGCGCCAGTGCGATCACGTCTTCCCGCGTCGCCAGCGTTTCAAGAAGCGCGTCGGCCGGCGGACAGGACGAACAGCCCTGCGAGGTGAAAAGCTCGACCACCACCGGCGCCTTGACGGACTGGGCAAGTGCCGGGGCCGCACCCACAACCAGCGCCACCCCGACAGTCGCAAGACCAAGAATCACGGCATCCCGAACACGATCCGAGACGTTGCCGCGGCCTGCGGCATTCAAATGGGTCATCATTCCAGTCTGATCCGCTTTCCCCTGTCTGCCCGTGGTAAGGCAATACCAGTCGCGAAGACCAATCAAGGTTTTGCGATACCTTCGTGCGTCAATTCGTTACCCTGTTCGCGCAAGATGCCCCGAAATCCCGGTCTTGTGGCCGATTGCGGAGAATTGTGCACAATGGTATACAATTTCGCAGTGAAACCCTTGTAGCAAAACCCGCAATGCGGCAGAAGCCGGATCGCGACACCCATCACACGGAAGGGAGCAAGTTTCCATGACCATCGTCACCGGCCACGATAGCGCCAAGACCCGCCGCAGCCTCAGCGCGGGCGGAAAGACCGTGTCCTATTACTCGATCCCGGCGGCGCAGGCCGCGGGCCTGGGCGACTTCAGCCGCCTGCCCGCCAGCCTCAAGGTCGTTCTGGAAAACATGCTCCGGTTCGAAGACGGCGGCTTCACCGTGTCGGTCGATGACATCCGCGCCTTCGCCGAATGGGCGGTCAAGGGCGGCCAGAACCCGCGCGAGATCGCCTATCGTCCGGCCCGCGTGCTGATGCAGGACTTCACCGGCGTTCCGGCCGTGGTCGACCTTGCCGCGATGCGCGACGGCATCAAGGCGCTGGGCGGCGACGCGCAGAAGATCAACCCGCTCAATCCGGTCGATCTGGTCATCGACCATTCGGTGATGATCGACGAATTCGGCAACCCGCGCGCCTTCCAGAAGAACGTCGAGCTGGAATACAAGCGCAACATGGAACGCTACCAGTTCCTGAAATGGGGCCAGAACGCCTTCAACAACTTCCGCGTCGTGCCGCCCGGCACCG
>DJWG01000005.1:0-156 GCA_002440945.1 Rhodobacteraceae bacterium UBA6236 | reverse complement strand
ACAGCCACACCACCATGGTCAACGGTCTGGCCGTCCTCGGCTGGGGCGTCGGCGGGATCGAGGCCGAAGCGGCGATGCTGGGCCAGCCGGTCTCCATGCTGATCCCGGAAGTCGTGGGCTTCAAGCTGACCGGCAAGATGGTCGAAGGCACCACCG
>DJWG01000008.1 GCA_002440945.1 Rhodobacteraceae bacterium UBA6236 | reverse complement strand
TCACCTCGATGGTCTGCGGATGGCAATGTTCGTCCACGAAGAAGGCACCCGCCTTCGACTTGGCCACCCGCTGCGCCATCGTCATGGCTTCCGCCGCCGCCGTGCCTTCATCCAGAAGCGAGGCATTGGCCACCGGCAGCGCCGTCAGATCGACGATCATCGTCTGGAAGTTCAGAAGCGCCTCAAGCCGACCTTGGGCGATTTCCGGCTGGTAGGGCGNNCCTGCCCGATCAGGCTGGTCATCACGCGGTTCTTGTCCGCCACCGCCCGAAGCTTCGCCAGAAGCTCGTGTTCCGACAGGGGCGCCCAATCCAGCCCCTTGGGCTGGCGGATCGAGGCGGGGACCGTCTCGTCGATCAGCGCCTCCAGCGTGGGCGTCCCCACCGCCTTCAGCATCTCGGCCATTTCGGTCGGCGAAGGGCCGATATGGCGGCGGTTGGCGAAATCGTAGGGATCGTAGGTCGTCGGGGTGTAGGTCATGGCCTTAACCGATCATTGCCTTGTAGGCGTCCTCGTCCATATAATCGTCCAGGGCGGACAGGTCGGCGATCTTCATCTTGAAGAACCAGGCCTTGCCCATCGGGTCTTCGTTGACCAGCGCCGGGCTGTCGGCAAGCGCCGGGTTCACCTCGACGACCTCGCCATCCAGCGGCGCCAGGATATCCGAAGCCGCCTTGACGGATTCGATCACCGCCACCTCGTCACCCTTCGACACGGTCAGGCCCGCGTCCTTCAACTCGACGAAAACCACATCGCCCAGCGCCTCGGCGGCATGTTCGGTGATCCCCACCACGACCAGATCGCCCTCGACCTTCAGCCATTCGTGTTCTTCGGTGAATTTCATGATCTTCTTCCTTGCTGGATCAACGTTTGTAATGTGTCGGATGGAAAGGCGTCGGGCTTATGACAGCCGCCACGCGCCGGCCGCGCAGATCGCCCCAGACGGTGTCGCCCTCTTTCAGCGAGGACGGCAGGTAGGCCATGGCCATCGGCCCCTCGATCGACGGGCCAAAGCCGCCCGAACAGATCACGCCGATCTGCGCGCCGCCTTCCGCGGCATCGAAGACCGGCACCCCTTCGCGCATCGGCGCGCGACCCTCGGGCCGCAGGCCCACGCGGCGCCGCGCGGCACCTGTCTCCAACTCGGCCAGGATGCGCTTTGCCCCCGGGAAACCGCCCTCGCGCGCGCCGCCGTTGCGGCGGGCCTTCTGGATCGCCCAGGTCAGATTGGCCTCGACCGGAGTCGTCGTCGTGTCGATGTCATGGCCGTAAAGGCACATCCCCGCCTCCAGCCGCAGGCTGTCGCGCGCGCCAAGCCCGATGGGCGCCACGCCCGGCTCTGCCAGAAGCGCCTCGGCCAGGGCTTCGACATGGCTGTCAGGCACCGAAATCTCGTAGCCATCCTCGCCCGTATAGCCAGACCGCGAGATCCACAGATCGACGCCCTGCCAGGGGAAGATGCCAACATCCATGAACTTCATCGCCGCCGCATCCGGCACCAGGGCCGCCAGCGCCGCTTCCGCCCCCGGCCCCTGCAAGGCCAGAAGCCCGCGGTCGGTAATCTCCACCACCTCGCAATCGCCCGACAGATGCGCCTTCAGATGCGCGACGTCGGCCTCCTTGCAGGCGGCATTGACGACCAGGAACAGATGATCGCCGCGGTTTGCGACCATCAGGTCATCCAGAATCCCGCCCGCGTCGTTGGTGAACATCGCATAGCGCTGGCGGTTCACGCCCAGCCCCAGCACATCGACTGGCACCAGCCGTTCCAGCGCCAGCGCGGCATCCTCGATCCGACCCGAACGCGCCCGCAGGATCACCTGCCCCATGTGGCCCACGTCGAACAGGCCCGCCGCGCTGCGTGTGTGCAGATGCTCCTTCAGGACGCCCATCGGATATTGCACCGGCATCTCATAGCCCGCAAACGGCACCATCTTGGCGCCCAGCCGCAGATGCAGGTCGTAAAGCCCCGTGCGTTTCAGGTCGGTCATCTTCGCCCCCTCTAACACGCCGGATCGGATATCCCGGCATCGGCTGCGGCAGGCTCTCGCCCGCCACTCGATGCCCCCTCTGTCCCTGCCCTGTCACGGGCGCCTGAGATCGTTATCCCTTCGGCGGGCCGTTTCCGGCCACTCTCCAGAGTTTCGCTGCCAGGACGGTCCTTCAGCCTGAGAGTTTACCGGGGCGGTTGCTCCTTCGGCACCGGCCAAGGGCTTGCCCCCGCCGGGTTCTCCCGATCCTGACCCCATCTGGTTAGCCCGGCCCGCAGGCTCTGGCAAGCGCGAACATCCAGCATGAAAAAGCGACATTCCCCATAGGAAACGTCGCTTCTTCTTTGTAAAAATACTCCGGGGTCCGGGGCAGCGCCCCGGTGCCGACATCAGCCGCCGACATCACCCTTTGGCGCGGACTTTCTGCATCAGCGGCATGAGCTCCATCATCTCCGGTCCGCTCGCCATTCCGGTCACGGCCTTCCGCAGCGGCATGAACAGCGCCTTGCCCTTGCGCCCCGTCGCCTGCTTGACCGCATCGGTCCAGCTGGACCATGTCGCCTCGGTAAACGGCGGTTCGGGCAAAAGCGCCATCGCCTGCGCGACAAAATCCTCATCGCCCGGCTCGATCACCGGCTCGGCCCCGTCGCGGCACAGCGCCCACCAGGGACCAAGGTCATCGAGAAACGTGATATTGGCCGACATCACGCGCCAGAAATCCTCTGCCATCGCATCCGGCACGCCAAGACCCGCAACCCGGTCGCGGACCGAGGCGAAGGGCAGCGCCTGGTTCCGCTCGCGCGTCAGCGGCAGCAGATCGTCGGCGTTGAACTTGGTGGGCGCGGTGCCGAACTGCGACACGTCGAAGCCCTCGGCCAACTCGTCCAGCGTCACGCGCAGTTCGACCGGCTGACTCGATCCCAGCCGCGCCATCAGGCTCAGAAGCGCCTCGGGGGCGATGCCCTTCGCGCGCAGGTCGCGCAGTGAAAGCGTGCCCAGGCGTTTCGACAATTCCTCGCCCTGCGCGCCGGTCAGAAGGCTGTGATGCGCGAACTCGGGCGGTGTGCCGCCCATCGCCTTCATGATCTGGATCTGGGTCGCGGTGTTCGTCACATGATCGGCGCCGCGCACGATATGCGTGACCCCCATGTCCACGTCATCGACCGACGAGGCGAAGGTATAAAGCACCTGCCCGTCGGCGCGGATCAGCACCGGGTCGCTGACGCTCGCGGCGTCGATCGACACCGGTCCGATGATGCCGTCGTTCCATTCGATCCGCTCCAGATCCAGACGGAAGCGCCAGTAGCCCTCGCGCCCCTCGGCCCGCAGCTTGTCCTTTTCCTCAGCCGTCAACTTCAGGCTCGACCGGTCATAGACCGGCGGGCGGCCCATGTTCAGCTGCTTCTTGCGCTTCAGGTCCAGTTCGGTCGGGCTTTCGAAACATTCGTAGAACCGCCCCGAGGCGCGCATCTCGCCCGCGACTTCCGCATAGCGGCCCAGCCGGTCCGACTGCCGCTCCAGCCGGTCCCAGGTCAGGCCCAGCCATTCCAGATCCTGCATCAGCGCGTCGGCGTATTCCTGCTTCGACCGCTCACGATCGGTATCGTCCAGCCGCAGGATGAAGGTTCCCCCGGTCTTTCGGGCGATCAGGTAGTTCATCAAGGCGGTGCGGAGGTTGCCCACATGGATGTAGCCGGTGGGCGAAGGCGCGAAACGGGTCACGGTCATGGCGGTCTCCTGTTGCTGCCCCTCTTTCACAAGGCGCCGGTTTTGTCCATATCTGGGCCTGAACAGGAGAGATGCGATGGATGACTGGCTGGGGCGCGCCGCGCCCGACCTCGAGGCGATCGACCGGCTTGCGCGCAGCACGCTGGCGGAATTGCCGGGCCCCTTCGCCGCGCCCGCGCAGGGGGTGGTGCTGCGGATCGCCGATTTCCCCAATGACGAGATGCTCGAAGATCTCGACATCGACAACCCGTTCGAGCTGACGGGCCTTTACGAAGGCACGCCGCTGACGGAAAAATCGGTGATGGATACCGTCGATCGGCCCGACACGATCTGGCTGTTCCGCCGGCCCATTCTGGATGAATGGGCCGAACGGGGCGACGTGACGCTGGGCCAGCTGGTCGCGCATGTGCTGATCCATGAACTGGCGCATCACTTCGGCTGGACCGACGAACAGATCGCCGAAATCGACCGCTGGTGGGAATGATGGCGCGGGCCGGCCCGCGCCGGATCGTGACGCTCACGCTGAATCCGACGCTGGATCTGGCCACCGCCGCCGATCGGATCGTCCCCGGCCCGAAGCTCCGCTGCGATGCCCCGCGGATCGACCCGGGCGGCGGCGGCATCAACGTCAGCCGCGCCATCCGCATCCTTGGCGGCGAAAGTCTGGTGATGATCGTCGCGGGTGGGCCGCAGGGCGCGACGCTGCAAGACCTGCTGAGGCACGAAGGGATCGAGCCCTTGGCCCTGGCTGGTCCCGGCCCGACGCGCGAAAGCCTGTCAGTCACCGACCGTTCGACCGGGGCGCAGTTCCGCTTCGTCATGCCCGGCCCGGACTGGAGCGATGAAGATACCGCAAACGTCCTGAAAACCGTGGCCCAGATCGCAAGGCCCGCTGACCTCGTGGTGCTTTCAGGCAGCCAGCCCCCCGGTGTTCCCTCCGACTTCTCCCTGACGCTTGCCCGTCACCTTGCCGGTGTCGGGGCGGAACTGGTGCTCGACACCTCGGGCGCGGCCTTGCGCCATGTCGTCAACCACCCTTCGCAGACCCCGCCCGCCGTCCTGCGCATGGATGAGGCCGAAGCGACCGAGCTTGCCGGGGCTCCGCTGGGCCATCGCCGCGACAGCGCCGATTTCGCCGCAGGACTGGTCGCGCGCGGCGTGGCCCGGACGGTGATCGTGGCGCGGGGCGATGACGGATCGGTGCTGGCCCATGAAGGCGGGCGACTTCATTGCGTGTCGCCCCGGGTCGAGGTTCTAAGCAAGGTCGGCGCAGGCGACAGCTTCACCGGCGCCTTCGTTCTGGCGCTGGCAAGCGGCGCCCCTATGCCCGAGGCGCTGCGCAGCGGCGTCGCCGCTGCCGCATCGGCCGTGACGACCGAAGCCACGCGCCTTTGCATCCCCGAAGAAGTCCTGCGCCTGACACCGCTCTGCGCGCTATCCGAGGTCTGAAAAACCCGCGCCCTGTCAAGCCTTGATGATCGGCATGGCCCTCGCCACCTCGAACCTGCTTCATGAAATCAGAAGAGGATCGAGGACCATGCCCCACCTGACCCGACGTTCCGCAATGCTGGCGGCGGCGGCGCTGCCCCTGGCGGCATCGCTGCCGGCCGGCGCCGCTGCCGCGCAGCCCCTGCAAGGCGCGGCCTTTCCCGCCTTCACCCGGTCACGCCTTGGCGGGTTCGAGGTGACGACGCTTCTGGCCGGAACCCGCCCGATGGACAAACCGCAGGAAACCTTCGGCACCAATGCCTCGCCCGAGGATTTCGCCGCCCTGTCGCAGGCGAATTTCATCCCCACCGACCGCTCGCTGAACTTCTTCACGCCCGTCCTGGTGAACACCGGCGCGGAACTGGTGCTGTTCGACACCGGCCTTGCCCCCGAAGGCATCACCACGGCGCTTGCGGCGGCGGGCGTCGCCCCCGACCAGATCGACATCGTGGTCCTGACCCATATGCACGGCGACCATATCGGCGGGCTGACGGGCGACGGCGGCCCGACCTTCGCCAAGGCCCGTTATGTGACGGGCAGCGCCGAACACAACCACTGGTCCGGCGCAGGGGACAAAGGCTTCGACAGCAAGGTGAAGCCGCTGAATGACAAGTTCACGATGCTGGACGACGGCGGGGTGGTCGTTTCGGGCATCACCGCCATGGCGGCCTTTGGCCATACGCCGGGACACATGGTCTGGCATCTGGAAAGCGGTGGCCAGCGCATGATGATCGCCGCCGACACCGCCAACCACTATGTCTGGTCGCTGCAACGTCCCGATTGGGAGGTGCGCTTCGACGCCGACAAGGCAGCCGCCGCGGCGGCGCGCAAGAAGGTCTTCGGCATGATCGCCGCCGACCGGATTCCCTTCGCGGGCTACCACATGCCCTTCCCGGCGCAAGGCTACGCCGAACCCGCAGGCGAAGGCTTCCGCTTCGTGCCACTGGGCTACCAGTTGATGTTGTAGACGAATGCCAGGGGGCGGCCCCGCAGACCGCCCTTGTTTCCCGGTGCGGGCGTATCAGCCCATCAGCCTCGTTGCAAACCGCACCAAGCGTTGGGCCTGCGCCGCAACGGCCTTCTGCTTTGCCTCGTCGAACGTGCCCTGCGTGACCGATGTGCCATAGGGATTGCCGCCGGCATCAAAGAACGCCTGTTCTGTATAGCCCGGCGTCACGATCACCGCGCCCCAGTGCATGAAGGTGGTGTAAAGCCCGAGGATCGTCGCTTCCTGCCCGCCATGCGGGTTCTGCGCCGAAGTCATCGCTGTGATCGGTTTGTTGGCCAGCTTTCCCTGCGACCAGACGCCGCCCAGTGTGTCGATGAAGGCCCGCATCTGCGATGCAGCCTGACCAAAGCGGGTCGGGCAGGAAAAGATATAGCCGTCCGCCCAGACCATGTCATCAGGGGTCGCGACCGGCAGATGCGAATGCTTTTCGGCCTGCGCCTTCCAGGCATCCTGACCGTTCACCACGGCTTCCGGGGCAGTTTCGGCCACACGGAGCAGCCTGACGTCGGCCCCGGCGGCCGTTGCGGCGGCGGCGGCGGCTTCGGCCATCGCGTGGTTGGTGCCATAGGTCGAATAGAACAGCACGGCGATCTTCGGCTTGGACATGGATCTCTCCTTGAACGGTGTTGGCAAGATCAAGCTAGGCTTCGAAGTTGAAACCGCAAATGCGCACAGCCGCAAGGCCACTGTGCAAACCAGCCCGGAACCGGTCGCCGCCGCGTGCAGAAGGACGCCCGATTCTTGCCAGAGTTCGCTGGCAATGTCGCTTCGCGCAGGGCCAGCCAGACCTGTCCCTTCGTCTGGCAATAGAAAGGCCCCGTCGGTGCTATTCGTCGACAAGCACACAACACTTCGGCAGCCTCGCGGTTTGCGCGCGAGGCCGACCGAGACGATACTCCACGCCCTGCCCGCGTGGTTTCTGATCCTTTTCGTCTCCGGTGTCCTGTCCGGCGCCGGTGCCTTGCTGCTGCCGGCCATCGCAAGCGTGCTGGTCATTCCGCTGATCCGGCGCTTTCCCTATCGGAACGCCAGCCTCGAAGGCCGGACCCTTCGGCTTCGCCCGGTTCGCTTCCTGGGACTACCCGTGACGCCCGAGATCGTTGTCGATCTGGATCGGGACACGGTGGATTGGGCCGTGATCAAGCGGCGCGTCAACATCGCGCCACGACAAGGCGCGCCTTTCGTGCTGCTGATGAAACGACCGCGGGAACATCCCGTCTGGCTGGCCTGTGCGGCATCGCCCAAATACCTTGAACGCGAAATCCGCGACCTGACCGCGGCCGCCTAGGCATTTCATCCCGATGGCTTGGGGGGCAGCCAGGTCATGATGACCCGGACGCCCCCGCGCCTCAGCCCTGATCGCGCCAGCGGTTGACGATCGGATAGCGGCGGTCCAGCCAGAAGGCGCTTTCTGTCAGGCGCGTGCCGGGGGCGGATTGATAGCGTTTCCATTCCGCGCCATAGACCAGCGACTCCACCCGCTTGACCACCGCGGGGTCAAAGCCTGCGGCCACCACTTCGGCCACCGATTGATCGCGGTCCACCAATCGTTCCAGGATCGCGTCCAGCACCGGATAGGGCGGCAGGCTGTCTTCGTCCTTCTGGTCGGGGCGCAGCTCCGCGCTGGGGGGTTTGTCGATGACGCGGGGCGGGATGACCTCGCCCGCCGGGCCTTGCATCCACGGGCGGTGATTGAGGTTCCGCCAGCGGCAGGTCTCGAACACGCGGGTCTTGTAGAGATCCTTCAGCGGGTTGTAACCGCCCGCCATGTCGCCGTAGATCGTCGAATAGCCGACCGCCACCTCGGACTTGTTGCCGGTGGTCAGCAGCATTTCCCCGAACTTGTTCGAAAGCGCCATCAGCAGCAGGCCGCGCAGGCGGCTCTGAATGTTTTCCTCGGCCAGACCCGGCGCTAGGCCCTGGAACAGCGGCGCCAGCGCCGCGCCGACCGCATCGCGCGGGCCTTCGATCGGCACGACGTCCAGCCGACAGCCCAGCGCATGCGCGACGGCGGAGGCATCCTCGGTCGAGGTAGTCGAGGTATAGTCCGAAGGCAACATCACGCAGCGCACATTCGCGGCCCCGATGGCATCGCTGGCAATCGTCGCCACCAGTGCCGAATCGATCCCGCCCGAAAGGCCAAGGATCACCTTGCCGATGCCGCTTTTCGCCAGATAGTCGCGCAAGGACAGGACCATCGCCTGATAATCCTGTTCCCAGACATCAGGCAGCGGCTCAAGCTCGGCGCGTTCGGCCTGCCAGCCCTTCGGACCGCGGGTGAAATCCAGATGCGCAATGGCCTCCTCGAACACCGGCATCTGCAAGGCCAGCGCGCCCCCGGGATTGAGCGCGAAGCTGCCCCCGTCGAAGACCTGATCATCCTGCCCGCCGACCATGTTCAGATAGACCAAGGGCAGCTTCGTCTCGATCACCCGCGACACCATCAGGTTCACGCGGACATCGTGCTTGCCCCGCGCATAGGGGGATCCATTCGGGACCAGCAGGATTTCGGCCCCCGTCTCGGCCAGCGTCTCGGTCACGTCGTCGTGCCAGGCATCCTCGCAGACCGGGGTGCCGATCCGCAGCGGCCCGATCCGATAAGGTCCGCTGACCGGCGCGGCGTGGAAGACGCGGGGTTCGTCGAAAACAGTGTCATTGGGCAGGTGATGCTTCAAAACCCGCGCCACGACCTTGCCGCCCTGCAAGATCCAGTAGGCGTTGTAAAGCCCGGCCCCATCGGCCCAGGGCCCGCCGACGCCCAGCGCCGGACCATCGGCGCAGTCGATCGCCAGCTGTTCCAGCGCCGCCATAGCGTCGCGCTGGAAGGCGGGCTTCAGGATCAGGTCCTGCGTCTGGTAACCGGTGATGAACATTTCCGGCAGGGCCACCATGTCGGCCCCTGCCGCCTTTCCCTGTTCCCAGACGGCGCGCACCTTCGCGGCATTCCCGGCCAGGGCGCCGACGGTCGGGTTCAGCTGGGCAAGCGTCAGTCGGAAACGGTCGGCGGGCATGGGCTTCCCTTCATCTGCCAGGCTTTGCCCCTTTGTGTAGACGTCTTGGCGATGCGGGAAAAGCCAGATCGCCCCGTCGCGCCTATCGGTGACGTGAGGGGAAGGCCAAGGTCCGGGCGCTTGTCACTGGGGCGGCTCGCCTTTACGCTTCGCGCCAGTTAGGTCCGTGCGCAAACGGACAGGAAAGCGGGTGCGGGCATGAGCGGTATCGGTGGCAAGGCAACAGGTTGCGCTCTGGCGGCGCTGCTGATGCTGACGGTGGCGACGGGCGGCGCTTTCGCGCAAGAGGTCATCAAGAAGGACTACGCCGATGGCGGGGTCTATGAAGGCACCTTCAAGGACGGCCGGCAGCACGGGCACGGCACCTACCGGCTGCCCAACGGCTACGAATACACCGGCGACTGGGTCGCGGGCGAAATCCTCGGTCAGGGCAAGGCGCGGTTTCCCAACGGTTCTGTCTATGAGGGCAGCTTTGCCAAGGGCAAGCCCGATGGCAAGGGCAAGATCACCTATGCCGACGGCTCGACCTATGAAGGCGACTGGAAAGCGGGCGAGATCGACGGCCAGGGCTCGGCCAGATACGCCAATGGCACGACCTATACGGGCGGCTTCACCAAGGCGCTTCACAACGGCAAGGGCGTGATGACCAGCCCGGACGGCTATCGCTACGATGGCGACTGGGTGATGGGCGTCAAGGAAGGGAAGGGCAAGATCACCTACCCCGATGGCTCGGTCTACGAAGGCGGCATGGTCCACGGACTGCGCGCCGGGATGGGAACGCTGACGCTTCCCGACGGGCTGAGCTATGTGGGCCAGTGGAAGGAAGGCGAGATCAACGGCCAGGGCAAGCTTACCCAGCCCAATGGCGACGTCTACGAAGGCACGTTCCTGGGTGGCAAGCGCGACGGCAAGGGCGTGGCCCGCTATGCCAATGGCGATGTCTACGAGGGTGGTTTCAAGGACGACCTGCGCGATGGCAAGGGGCTTTTTACCGGCAAGGACGGCTACCGCTACGACGGCGACTGGAAGGAAGGCCGGATAGAGGGCAGCGGCACCGTCACCTACCCCGATGGCTCGGTCTACGCCGGAAGCTTCAAGGACAACCTGGCCGAGGGAAAGGGCAAGATCACCTACAAGGACGGATCGACCTATGAGGGTCCGTGGAAAGCCGGCGTGATCGAGGGCAAGGGCGTTGCCCGCTATGCCTCGGGGTTGGTCTATGAGGGCGAATTCGTCGGCGGAAAGCTGGAGGGCAAGGGCAAGATGACCTACCCCGATGGCTACGCCTACGAGGGCGAATGGAAGGGCGGCGTGCGCGAAGGTCAGGGCCGCGCGGTCTATGGCGACGGCACGATCTATACCGGCGGCTTCGCGAATGGCCTGCGCGAGGGCATGGGCGAAATCACCATGCCGGACGGGTTCCGCTACAAGGGCGGCTGGAAGAAAGGCGAGATCGACGGCGCCGGTGTCGCGACCTATCCCAATGGCGATGTCTACGAAGGCAGCTTCGGTGCGGGCAAGCGGCAGGGCCAGGGCATCATGCGCTACAAGAGCGGCGAAGTGGCCGAAGGCAACTGGAACGACGGCACGCTGACCGCAAACCCGCCCGCCACAACGCCGGATACCGCCACGCCGGATGCCGCCACGCCGCCTGCGGATGGCGCGGCACCCGCGGCGCCTTCGGGCAACTGACACCCGCCACGCGCCCCTTGTTCGAATTGCCGCACCCGGTCGGGGAAAGCGATTTTTCCGCTTTTCCTTTCCGCAGACCCCCGTATATTCCCGATCCATGACCCGGACCCGGCATATCCCTGCTGTTGCCGCCGCGATTTCCCGCGGCGCGGTCGCCCGTGGCCTGCTTCTTCTCCTTAGCCGCCTCTGAGCGTGCCTTCCGGCGCGACCGCTCAGAGGTGATCAGCGCCGAACTGACAAGGCTCAAGGACATGGTGAGAGACATAGCATGACGATCCAACAGAAAACCGCGCAGGCCGACCAGCCCCGCGTCCTGATCTTCGACACCACCCTCAGGGATGGTGAACAGTCGCCCGGCGCGACGATGACCCATGACGAAAAGCTGGAAATCGCCGGCCTTCTGGATGAAATGGGCGTCGACATCATCGAGGCGGGCTTCCCCATCGCTTCGGAAGGCGACTTCGCAGCCGTAAGCGAGATCGCCAGACGCTCGGTCAACTCGACCATCTGCGGGCTGTCGCGCGCCAACTTCAAGGACATCGACCGCTGCTGGGAAGCGGTGCGCCACGCCAGATCCCCGCGCATCCACACCTTCATCGGCNNGCACCTCGCCCCTGCACCGGGCGATCCCCAATCTGGACATGGACCAGATGGCCGCGCTGATCCATGAAACCGTGACCCATGCCCGCAATCTTTGCGACAACGTGCAGTGGTCGGCTATGGATGCGACGCGCACCGAACACGATTACCTCTGCCGCGTGGTGGAAATCGCCATCAAGGCGGGGGCCACGACCATCAACATCCCCGATACCGTCGGCTACACCGCGCCGCGCGAAAGCGCCCAGCTGATCCGCATGCTCCTGGAACGGGTTCCGGGCGCCGATACGGTCGTCTTCTCGACCCACTGCCACAACGACCTGGGCATG
>DJWG01000075.1 GCA_002440945.1 Rhodobacteraceae bacterium UBA6236 | reverse complement strand
TTGAAGGCTTTCATGTCGTCTCTCCAGGGTTTGTCAGGTTCCGGCCCAGCGTCCGGAACCCCGGGTTTCGCTTGGCTGAGGTCGTTTTCCCCCGGAAACGTGGTCGAACTAGGGCAACTTTCGTTAATCTTTGGACCTTCTCCGTGGTCTTGACCGTTAATGATGCGGTTTCGGCGCCAATTCGCCAGTCCATGGGGGATTTTATCCGGCAGACGATCAATCCTCTGCGCCCATTCTGTTGCCAAAACATCGGATTCGTTCGGGAATCGACCGATTCCGCCCGGAAATGCTGGATCGAGGGCCATGCCTCGGGCAGAGTCCGGCAAAAGCATACGACAAGTATGAGGCAGGCAGAAAATCATGAACCGCCAAGGCAAGGCGGCCATTGTGCTGTGCGCCCTTCTGGGGCTCGGTTCCGCACAGGCCGAAGAGACGGCGCCGCAGGCAGCGACCGTCTATCCCGATTTCAGCTTCAAGCGCGTCGCGGCCCCGAAGGCCGGGGTGGGCAAGCGGATCACCGTGCAGATCAACCCCGAGGAACAGGCGCGGATGCTTGCCTCATCGATGCCCTTGCCGGAAAATCCGATCCCGAAGGGCGGTGCGGCACCCGGTTTGCGGCCGGGGCCTGTCAAGCCTGCGGCACCCGGAAGCTATGACTGGTTCTGGAACGCAGTCTCGCCCAATCTGGCAGAGCGCGACGGCCGGTTCGACCTGGCGCTGGCAACGCTCAACCAGGGTCCGAACGGCACGATGGTCGCGGCGCCACGGCTTCAGCACATGCAGCAGATGGCGCTGGCCCACGGGTCCGAGATTCTGCAAGCCACGATCGGCACCGAGGTATCGCCCGCGCTGGTGCTTGCAGTCATGGGGATCGAAAGCGGCGGTCGGGTCGATGCCGTGTCGGGGGCCGGGGCCGTGGGCCTGATGCAGCTGATCCCCGCGACGGCCGACCGGTTCGGCGTGTCGGACAGCAAGGACCCCAAACAGAACATCAAGGGCGGGGTTGCCTATCTGAACTGGTTGATGAAGGAATTCGACCGCGATCCGCTGATGGTGCTGGCCGCCTATAATGCCGGTGAAAACGCGGTGAAATCGAATGGCGGCGTGCCGCCCTATACCGAAACGCGGGACTATGTTCCGAAAGTGCTTGCCGCCTGGTCGGTGGCGCGAGGGCTGTGTCGCACGCCCCCGGAACTGGTGACGGATGGCTGCGTCTTCGCGGCGGGGAGTTGAACGGGCGATGACGGATGTGAAGCCGCTGGTACTGGATGTCGACGGCACCTTTCTGAAGACCGACATGCTATATGAAAGCTTCTGGGCGGGGCTGGGGCGCGATCCTTGGGGTACGCTCCGGGCAGTCGCCAAGCATTTCCGCACGCCGCAGATCTTGAAGGCGGAACTGGCCGGGATCGCGTCGCTGCGCACCGATCTCCTTCCCGTGAACCCCGCGGTGGCGGAACTGGCGCTGGAAAACCGGATGGCGGGGCGCGAGGTGGTTCTGGCCTCGGCGGCGGATGCGTCGCTGGTGACGAAACTGGCTTCGGATTACGGCCTTTCGGAAACCGTCTTTGCCTCGGATCGCAGCGTGAACCTGAAAGGCCCGGCCAAGGCCGAAGCCCTTGTCGAGGCTTACGGCGAAGGCGGGTTCGACTATGCCGGCAACGAAATCACCGACATGGCGATCTGGGAACGGGCGGACAATGCGCTTGTCGTGGGCTATCTGCCCTCGGCGCGGGCGCTGGTTTCGCGCGGTCAGAACGTGGTCGAACTGCCGGGTGGCTGGAACTGGGGCGATCTGATCAAGGCGATGCGGCCCCACCAATGGGTCAAGAACCTGCTGCTGTTCCTGCCGATGATCGCCTCGCACCGGTTCGACATGGCGACGTTCCTGCCGATCCTTCTGGGCATCGTGTCCTTCTCGGCGGCGGCGTCGAGCATCTATATCGTCAACGATCTTCTCGACCTTGAGGCCGACCGCCTGCACCAGACCAAGTGCCGTCGCCCCTTCGCCAGCGGCGCGGTGCCGATTTCGGTGGGCATGATCGCCTTTGCGGCGCTGATGATCCTGTCGCTGGGTCTCGCGGCGGCGCTGAACCTGTGGTTCTTCGGGGTGGTGGTCCTTTATATGGCCACCTCGCTCGCCTATTCGCTGAAGCTCAAGCGGATGCGCTGGGTCGATATCGCGACGCTGGCCGCGCTTTATACGATCCGGGTGGTGGCCGGGGCTGCTGCGGGGCAGGTCGATGTCTCGATCTACATGCTGATCTTCATCTTCCCGATCTTCGTCACCCTTGGCTGCGTCAAGCGGCTGACCGAACTTACCCTTGCGACGTCGGAGGAACGGCTGCCGGGGCGGGGCTACGCCCGCTCGGATCGCGGGGATCTGCTGAACGTCGCCGGGCTTGGCACCGTAGGCGCGCTGCTGATCTTCTTCCTCTATTCGGTCAGCCCGCAGGGGCGGGAGCTGTATCCGACCACCTGGATCCTGTGGCTCGCCATGGTGCCGATGGCGGTCTGGCTGTGGCGGATGGTCATGTTGGGCTGGTATGGCCAGCAGGACCACGATCCGATCGTCTTTGCCATGCGCGACAAGTTCGGCATCGGCATCCTGATGATCATCCTGTCGCTGATGTTCTGGGCGGCCGGTCTCTGGTCGGAATGGTTCGGGCAGTTGTGATCCCCTAACCGCGTGGGCAGGCCGGTTTCCGGTCCTGCCGCAGGGTCTAAACCCCCGATTGATGCGGCCTTCGGTCCCCGCGGTTATAGGATAACCGCGGGGAACCTGCTTATCTTTCACGGCGTTGGAGCATCATGTTCCAGTCAACCATGATAAGGGGTTCTTTTCCCATGCGTCAGAGTCTCAAGACCTCAACCGCGCTGATCGCCAGCTTGTCGCTGATGATGCCCGCACCCATCTGGGCGCAGACCACGACCCCGGAGGGCGCCGAGGTTTGCGCCGACGGCAGCGCCGGGCCCTGCGACAGCACCAACAAGCCGAAAGCGAATACCGAAGAGAAAGCGCCCGAAACGGCGCCCGAGGCCGCCCCTGCGCCCGAGGCAACGACCACGCCTGAAGCAACCCCTGAAGCCGCACCCGAGGCCCCTGCACCCGAGGCCCCTGCACCCGAGGCCCCTGCACCCGAGGCCCCTGCACCCGAGGCCCCTGCACCCGAGGCCCCTGCACCCGAGGCCCCCGCTGCAGAGGCCCCCGCAGAACAGGCCCCGGCCTCCGAGGCGGCGCCCGAACCCGCGCCTGCCGAACCCGCGCCAAAGCTTGCGCCGGTTCCCGAAGCCGCGGCCCCCGCTGAACCCGCGCCTGCCGAGGCGCAGCCCGATGGCTCCGTCACCTCTGGCGAAGGCGTGACGATTGCGCCGGATGCGACTGCGCCCGCCGATGCGACGCCGGAAACCCCTGCCGCGACCGCGACGCAGGGCGGCAGCATCCTGCCCACCGGAGAAGCCCCTGCGGAGGCTCCTGCGGAGCAGCCGGCCCAGGCCCCTGCACAGGCCCCGGCTGCGGCCCCCACCGAGGCGCCTGCCGAAGCCACCACAACCGCGCCCACCGCGCCCGCGCCGCAGCCCACGGACGAGGAGGCACTGAAGAAGGCGTTGGAGGCCCAGCAACCCCAGGAAGCCCGTGCGGCGATCACTACGGCACCGGCGGAGGCACCGGCAGCCACCACCGAACCTGCGGCGCCCAGCAGCACCGAAGCTGCTCCGGCGCCTGCCGGGACGCCGGCAAGCCCCAGCGCCGAGGATCTGCAAAAGGCGCTGGAGAGCCAGCAGCAACCTGCGGCGGAAGGCACGGCCACCACGACGACAACCGTCGCCCCCGCGACTGAAGCTCCGGCAGCACCCGCAGCCGAAGCCACTGCGGCTGGCGCTGCCGCCGCGACGCTTCTGCCGGTGCAGCCCGACGCCGCGTCCGGTGAAGCCCCGGTTGCCGCTGCCGCCGCGGCCCCGGTTTCGGCCGAGCCCGATACCGCCGTACCTGCCGCACAGGTGATCGAGGAAACCATCACGCCCGAGACCGCCCGCAGTTCGGCCGAGGATTTCGCCACCAAGGTGAACGAAACCCCGACCGAGGGAGCCGCCGCCCCGACCACCGCCCCGACCACCGCCCCGACCACGGCCACGACCACGGCGGGGGCCACCCCCCAGCCTGCGGCGAAGAAAAAGGGCCTGTCGGACCTTGAGAAGTTCGCGCTTGCCGGTCTTGGCGCGCTGGCTGTCGGCACGATCCTGTCGAACAACCGCCGGGTCGAACAGAACTCGGGCGACCGGGTGGTTCTGTTGCGCGACGATGGCAGCTATCAGGTCATCAAGGACGACAACGCGCTTCTGCGCCAGCCGGGATCGACGGTGCGGACCGAACGGTTCAACGACGGCTCGACCCGCAGCATCGTCACGCGCGAGGACGGCACGCAGATCGTGACCATCCGCGACGCGGATTACCGGGTCTTGCGCCGCGTCCATATCGACCGGGATGGCCGCCAGACCATGCTGATCGACGATACCGTCGCTTATGACCCTGTGGTGGTGTCCGAACTCCCGCGGCCGGCGCGCCATGTCGTTGCCTCGCCATCGTCGAGCGAGGCCGAGCTGCGCGATGCGCTTCGCAACGAGGCGAACATCGGTCGCCGCTTCAGTCTGGCGCAGGTCCGCGACATCTACGAAGTGCGCGCCCTGGTGCCGGTGATCGACCTGAATTCGATCACCTTCGAAACCGGCTCGGCCGCGATCACGCCGGATCAGGCGCGGGCACTGTCGACGCTGGGACGCACGATCCAGTCCTTCATCAAGGACAACCCGCGCGAGATGTTCCTGATCGAAGGCCATACCGACGCCGTGGGCAGCGCGGCCTATAACCTCGCGCTGTCGGACCGCCGGGCTGAATCGGTGGCGCTGGCGCTGACCGAATACTTCAAGGTTCCGCCGGAAAACATGGTCGTCCAGGGCTATGGCGAGCAGTTCCTGAAGGTGCAGACCGAAGGCGCCGAACGCGAAAACCGCCGCGCCAGCGTGCGCCGGATCACCTCGCTTCTGGACTGATGCTTCGCAAGTCAGAACAGGCCGCGCCCTTCGGGGCGCGGCTTTTTTGCGTTCAGGCCCGCAAACCGGCGAAAAGCCCGGTCAGCCGCGCGGCCTCGTCTTCTGTGCCGTAGGGGGTATTGAGGATGAACATGCCGCTGCCGACCATCCCATGCCCTTCACGGGCGGGCGGGAACGAAACCTCGTGCCGGAGGATCTTGGGATAGCTGGCCGATTCGAGCGTGACCAGCATTGGACGATGCGCGCCGCTGGTCAGGATCGGATACCAAAGCGCGATGGTGCCCACGTTCCATTTCGCGTGGATCGTCGCGATCAGGCGGGGCAGGGCGGCGTAATCCTCCTTCACCTCATAGCTCGGGTCAATCAGCATCAACCCGCGCCGGGGCGTCGGTGGCGTCCGGGCCAGCGCCATCTTCAACCCATCCTCGCGCAGCACCGTTGCGCCGAAGGGTCCGGCGATGGCTTGCAGCGCCGCGTGTTCCTGTGGGTGGAGTTCCGCTAGGGTCAGGCGATCCTCGCGCCGCAGCATCTGCGCCGCGATCAGGGGCGAACCGGGATAGGTATTGGCGCCAAAGCGCGCCCGGGTATCGGCGAGCACCCGCGCGTAAGGGTGATCGGGCGCAAACCAGCCGCCCACCCGCAGGATGCCTTCGGCGGCCTCGCCGGTCTTCTGCGCCTCGGGCGCGTCCAGCGCGTAAAGACCGCGGCCCGAATGGGTTTCCAGATAGCTCAGCGGTTTTGGCTTCTGCGTCAGGTAATCCAGCATGACCGCCAGCAGCGCATGTTTCTGCACATCCGCCAGATTTCCCGCGTGATAGCCGTGCTGATAGCTGAGCATCCTGTCCCCCGAACCCAAGGCTTGCGCATGAAAAAGCCCCCCGGAAGCGCCGGAGGGCCGTCTTTTCCGATCTTGGCGTCGATCAGCGCGGGCCGATCATCATCACCATCTGGCGGCCTTCCAGCTTCGGCATGGATTCGACCTTGCCCGCTTCGGCCACATCGGCGGCGACGCGGTTCAGAAGCTCGACCCCCAGGTCCTGGTGCGCCATTTCACGGCCGCGGAAGCGCAGCGTCACCTTGACCTTGTCGCCTTCGGACAGGAACTTCAGGACCGAGCGCATCTTGACGTCGTAGTCATGAGTATCGGTGCCGGGGCGGAACTTGATTTCCTTGATCTCGATGATCTTCTGCTTCTTGCGGGCTTCGGCTTCGCGTTTCTGCGACTCGTACTTGAACTTGCCGAAGTCCATGATCTTGCAGACCGGGGGCACCGCGTTGGGCGAGATCTCGACAAGATCAAGCCCGGCTTCCTCGGCCATCTGCATCGCCCGCGCGGGGGTGACGACACCTACGTTTTCACCATCCGCACCGATCAGGCGAATTTCCGGCGCGCGAATGCGTTCGTTGACGCGGGGGCCGGTGTCGCGTTGGGGCGGGGCGTTGTGCGGTCTGCGGGCTATGGCAGCGATCCTTCTGACGTTGCTGGGATGCGATCCATTGATCGCCGCGCAAAATAGTGCCCGGGGCCTCGGCTTTCAACCGCAATTCAGCGCTTTGGGCCGCTATTTGCGGACGGGCTTTCCTTTTTCCTGTTTTTGGAAGATACCCAAGAATGCGGCACCAACAGCCGCCCATTGAGGGGCATAAAAATGAACAGAACAACCGCCATCATCGTTGTAATCCTGCTGGCCCTGGCCGTCTGGTTCTTCGCTTTCCGCCAGAAGACCGAGACGACCCCGGCCCCGGCGACCACGACCGAAGCTCCGGCCGCGACGACCACCGCGCCTGCGACGACCGAAGCGCCTGCGACGACCACCGAAGCTCCGGCCACCACGACCACCGCGCCGGCGACGACCACCGCGCAGTGAACCGGGCGCGCACTTGCGGGCGCAAAGCCTTGTCATGACAAACGCCGCGCAGGATCTGCGCGGCGTTTTACATTGAAACCGGAAGGTCTTAGACGCCGTCGCCGACGAAAGCCTTTTCCACCACATATTCCAGCGGTTCGGAATTGGCGCCTTCGCGCAGGCCGAAGCTTTCCAGCACCGCCTTCACGTCGATGTTGAAGGCCAGCGATCCGCAGACCATCGCGCGGTCATGGGCGCGGTCCATCGGGTGGATGCCCAGATCGGCAAAGACCTTGCCGCTGGTCAGGTTGTCGGTGATGCGGCCCATCAGCGGCGATTGTTCGCGTGTGGTGGTGGCGTAGTATTTCAGCTTGTGGGCATATTCGCCGATCAGCGGGTCTTCCTTCAGCCCCTCGACCAGTTGCCGGCCGTATTCCAGTTCCGCCGCCGTGCGGCAGGTGTGCATCATCACGACCGAGTCGTAGCGTTCATAGGTTTCCGG
Organism: Rhodobacteraceae bacterium UBA6236; assembly: GCA_002440945.1. The sequence goes on along the minus strand of DJWG01000075.1, from coordinate 5,548 downwards.
GTCGCGCATCAGGCTTGCGAAAGGGGCGATGCCGGTGCCGGTGGCCAGGAACCACAGCCGTTCGCCGGGCAGAAGCGCATCCAGCACCAGCGTTCCCACCGGCTTCGGGCGCAGAATGATCTGGTCGCCCGGCTCGATATGCTGAAGCCGGCTGGTCAGCGGGCCGTTCGGAACCTTGATCGAATAGAATTCAAGCTCTTCGTCCCAGCTGGGCGAGGCGATGGAATAGGCGCGCAGAAGCGGCTTGCCGTTGTCGTCCAGGAGCCCGATCATCACGAATTCGCCCGACCGGAAGCGCAGCGTCCGGGGCCGGGTAACACGGAAGGAAAACAGGCTGTCGGTCCAGTGCTGGACGGCGGTGACGATCTGCGCATCGGGCAGCGTCTTGGCGGGCTGGGTGACGGAATCGTTCACGGATGTCAACTTTGCATGTTGCGGGGTTGTCCGTCTTCTACGGGAAAACCTCCGGCGGCGAAAGATGCGCGCGCCGCGTCATGACGGCGCGGGCGCGCGGGACTCAGGCCCGCAGGCGGGCGCGGTAGTGGTGGTCCTGCCAATTGGCGCGTGACAGCCACTGATCCTCGGGCTGGCGGGTGGCGAGATCCGCGTCGATCTCGACCTCGTCAAAGCNNGCGCCATCGCGTATTGATCGGCGATCACATGGCCCGCGGCACGCAGGCGCCCGGTGTAGCCCTTGCCGCGCAAAAGCCGGGCAAGGGTGAAGCCCCGGCCATCGGCGAAGGACGGGAAGGCCACCCGGATCAGGCCGATGTTGTCGAAATGCTGCGGCAGGTCGGCCGCCGCCGTGTCCGGGGCGACCTCGATCACCGCACCTTGATAGTCCTCGGCATGGAAGCCGTCGTCGCGCACGATGGTGGTCATGCCGCACTCTCCTTCGCGTCGTCGCCCTGGGCCGGCAGCGGGCCGCGCACGACCTTGCCGTTGATGAAGTGGATGCCGCATTCTTCCTTGCCCGACCCGCGCCAGCGGCCTGCCCGCGGATCTTCGCCCGGCTTCACCGGCGAGGTGCAAGGCGCACAGCCGATCGAGGGATAGCCTTTCGCCACCAGCGGATGCCGGGGCAGGCGGTTGTTGACCATGTATTCCTCAAGGTCTTCGCGGCCCCAATGGGCCAGCGGGTTGACCTTCAGGCGCTTCTCGCCCTCGGCCTCGAAGAAGTCGATGGTCGACCGGGTGCTGGCCTGGAACCGCTTGCGCCCGGTGATCCAGCCGCCAAAGCCCTGAAGCGCGCGCTCCAAGGGAACGGTCTTGCGTAGATCGCAACAGGCGTCGGTCGAGAACTGGTAAAGCGTCCCGTCCGGGTCGTCGCGCCAAACCGCGCCCGCGTCGGCCCGGATCGTACGGATATCGGTCAGGGGCAAGCGTTCGGCCAGTTCCTGCTGATAGGTCAGCGTTTCGGGAAACAGCATCATCGTGTCGATGAACAGCACCGGGGTCGCGGGGGCAAGCACCGAGACGAGATGCAGAAGTACCACCGATTCCGCCCCGAAGGACGACACCAGCGCCAGTTGCCCCACATCCGCGTCATGCAGCGCCCGTTCAAGGACGGCGGTGGCGGAATGGTGCTTGTAGCGGTCGTTCAGGCGGCTGGCCTTTTCGGCCAGGTTGCGGGCGTTATGCGGCATCGCGATCTTCCGCCTCGGCCGGGTAGAGGGCGGCCTTGAAGGGCGCGGGTCCAAGGCGGCGGAACGCGTCGATGAAGGTTTCCGAACGGTCGGCGCGAACCTCGAGATAGGCGCGCAGCAGCCGTTCGATCGCGGGGACGATCTCGTCATAGGCAAAACCGGGACCGGCCCGTTCGCCGATGGCGGCGTTTTCGGTGTGATCGCCGCCCAGCGTGACCTGATAGTTCTCGACCCCGGCGCGATCGAGCCCGAGGATGCCGATATGGCCGACGTGGTGATGGCCGCAGGCGTTGATGCAGCCCGAGATCTTGATCTTCAGCGCGCCGATTTCCTCTTCCAGACCAAGGGCCTTGAAGTGCAGCGCGAGCTTCTGCGCGACGGGGATCGAACGGGCGGTCGCCAGGGTGCAGTAGTCCATGCCGGGGCAGGCGATGATGTCGGACAGAAGGCCCGCGTTCGCCGTGGCCAGCCCCGCCTGTTGCAGGCGCGCGAACAGCACCGGCAGATCGGATTTGTGGACATGCGGCAGGATGACGTTCTGTTCGTGGCTGATCCGCAGTTCGCCATAGCCGTAATCGTCGGCCAGATCGGCCAGCAGGCGCATCTGGTCGCTGGAGGCGTCGCCCGGCGTCTCGCCATGGGCCTTGAGGCTCACCGTGACGATGGTGTGGCTGTCGTTGCGGTGCGCGGTCAGGTTGGTGCCCGCCCAGGTGCGGAACGCCGCATCGGCCGCCAGACCCGCATCATAGGCATCGACCGGGGCGTTGCGGAAGGCCGGCGGCGCGAAGGCTGCCTCGATCTCGGCCAGCAGGTCCTGATCGGCGCCGCCGAACTGGCTGCGGTACAGCGCGAATTTCTCCTCCACCGCATCGCGGAAGGTTTCGAGGCCGTTTTCGAAGACGGTGATCTTGATCCGGGCCTTGAACTTGTTGTCGCGCCGCCCCATCAGGTTGTAGGTCGACACGATGGCTTCAAGGTAGGGCAGCAGGTCGGCCTTGGGCAGGAAGTCGCGGATGACGCGCGCGACCATCGGCGTGCGGCCCAGACCGCCGCCCACCAGGATTTGATACCCCATCTCGCCCCTGTCGTTCAGCACCGTGCGGATGCCGATATCATTGGAGGCGGTCACGGCGCGGTCCGCCGGTGCGCCGGTGACGGCGATCTTGAATTTCCGCGGCAGGAACTGGAATTCCGGGTGGTCGGTCGACCATTGCCGGATCAGTTCGGCCACCGGGCGGGGGTCTTCGATCTCATCCGCGGCGGCGCCGGCAAAGTGGTCGGCGGTCACGTTGCGGATCGTGTTGCCCGAGGTCTGGATCGAATGCATCTCGACCTGCGCCAGGGCTTCGAGGATGTCGGGGACATCCTTCAGCTTCGGCCAGTTGTACTGGATGTTCTGACGGGTGGTGAAGTGGCCGTAGCCCTTGTCCCAGCGGTCGGCGATATAGGCCAGCTGGCGCATCTGGGCCGAACGGAGCGTGCCGTAGGGAATGGCCACCCGCAGCATGTAGGCGTGAAGCTGCAGGTAAAGCCCGTTCATCAGCCGCAGCGGACGGAATTCATCCTCGGTCAGCGCGCCGGAGATGCGGCGTTCGACCTGGGCGCGGAACTGGCGGTTGCGTTCGGCGACGAAGGCGGTGTCGAAGTCGCTGTACTTATACATTCTCGCTCTCCCGCGCGGTGACTGCCTGCTTGCCGTGGACGTAGTTCGACGGACCCCGGGTGCGGAATGTCTCGCGGAAATGGATCGGCTCCGGCCCGTTGGGCCCGGCTTTCGCATCGGCCAGATAAGGCCCGACGACGAGGTGCTTTTGCGCAGAAGCGTTCAGAAGACGCAACTGCGCGTGGGCTTCGTCCTCGATCAGTTCGGCTTCGTGGTGGTGGCGCGACCAGCGGTCATCGGCGGTCTGGTAGATGACATCGCCCTCGACCAGAGCGTTGGCAGTGACGACCTTGGGGATGTATCGACGCGACATCGGCTAGGCTTTCCGTTCTCTGGCTTTCGGGTGGGGAGGGCAATTCTTGGCCTAATATAGGAAAATTTTCTTGCTTTCGGCTATACCCTTGGCGACAAAAGGAACGTAATCCCGTTCCGCCTTGGGTTTGCGGGTTTCGTTTTCCGTTCTGGAGGAAATTGGAATGGCAGTCCAGCTTGATGAGATCGACCGGAAAATCCTTGCCGAACTGCAAGAGAATGCTGACCGCTCGCTGGATGAGATCGCCCGCAAGGTCGGTTCGTCCAAGACCCCGGTCTGGAACCGGATCCGCAAGATGCGCGAACAGGGCGTCATCCGGCAGCAGACGGTGATTCTGGACCCCGATGCCCTGGGGCTTGAAGCCTGCTTCTTCGTCCTGATCCGCACCTCGGAACATGAGGCGGACTGGCAGAAGGCCTTCCTTGAAACGGTGCGCAAGCGTCCCGAGGTGCTTGAGGCGCATCGGCTTGCGGGGGACATCGACTATATCCTGAAGGTGCGGGTCAAGAACGCGCGGGCCTATGACGTGTTCTACCAGGCGCTGATTTCCGAAGTGCGGATCTACAACGTCACGGCGCTGCTGAGCATGGAAGAAATCAAGGCGACGACGCATCTGCCGTTGTAGGGTGCAGGGACGGACATTGTCTCCGTGGCCCGGGCTTCACTTCTGCGGGCGCTGGGCCACCAATACCCCCAGAAGCACCAGCGCCGCGCCGCCCGCCTGCGGCCAGTTGAAGGCCGCGCCCAGAAGCCAGACGATGATCATGGTGTAGAAGGGGGCGGCATTGATGTGCATGGCCGCGATGCCGATGCCCAGCCGCCCGACCGCGACGATCCAGAGCGCCTGCGAGATCGCCAGCGACGCGATGCCGTAATAGGCCAGCATCATCACGTTGTTCAGGTCGATGGCTGCCCATTGGACGTTGGCCTTGCCCAGCGCGCCGGCGATCAGGGCGGCGACCGTCGTCGCCGCTGCCGCGCCGGTGAAGGTGATCGCCGCGCGCCCGATGGACGACATCCCGGGAAGGCCGCGCACCGTTTCGCGCGAGGCCCAGGTGAAGGCCAGGGTCGAACCGAAGGCCACCAGCGCGCCAAGGCCAAGGCCCATGCTGCCGATCCCCGACAGATAGGCCAGCGTTCCGCCAAGAATCCCCAGCGCCAGCCCCAGAAGCAGCAGCGGCGTCAGGCGGCGGCCATCGAACAGGCATTCAAGCGCGATGCCGATGACCGGCATGGTCGATGAGATGATCGCGACCGTGACGGCATCGGTCATCTGCTGCGCCAGGACGATCAGGAAAGCCCCGAGGCCAAACCCTACGGCACCGATCCACATGCCGCGGACCCAGGGCGCGCGCGCGAGGGCACGCGATCCGTCCATGAGGAACCAGAGCGGCACAAGAAGCAGGATCGCGGTTCCCATCCGCAGCGCCGTCAGGGGCAGCGGCCCGAAGATCGGCAAAAGCCGGTCCACCGCCGGAAAGCCGGTGGCCCAGATCAGCATCGATGCCATGCCGATCAGGTTGGCCGTCATGCGGCTGTTCTGGGCTAGGGCGGGCATCGGCGCGGCTGTCACGGGAAGGCTTTCGATAGGGCGAGCCGCGCCACCCTGCCAAGGCGCGCCCCGCTTGTCGGTGACGGGCGCGACATCGAAAGACGCAAACAGACTCAGGCGTTCGCTGCCTCCAGCGCTGCGATGATGGCGCCGAAATCGGCGGCCTTCAGGCTGGCCCCGCCGACCAGCGCGCCGTCGACATCCGCCACGGCAAAGATCGCTGCCGCGTTGTCGGGCTTCACCGACCCGCCATAGAGAAGCCGCATCGCTTCGCCCGCGGGCCCGAAGCGGCGGCGCAATTCGCGGCGCAGGAAGGCGTGGACCTCGGCAATCTGCTCAAGCGTCGGGGTGCGGCCGGTGCCGATGGCCCAGAC